>JAQAZV010000237.1:0-4177 GCA_032127155.1 Acidimicrobiia bacterium
ACCTTTCTCACCGGCTACGTGCTCGGCCAACATGGTGCCCAATCGGCGCGTCTTGCATCGATCGCCGGAGCCCGAGATGGCGTATCGGTCGATGACCTGCTCGATGTCGAGGAACGCATTGATCGGTTGATCCTGGTGATCGACGCGATGTGGTCGCTGCTCGAGGAACAGGGGTTCAACGATGCGCAGCTGCGGGAGCGGATCGAGGAGATCGATGCCGCAGACGGGGACGCTGACGGGCGTCGCAGCGTCAGGCCGGTGCCGTGCGGCGGGTGTGAGGCGATGGTCCCTGCTGGCCTCCCCGCCTGTCAGTTCTGTGGTTCTCCCGTCGCAGCAGAAGCTACCAGCCCGTTGACCGGCATCTGAGCGCCGGGCATCGTCCACGGGGCACCTCCCGAGGTGCATAGGGAACCCGCCGTGCACGCCTGCTCGTGTGGTGAGATCGCGCCGATCTCTACGTACCCGGATTGCGGTGGGCCCGGTTTCGGATCACCAGGCCCACCGCGCACTCTGACTCCGGCCGATTCAGCTACTGGTCGATTCCGTTCGGCCCTGTCGTTCGTGCCTACGCGCCCGATCCGTTGACGTCGAGCTTCAGGGAGATGCTGTCCGTCGACGCAGCGAGTTTCTGTTCGTAGGTCGCCGATCCGCTCAGTTCGAGGCGCACTTGCCAGGAGCAGAACTGCCCGAAGGACAATGATGAGGTCCCGCCCCCATTCAGCAAGCTCACGGGGCCGCCTCCGGGAACGATGTTCTGGGGAGCGGTGGAGCAACCAGGGTCCTGAAGATTGAAGGGAGTGAGGCGAACGGTCACCACGGTGTCGAGTTCGCCAGACGATCCACAGTTCGCTGGGCCTTCCGGGTCGACGATTCGTTCATCGTCGGAGCAGGCGTCCTCGCCGGAGCTTTCGACCGTCGCCTGCACCGTCAGGCTGGTGATCTCGTTCGCGAAGCCCTGCAGGGCGTTCGTGACGCAGAGGAACGCCGGCGGAGCAAACGACTGCGCGGCTGGATCGTTCAGGTCGAAATTGATCGCGCCGAGGCTGAGTGAACCCGCCGCAATGGCGTCTGCACACGGCGCAGGACCACCACCGTTTAATGCAACCGCTGCTTCGAGACCGTCACCCGGTGGAAGGGTCGTGGTCGGCGGCAACGTCGTCGTGGTAGCGAACTCATTCGAGGCCGCGGTGCCGGTGATCGACACGGTCACGAGCGCGAGGGCCATGCCGACGATGACGGTTCCGAGGGCAACACCGAGAACGGTGAATCCGACGCGGCTCAGGCGGAGTTTGAAGGTCCGCAGCATCAGCAGTGCTCGCTGACGGGAGAGGCGGCGCCCAAAGCGCGGCCGGGGCCTCGTGGGTGACGCGTGGTGCGCCGTCGGAGCTGATGTGACATGGGTCCCTCCATGGGTCGCTTCCCTGCATTACTGCATTGTGCAGTACAGACTACTGCATAATGCAGTAATGTCAAGACGACTGTCCCGAGCAGATCACCACGTCCTTGATTCCTGTCGCGTGGACACCGGGGTCGACGGTCATCACGGGTGAAGGCAGATCGTCCAGGGGGCAGACACATGCAGAGATCCAGCGTCGTTCCCATCCGCACCGTGGTGGTCATCCTCACCATCGCGTTGCTGTCCGCCGCATGCGGTACGTCCTCGTCGGAGGCGAGGGCAGAGACGACCGCCACGACGAGCACCATCGCCCCCACTGTGACGACGTCGACCGTTGCGGCCACAACGACGGTCGAGCCGCCGCCAACGACGACGGTCGCCCTCTCACCTCTCGAAAAGCTCGGCTATCCGGTGTCGGATGACTGGGTCGTTGAGACGGTGATCGCCGAGATCGATGCAGCGACGGGTGGGCTTGCCATCGATCCCGATGGTGTCATGTATCAGGCTGACTTCGGATACTCGGGCCACCCCGGCGATTCCCTGCTCAGGATCACGCCGGATGGCACCGTGGAGACGTTCGCGCGGTCGGAAGAGATGGAAAGCCTCACCATGACCGTCTTTGGCCCGGATGGCACCCTCTACCAGTCGAGCTACGGCTCCAACAGGGTCTTCGTCATCGAGCCGAACGGTGAAGCCCGCATCATTGCCGAAGGACTCCGCGGTCCGACGGGCATCGCGGTGGGGGCGGACGGTGTGCTGTACGTCGAGGCCTACAACAGCAACATCATTCACAGGATCATGCCTGACGGAGCGGTCGAGGACTGGGTATTCGACCGGCGATTCAACGGCATCAACGGTATCGCCGCGGGCCCGGACGGGACCCTGTACGTGGTCGACCACAAGGATGGCTCAGTGTTCGCTGTCGATCAGGACGGCGTCGTGACGCCACTCCACAAGTTTCCGAAGGCAACATCCCACGTCGCGTATTCGGATGGATCGTTGTTCGTGACAAGTCGCGGGGCATTCGTAGTGTTCCGATACGACCTCGCAACAGGTGAAGCCGAGATCATTGCGGGTAACGGTGAGCCGGGACGCATGGACGGACGGGGTTCTGAAGCGTCGATGGGGAGGCCGAATGCCATCACCGTTGGACCGGACGGGAACCTCTACATCAACCACGGCGGCGGCAATGCGAACAACCCGGTGTCGATACGGCGAATCAGCTTCCAGCCATGACGAGAACGGGTCTGGAGCCGTGACGCGGGTCGCTCAGCTTTCCGGGGTGGCAGCCGCTGCGCCGAGCTGAGCGAGTTCCATGTCGACGTGCTCTGGCAGGCCGCTGACGCCGACGGCCCCGATGACTTCACCGTCCACGGTGATCGGCACTCCGCCACCCCAGGAAACGAAGCGGGGGTCGCCGAAGTTGGTCATCGGGAAGCCTTCGGCCTGCGATCGGCGCCCGACCTCGGCACTGGGTACCCGTTCCCTGGCGGCGGTGAACGCCTTGTTGATGGCGATCGTGATGGATGGAAGGGGACAGCCATCCGTGCGGGCAAAAGCAACCAACTCGCCGTGGGTGTCGACCACCGCAACGGCTGCCCCATCCCCGCGAGCAATCAACTCGGCGCGAATCGCTCCCAACACCGTCTGAGCGAGATCATGTCCGATTCCTCCGGTTCTCGACATCACGTCACCTCCGACAGATCGAGGGCTGCGTCGGTCCATGCCCCGTCCGCGACACTCGATTCGATGGCTGCTTCGACGAACTTGACCCCGATCGCGCCATCTCGCTCGTTCGGGAACCACATCGCGAGCGGATCCGGCCGCGTCCCCGCCCTCCGTGCTGCGATCACCTCTGCGGCATCCGAATACAGGTTTGCGAAGGCCTCGTGGAATCCCTCCGGGTGTCCGGCAACGATGCGCGACGCCCGGGTGGCCGGAGGGAGAAGCCCAGGTCCGTTCGGTGTGTACATCTGCACCGGGCCGACGAGTGGTCGGAAGACCAAAGCGGTGGGAGATTCCTGATGCCATTCGAGCGAGCCCCTGGTACCGGACACGCGGATTCGGAGGCAGTTCTCGACGCCGGCTGCAGCCTGTGTGACCCAGAACGCGCCACGCGCCCCGTTGTCGAATCGAAGCATTGCGGCGGCATAATCGTCCACCAATCTCCCCGGCACCACGTGGCCGACCTCGGCGGCTACCTGCGAAATCTCGCGACCTGTCACGAAACGGACGAGGTTGTGTGCGTGGGTCCCGATGTCGCCCATCACGAGGGACGGGCCCCCTCGAACCGGGTCGTAGCGCCACGGGAGGCCAGCTTCCGGATCGGGATCATCCTCGCTGGCCTTGCCACCTTGCACGTATTCGACCTGGACGAGCCTGATCTCGCCAAGCTGGCCGTCCTCAACCATCGCCCTCGCCTGACGAACCATGGGATAACCCGTGTAGTTGTGGGTCAGGCAGAGCACGAGGCCAGTCCTCGCCACGAAACCAACGATATCGATCGCCTCCGCGAGCGTGTTCGTGATCGGCTTGTCACAGATCACATCGAACCCATCTGCGAGTGCGGCGGAGGCAAATCGGTGGTGACTGTCGTTCGGTGTCATGATGGCGACGACCTCGGCGCCATCCGACCTCGTACTCTCGGTCGAAAGCATCTCGATGGCATCGTCGTAGGCGCGATCCGGGGGGATCCCTTCCGCAGCTGCGGCTGCCCGCGAGCTGTCAGGGTCGGTCGACAAGACCCCTGCGACGATCTCATAACGCCCATCGAGGCGGGCT
>JAQAZV010000238.1:0-2756 GCA_032127155.1 Acidimicrobiia bacterium
TCTCCCATCAACCTTGGCATCAGCCAATCGACTGACGCCGAAGCGACACTTTCTACCAGAGCAATCAGGAGGGGGCCATGGCACACATCACATACGTCGAGTTCAACAGCGGGGACCTCGAAGCGTCTACCAGCTTCTACAGGACGGTGTTCGGCTGGGACCCGCAGCCGTGGGGCGCCGACGACTACCTCGTTGCATCCCGCGGGGACGACGCTGGCGTTGACACAGGGTTCACCACGTCACAGGACGGTCAACCCCTGACCGTCGCGACCATCACCGTGGACGACCTCCCGGGATCAATGGCAAAGGTGATCATGGCGGGTGGCGAGATCGTCGTCCCGAAGTTCACCATCCCTGGGGTCGGGCATGCCTGCTACTTCACGGACCCGACCGGCATGATCGTCGGCCTTCACCAACCCGACCCGACAGCCGAATAGGGGGCTTCGCTTCGCTCGGCGTGGCAGATGAGCAACGAGCACGATCGGGTGGGGCTGGTCGATTCTCCCTTCAGGAGGAGGGCAGGGCACCAGCGCTGCGATCCAGGGGGCGTGCGAACCCGCGAGCACCGACGCCTCTGAGGACATGTCTGGTCCCCTGGGTACGCGCCGGGTACGATCGGCGCATCACAGCACCGAGGAGGACAACGTGAGCATGCGACAGGAATTCCAGGAGTTCATCGCCGGGGGGAATGTTGTCGATATCGCCGTCGGCTTCGTGATGGGTGCGATCTTCACAACGCTGATCAGCGCCTTCGTCGACACGATCATCATGCCGATCGTCGCGATTCCATTTGGGAAGCCGAGCTTCGACACGATCGTGTGGACGATCAACGACTCCGACATCCTGATCGGATCGTTCCTGACGGCCCTCGCCGCTTTCCTCCTGACCGCCCTCGGCCTGTTCTTCTTCTTCGTGAAGCCCATCAACGCGTGGCGTGAACGCAACGCGGTGCCCGTCGAGAACGCCGAGGCAGGCCCGACGGAGGTCGAGCTCCTGATGCAGATCAGGGATTCGCTCGCTTCGAGCTAGCTCGTAGCACCGTCGGCTTCGGAATCGTCGGGTCCCCTGGCCTCCATGGTGGCTGGCTGGGGTGAGAAGAACGTCGGTGATCCAACCAGGGTTCGCTTCTCGGCACGACGCTGGGTGTACCAGATCCAGCCGAGGCCGAACACAATGGCCGCGATCGATACCCAGCCGTTCCTGCTGATTCCGACGAATCGGAACGTCGTGTCCGTGCGGAGGAGCTCCATGAGGAATCGGATCAGCGCGTACATCGCCACATAGACACCGAACGACGCACCCTTGGCGAGCTTCCCCCGCCGCTCGAGGAACAGGATGAGCGGCACGAGGATCAGCACGTTCCAGAGGGCCTCGTAGGCGAATGTTGGGTGGAAGGTCTCGAATGAGGCGTATTCGGGTGGCCGCCGGGACGGATCGATGATGATCGCCCACGGGAGGTCACTGGGCGTCCCGAAGAGCTCCTGGTTGAAGTAGTTGCCGAGGCGGCCGATGGCCTGGGCGAGTGGGATGCCGATTGCTGTCGCGTCTCCGATCGCGAACACATCGCCGTTGTGTTTCCGCACGATGTAGATGATGGTGATGGCACCGACGAGCAGACCGCCGTAGAGGGCCAACCCACCTTCCCATATGAAGAAGACGGCCCATGGACGGAAATCGTCCCCGAAGAAGCGTCCGGTATGGGTGGCGACATATCCTGCACGCGCCCCGAGGAAGCCGATCACGACACCCCAGATCGCCGCCTTCTCGAACAGTTGGCCGTCGCCGTTGAAGCGAACGTACCGCTGTCGCGATACGACGATCGCGACGATGACACCGAGAGCGATCAGGATGCCGTAGAAGTGGATGGTCAGCGGCCCGATCTCGAGGACGTTCTGGGACGGTGACGGGATGGCGGCCAGCATCATCCGTATCGCTCCGAGAACTCCTTGTAGGCATCCCACGCCTTTGGCGCATACACGGTTCCGGGACCGCCGCTCATTTGGATGGCGACCCCGAGAGCCTCAGCGAATTCCTCTTTCGTCGCTCCATGGCGTACGGCTCCGCGTGTGTGGCTGGCGATGCACCCTTCGCACCGCTCCACAACAGCGATGGACACAGCCATGAGCTCCTTCACCTTCGGCGACAACGCTCCGTCGGCGAACGCCGCACGGTGCATCTGGGCGAACCCGGCGTAGGTGTCGGGAATCAGCTCGCGCAGCTCTCGTCCCGAGTCCTGAGCAGATCGCATCTCGTCGTGATAGTGGCCCATGATCCTCCTCGTCCGCAACGATGGTACGGGACATCGTGCCATGCCCGTCGAGCTGCGCACGGATCGCCGCGATGTAGCCTGTAGCGGTCGAGCCAACCAACCGCCCGGGCAGCCGGGGTATTCCGCCGAGAGGGGTGCTTGTGACCACGAAGGACCGCGCTGAACAGAACTTTGCCTCCTACGAGGAGAAGCTGAGGGAGCTGTCCCGCTGGATGTATGACAACCCTGAGACGGCTTTCGAGGAGTACGGGGCATCGCAGAGGATGGTTGACCTCCTTCGTGATGGGGGTTTCGAGGTCGAGTATCCGGCCTACGGACTCGACACGGCCTTCGCCGCAAGGGTTGGCTCCTCTGGTCCCGAAATCGTCATCTGCGCTGAGATGGACGCGCTCCCCGAAGTCGGGCAGGCATGTGGCCACAACATCATCGCGACAGCAGGACTCGGCGCAGGCCTCGCGCTCGTCCCACTGGCCGACGAGCTCGGTAT
>JAQAZV010000239.1:0-14043 GCA_032127155.1 Acidimicrobiia bacterium
GTGCAGCGGTCCATCTACGACGAGGTTGTCGAGCGCGTCGGTGAGCTCTCGGGATCATGGATGCCGGGGGACCCGCTCGATCCGGCGACGAAGGCAGGCCCGGTGGTCGACGAGGGCCAGCTCGATCGGATCCTTGGCTACATCGAACGGGGTACATCGGACGGTGCACGTCTGGTCGCCGGTGGGAACCGGCTCATGGTCGACACCGGCGGCTACTTCGTCGAGCCAACCGTGTTCGCTGACGTCGACAACCACATGGCAATCGCAAGCGACGAGATCTTTGGTCCCGTGCTGAGCATCCTCCCCTTCGAGGACGAAGCCGAAGCGCTCTCGATCGCCAACGACACGAGATACGGACTCTCTGCCGCCGTCTGGACCTCGAATCTCGGACGGGCCCACCGGATGGCTGCGCGGCTGCAGGCCGGGACGGTGTGGGTGAACAACTTCGACACGTCGGGAATCTCGGCACCCTTCGGTGGGTACAAGGAATCGGGATTCGGCGGCAAGGACAAGTCACTGCACGCCCTCGACAAGTACACGAACATCAAGACGACGTGGATCAACCTCGGACGCGGTGGCGTCTGAACGGCCCAGGCTCCGTCACGTGTGTTCGGCCCGTGCGAATCCTCGCTTGAGGTACACCAGGGGATTGGCCTCGTCGTCGTGACGCCCGCCACCGACCACCTCGGCAAAAATCACCCAGTGGTCTCCCATGTCGAGGCGATGGATCGTCCTGCATTCGAAGTACCCGAAGGCGACATCAAGGACCGGACCACCCACGCCTGCTGGAGGGTCATGCCATGCCACCGCTCCGAATCGATCCACGCCATGGGACGCGAAGACCATCGCCACGTTGTCGGTCCCTTCTGGCAGGAAGCTGACGGTGTACCCGTCTGACGCCAACATGGCATCGAGGGTCGACACGACCTTGTCGATACACACAAGGACGATGGGGGGCTCGACAGACACCGATGTGAATGCAGACACCGTCAGCCCCGCCGGTCCGTCATCGGTCGCAGCGGTCACGACCTTGACCGTCTGGGCGACTGACGACATCATGTCTTTGAAGGATTGTGGGTCGATCATCGTCCTCCTCGAACATCGCGGATCCACGGCTGACGGGAGCGTACCCACCGCCCTGCGGGGGTAACACCACCATCGCCGCGTCGGAGAACGCAACCGGGAGGCGATACGCTGACGACGCCATTCGGCCCACCCCTGAAAGGTGCACGGGCTGGCGAAGGGAGAACGGCATGACCACTTCACATTGGATCGACATCGTCGAGGTCGGACCACGCGACGGACTACAGAACGAATCGACCATCCTGACCACGCCGCAGAAGCTCGCTCTCATCGACCACCTGATTGCCGCAGGGGCGCGCCGTATCGAGGTCGCTTCGTTCGCCAACCCGAAACTCGTTCCCCAAATGGCAGATGCCGAGGCTGTGATGGCCGGGGTGCCCAGAATCGAAGGGGTGTCCTATATAGGACTCGTGATGAACGAACGGGGGTGGCAGCGTGCCCTCGTGAGCGGCATCGACGAGGTGAACATCCCCGTGTTCGCCACAGACACGTTCAACCGGCGGAACCAGGGGTCAGACACGATGGAATCAATCGAGATGCTCCGAGACGTGGTCGCCGATGCCACGGACAAGGGCATCGCGGTCTCTGGCACCATTTCGGTTGCCTGGGGCTGTCCCTACGAGGGCGAAGTCCCCGTCGATCGGGTGTTGAAGGTCGCCGAAGCGATGGTCGACGCAGGGGTCACGGAGGTGGCGCTGGGAGATACGATCGGTGTCGCAGATCCGTGGTCGGCAGCCGATCGAGTGCGCAGCGTGTCGAAGGTGATCGGAGACATTCCGTTGAGGGTGCACTTCCATGACACCAGGAACACGGGCATCGCCAACAGCTTCGCCGCCATCCAGGCAGGCGTGACCGTGGTTGATGCGTCAGTGGGAGGTATCGGAGGATGTCCGTTCGCACCTGCGGCAACAGGCAACATCGCCACGGACGACCTCGTCTACATGCTCGACCGCGCGGGCTTCGACCATGGTTTCTCCCTGATTGACCTGATGGGCGTTTCCGGCGAGATGGAAGAGGCTTTGGGCCGACAGGTTCCAGCGATGCTGCCCAGGGCAGGGACCTTTCCGGGAGGTGCAGCATGATTCGCCATGTCGCCATGATGAGATTCACCGAATCGACGACCACAGCAGACGTCGAGGCGCTTGCCGCAGCGCTCCGTCGGCTGCCGGACGTGATCCCAGAGATCGTCGCGTACACCTGCGGAACTGATCTCGGGCTGACGCAGGGAGCGTGTGACTTCGTGGTGGTTGCCGACTTTGCGACCCAAGCGGACTACCGCACCTACGCCGAACACCCGGACCACGTGACGGCAAGCGCAACCTTCGTGAAGCCCATCCTCGACGACCTTCACCGGGTGCAGTTCGAGTTCTGACCGCGCGTCAGGTCGTGTGCCCGACCATCCGGTAGATCGCGGTTGCCAGGAGGGCGCCGAATACGGGGCCGATCGTCCAGAATCCCGCCACACCAGCCATCACCGCGGCCCACATGGAGAACGAGCCAGCAGCGAGCCTGGCGAGTCGCACCCTGTCGGTGCTGATGACGAACGACCCACGGTCATCGAAGGTGGTCACCCTGGAAGGACGCGCCGCAACGAGCATCGCAACGGCCGCGACTGCTGCGAGCACATAGGCAGCGCCCGTGACCTCCGCCGTCGAACCCGGACTGCCCGACTGCCACCACGCGTATCCGAGGCCACCGACCACCCCGACGGCAAAGGCGACGATCGCCACCCGCCTCCTCGGCCCGACCTCCGGGGCCGACATGAGCCACATCGCAATGGCGATCCCAACGATCCACAGGACGGCGTCCGAACCTGCCAACGCGCCGAGGACGAAGATGACCCCGACGTCGATCATCGAGACCGGTGATCCCACGCTGCCAACCACCATACGAAGGGCCAACATGGCCGCTGCGGTCATCATCGCCGATGGTGTCGCGTACAGAGCGAATACCAACGACAGCGCCATTGCGACGGTGGCCACACCGACCCTGTCAGGATCGAGCTCCCGTCCGATCGCCCACCCGAGGAACACAGCAACGGATGCGGCAGCCGCACCCACGATCGAGAGATCGGCATCGATCATCGAGCGGACTGAGAGGACCACGAAGGCACCGAACGAACCGAAGATGGCGATGCGGTTCGAACCCAACGAGAAGTCGAAATGTCGCCCGAGGGCCGACGAGGTGAGATGCGCCATGACGCGGACGCTACAGCGACTTGAGGAACACCAGGACGAGGTCCCGATTCGCAGCACTCAGGCCGACGAACGCGTCTCGGGATCGACCTGCTTCTCCACCGTGCCACAGGATCGCTTCCTCGATCGATCGAGCGCGTCCATCGTGGAGGAATCCTGCCTCGTCGTTGACGGTCCTGACGAGTCCGATGCCCCACAGGGGCGACGTCCGCCATTCGGTGGGAGATGCCATGCCGTCAGATCGACCGTCTGACAAACCCTCTCCCATGTCGTGGAGAAGGAGGTCGGTGTAGGGGTGAATCGACTGGTCGGCGAGAGCTCCGATGTCATCGGGTCCCGTGGTCCATGACGGTGTGTGGCAAGCGGAGCAGCCAAGGTCATCGAAGATCGAGCGCCCCTCCAGGACGGATGCATCGTCGGCTGAGGGACGACCGGGGACCGCAAGGGTTCTGGCGTAGAAGACAACATCACGGAACCGCTCAGCGGAGATCTCCGGCTCGCCTCCTGTCGGCGACGCGACACACGATGCCTGCGGCGCAGGGCAGTTCTCGCGAGCATGAATCGGCGAGGTGATGCCGAGGTCGAGCAGATAGGCAATCGCCGTTTGGTCTTCGACCGTCGCGACGTTCGCCTTCAATCCGAATCGTCCGAGCACATTCGGTCCGAGAGTCGGGGAGTCGACCACCGATGCAACTCCGGACACACCGTCACCATCGAGGTCCTCGGGGTCGGCGCCAGCGCGGATGGCACCAGACGGTATGGCTTCGAGAAGCCCGAGGCCTATCAGCCTCGGGCCCATCCGGACCCCGGTCGCCGTCGATGGCGCAGGTACGCCTTCGATCGACCATCCCCGGACCGAGATGACCGGTTCACGCAGGCTGAATGGCATTCCATCCGGATATCGGCCATCCACCTCCTTCCATGCGACGTCGATCTGAGCTTCAGCATCGACGCCAGCGACCGCACGCGTCTGGACCTGGACGTTGTAGGCGTCGGGTCGGGCCTCGTGAAGGGCGCCATCGCTGAACCGCAGGATCGGGACGCCGGCTCCAGCGCCAGGGCCGGGTGCGCTTGCGACGCCGTCTGCAGGGTGACACGCAGCGCACGATGTCGACAGGTACGTCGGTCCGAGCCCGTCGCGATCAGCATCGGATCCGGGAGCGGCTGACCAGGGTTGGGTGAAGAACGCATCGCCGATCCGGAACCGCGCACCCTCTGACGCATCGAGGTTCGCAGCCGGCTGGCTGAAGGCACCAGGGCCATAGTTGTTCACGGTGCCATCGCCGCCGGGCGCAGCTGGACCGGAGTCGTATCCACCGAGCCCGATGTTCTGGCATCCTGCCGCGACGATGACGACCACGACGGACAACGCTGCAATCTGCATCCATCGACGGTCTCCGGGGCCTGCCACGCCGGCCAGCGTATCGGCGGGAGCGCTCAAGGGTGGCCCGTCGAACGCCGATGACTAGGGCAGCAGTGCATCGCGGCATTACGCTGGGGCACACGAGCCATTCCACGCAAAAGCCATTCCACATGGGGGGGCAATGGGTAAGCGAACGAGCCAGGCCCAGCCTGAGGCACAGCCGAGGGCACGCAGGAAGCGACATTCACTCGTCGGGTCACTCGTTCGATGGCTCGCCGTCGTCGTCGCGGTTCTCGCCGTCCTCTTCCTGCTCGGCGGCTGGTACTACTCGGGCGAGATCCGCTCTGGCGCCCTCGAGCCGCCGTCGGACGAGCCACCAACGTACGGTTGGGAGGTCACCGATGCCGGAGGGACCGTTTCCCTCAAGGGATCGTCGGACACCGATCAGGCTGGCCAGGCCGGGGTGAGCGGCATCGAATGGGACTCGGGGTACGCGCAGTCGTCGCGGCTGGTCTCGTCAACCGATGCGGACGGTGGGGTCATCGATGTCCGCGCCATCGAACCGGGGAACCAGCCACCCGCCGTCGGGACGGAGGTCCGGGTCGACCAGTACTACTGGGATACCGACCCGCTCCAGGCTCACGGGATGGAGTTCGAGAGCATCTTCTACAGCTCCAACATCAGCAGCTTCCCCGCCTGGTACATCGAGGGGACGACGGACACGTGGGCGATCGTGGTCCATGGAAAGGGCGGCACGCTCGCCGAGTCACTTCGCATCCTCCCAACGCTCAAAGATCTTGGCTACCACATCATGGTGATCAGCTATCGCAACGACGTAGGGGAAGCCCGCGATCCATCCGGGTACTTCACCTACGGGGAATCGGACTGGGCCGACCTCGCAGCGGCCGTGACCTACGCACGGGCCCACGGTGCGCGCGATCACGTGCTCGTCGGCTACTCGTACGCAGGCACGATCATCTCGAACTTCCTCACCGAGCACCCGCTGCGCAACTCCACGAAGGCGGCAATCCTCGATTCTCCCGTTCTCAGCTTCAGCGACACGATCGACTTTCGTGCATCCCTGAGCACGCTTCCGATCATCAGGACGGGCGTGCCGGATGCCCTCACCGGGTTTGCCAAATGGATCGCATCGTGGCGGTTCGATATCGATTGGGTCGGAACCGACTACCTGTCCAAGACAGGGCAGATGCACACACCGCTCCTGATCTTCCACGGAACGCCGGACACATCGGTTCCTTACGCAACGAGCAAGGAGCTTGCGGTAACGCGACCCGACATCACAACCCTCATCACCACCGATGCAGGCCACACCCGAAGCTGGAACCTCGATCCTGTCGCATATGACGAGACGATCAAGGCGTTCCTCACCGGCCTTGACGAGTCTCCCTGATCCTCGGGTGTCAACGACCTGATCCTGCGATCCAGAGGTCGGCGACGTTCGTTCCGGTGGGTCCCGTCACGAGGAGATCCCCGGAGGCCTCGAGCGCGGTGTGCGAGTCAAACCGCTGCAACGCGACGATCGGATCAACTCCTCTGGCGCGCATGCGCTCCGTGGATCCGCCGTCCACAATGGCACCGGCAGCATCCGTGGGCCCGTCCCTCCCGTCGGTGGCAAAGGCGCCGAAGATGCGGTCGGTTCCTTCAATGAGGATGCTTGCCACAACGGCCGCGTGCTGGTTCCGCCCACCTCGTCCCGCCCCGCGTACGTCCAGCGTCGTCTCCCCTGCCGCGACCCTGGCTGGTCCGGCAGACCCCTGTCCGACAAGCCATTCGACTGTCTCTGCCGTTGCTCCGGCCATCCGGTACGTTGCGATCTCGGCAGGCAGACTCCGTTGATTCAATGATGTCGTGGCTGCGATCGCAGCCACCTCGGGCGACGACACGACAACGACGACATGCGACGTCGCATCCTGGCTGAAGGGAACGTACCCACGACCTCGAGCGATGGCATTCGCCACGGCAACCGGGATGCTCTGTCCCAGCTGGTAGTGGTCGATCACAGCGCTGGCTCGCCTGCCGAGGCCCGAAGCGATCGAAGGCCCCGAACCGACATGCTCGGGACCCCCACCGACGACGTCACTGAGTACATACGTGATCGAACGAGCAGGGGCCACCATTGCGGCGAGGCCGCCAGCCTTGATCTGGCTGACCGCGGCCCGGATCTCGTTGGCATCCTCGATCGGTATCGGCGACCGGAGCAGCGTCTCGTTCAGGGAGGCGAGGTCCTCCAGGGACACGCCGGACACGGGAACGTCAGCAACGGCGGACGCGCCACCCGAAATGCAGTACACAACGGTGTCGCCTGCCGCCACCGACGCCGCGAACTCCACCAACCGTCCGCCAGCACGGAGGCTGCGCTGACCAGGGACGGGATGGTCGCCGATGATCACAGGAAAGCGGCAGATCTCGACGTGGTCGCTGACGACGATACCCCTCGAGGGCGATACGACCGATGAGAGACCCCTCACCATGCCTGGTGCGGCCTTTCCGATGCCGATGACGACACAGCCGTCGAGCTCGGCAGGGCGAGACGGACCTTCACGAATCGACGAGATCGGTTGGGAAGCCCCGATGTACCCAGCGACCGCCCGAGCGGGGTCCGTGGCCACCAGAGCGGCCTCGAACGCTCCCAGTACATCTCCTCGACGCATGCGACGGCTCCCTACCCTTCCTCCATGGATGCCGAACGATACGCGGAGAACGCGATCGGCGAAGCGGTTGCACGCGGAGCGGTCGGAGGTCTGGCCGCTGTCACAGCGAGTGCAGCGCCCGGCACGGTCACCGGGCGCTGCACGTTGTGGAATCAGGGCAGAACGTCAGGATTGGGTGCCTGCGTCGTCCGACCACCGATCCATCCTGCGCTCTCGACGATCCTGGCGATGCTCGGCACGCACCTGCTCGAGCTCCGCTCTCGTGATCTGCCCATCCTCGAGCGCTGACGAGAAGACACCGTCCTCATTGCGGAGCGGATGGTCGTCCGGCAGCTGGGCGAGCTCCGAAGCGCTGATCACATCGTCGTCGAGGAATCCAAGAACGAGCTCGTGGAGCTCCTTGCGCTCCTCCCGCCTCGCGTCGCGCTCGGCAGCAAGCTCCTCATGCTTTGCGACGAACCGGTCCTTGATGATGACAGCCTCGTCCTCGGTGATCGTGCCGTCGTCAACCAGACTCTGCACGACCTCGTCGAGAACGGCCTCGCGTGGCCCGACCCCATCCTCGGTGACAGCGGTGTCACCCGTTTGTGCCGATGCCACCCCGAGCGACAGGGTCGACGCAACGAACGCCCCTGCGATCAGCAGGCCCGACACGCCGAGTGCGATGAGTACTTTCCTCATGTGATCTCCTTTCGTTCCATCACACAAGCCAGTGAATCACTCGCGATTTGGAGGGACATGAAGGGAAGGTGAAATGCGCGTGAGAAGGACTCGTGTCAGGCGGCAGGGATTGTGAACCCGACCACCGCACCACGACCATCGGACCGGTTCCTTGCGAATACCGTCCCACCGTGGTCCATGACGATCTGATCCACGATCGACAGCCCGAGTCCTGAACCCGGCTTCGCGCGAGCCAGGTCCGATCGGTAGAAGCGCTCGAATACGTGGGGAAGATCATCATCGGCAAAGCCAGGACCGGTATCTCGAACGGTCACCGTGCCGCCGGCAACGATGAGCTCGATGGTCCCAGCATCAGGAGTCCAGGTATCGGCGTTGGCGATGACATTCGTGATCGCCCGATCGAGAGCATCGCGTTTGCCGCGAACGACGGACGGTTCCACGACAGAGGTGACGTGCCGACCGTTTCTCCTATGGAGGCGGTCGACGACAACCATGCAGACTTCGGCAAGATCGACATCGGTGAACGGCTCCTCCTCGTACCGGTCGGTCGCGAGGTCGACGACCTCCGCAACGAGGTCTGACAGCTCTTCGACCTCGGCGTGCGCAGCATTCAGCATTGCGGTGCGCTCCTCAGCGGGGACCTCGTGACGCTGCAGGATCTCGAGGTTCATGCGCAGTGCTGTCAGCGGGGTCCGAAGCTCGTGGCCGGCATCGCGCACCAGGCGCACCTGCTGCTCCTTCGAACGTTGGAGCTGGGAAAGGAGGCCATTGAACGCCGTGGCCAACTGGGCAACCTCGTCATCGCCCACCACGTCGAGCCTCGTTCCCAGGGCATCCGACTCGGTGATGCCGGACACGGCAACGCGAAGATCATCGATCGGCCCAACGGCGCTCCTCGACACCAGGATGCCGAGCCCGATCGCGACTGCGATGCCGACGGCACCACCCACGACGAGCAATCCTGCCAGCCGCCTGAGCGTCTGGTCGGCCTCGGTGAGCGAGCGTCCGAGCTGTACGTATACGCCGCTCTGCGGCTGGTACACGGTCGCGATCCTGAGGTGGACATCGCCCACCCACGCCGATCGCAGCGTCGTTCCCCGGTCGTCGAGGTCGCGGTCGCTCGGGCTCGGCAGAACGAGCCCATCGTCTCCGACGTTGACGACGGTGCCGCTGGGGAGCACGATCTGGTAATACACCACATCAAATTCCCCCGGTCTGCCGGGGACGAAGACATTGCGTGACGGTCGGGAACCATTCTCCCTGAGGTCGCCGGTCGGGATGCGGGCGATTGCTTCGGCTCGTTGCTCGAGGCTTGCGTCGATGGGGACGAGGAGCTGACGACGTACGGCAAAGAATGCTCCGACCATCATGACGAGGACTGCCACTGCAACAGCGATTGCGGCCGCAACCGTGATCCTCCGGCGAATGCTCACGCGCCTGCCCGTATCACGTACCCAACACCCCGGACGGTGTGGACGATTCGTGGTTCGCCGGCGGCCTCCGTCTTGCGCCTCAGGTATCCGATGTAGACATCCAACGAGTTGGATGACGTCATGAAATCTATGCCCCAGATCTCCTCGTAGATCGTGTCCCTGTCGATCACGATCCCTTGTGACCGGATCAACAACAGCAGGAGATCGAACTCCGTCTTTGTGAGTTGGAGATCGCGATCTCCCCTCACCGCCGTTCGAGCGGCAGGGTCGACAACGACATCATCGAAGCGCAACATCGTCGACACGTCCCCCGTGGAGCGCCTGAGGAGCGCCCTGACCCGTGCGAGCAGTTCGTCGAGGGCGAAAGGTTTGGTCATGTAGTCGTCTGCCCCGGCGTCGAGACCGTCCACCCTGTCGCCGACGGCGACCTTGGCCGTCAGCATCAGGATCGGAATACCGTCACCAGATGCTCGTATGCGCCGGCACGTCTCGATTCCATCGAGGTGGGGCATCATGACGTCGAGGATCACGAGATCAACCTTCGCGGAGCGAAGCGAGGTGAGCCCGACTGCGCCATCGGTGGCCGTAACGACGTCATACCCCTCGAAAGCGAGTGCGCGTTCCAACGCGTCGCGTACCGACGCATCGTCCTCGATGACGAGGATGCCTGACGGTGGACCATTCATGGGGGAATCGTACGACGAAAGGGACGCGACCCGGATGAGGACTCCATGAGAAGGTCTCGATCCCGGCGAGACCCCGCACCGGTACGCTCCCTTCTCGTGAGTTGGACCATCCAAGACCGCAACGTGATCGTCACCGGCGCGAACAGCGGGATCGGTCGTGCTACCGCTGTAGCCCTCGCGTCGGCAGGGGCCAAGGTCACCATCATGTGCCGAAATCCGTCCGAGGGTGCACGCGCAGCAGCGGAGATTGGCTTCGAAACCGGCAGCGAGGTCGCGTGCATCACGATCGATCTGACGGATCAATCGTCCATCGAAGCCGCAGCGGACACGTACCTGCGCGACAGTCGTGACCTCTCCGTGCTCGTCAACAACGCAGGAGCGGTCTTTGGCACACGAGAGGTGACCAACGAGGGGTTCGAGCGAACACTGGCGACCAACCATCTCGGGCCGTTCCTCCTCACCCACCTCTTGTCGGAAACCCTCATCCGATCGGCCCCATCGCGCGTGATCAATGTGACATCGTCAGGGCATGGCTGGGCAAGACTCGGAATCCGATGGGACGACCCGCATCTCGAGGGCGGCTACCGACTCCGGGAGGCGTATGGCCAGTCGAAACTCGCCAACATCCTCCACGCCAGGGCGCTCGCCGAGCGCTTCGGCGACGACGGGGTTTCCGCATACTCCGTCCATCCTGGCCTCGCGCGCACCGACATCGGCCGTGGCGGGGAATCACGCCTGGTCGCCGCTGCGTACCGGCTCGGGCACTGGAAGCTGCCCTCCCCTGAAGCCGCCGCCGACACGGTCGTGTGGCTGGCGACCACGCCGGATCCGCCGGAGCCGAATGGTGGATACTTCGAGCAACGTCGTCACGCCAGGTCGTCGCGATGGGCCCGCGAACCATCCGGTCCCGATCGCCTTTGGGACATGACAACCGATCTGCTGCAGCTTCCGGGGGGTCGACGTCAACCATGACCACTGAGGAACCGACCACCGCTGGCGAGCACGTCCCTGGCACGCCGACACAGAAGCCAGCTGTGTGGAAGCGCATCCTGTCAGGCGGCGTCACCGTGGCCGTGTTGGTTCTCGTCTTCGGATTCGTCATCCCTCGATTGGCCGACTACGAGCAGGTCGCGGCCTACCTCGGCAGCATCTCCAACCCTTGGTGGGTTGCTCTGATTGCCCTGACTGCATGGTTCCTCATCGCGTATCCCATCGTGCTGACCACGGTCCTGGCAACACTCCGCGTCCGCGAGGCTTTCGTCAACCACATGGCAGGCACGGCGATCACGAATTCCCTCCCGTCAGGTGGGGCCATCGCGATCGGCGTGAACTACGCCATGTACCTGTCATGGGGTTTCACACCCGAATCCGTGTCGGCCGGCCTCCTCGCTGCCGGCGTCTGGGATTGGTACGCGCGCATCGCACTCCCGATCCTGGCCGTGATCGCCATTGCATTCTTCGGGGAGGCACTCGGATGGATGTGGGTGGTGACGATTGCCGGCGTCACGTGGGTCGCGTTCTCGACGTGGCTATTGGTCGCCGCCCTTCGCTCGGAGAGCTTCTCACAGGCGGTCGCCAGGTGGGTCGGCAGGGTCGCAACACGTGTCTCGGGATGGTTCCGCCGCCGGCCGCCGGAGACCTATGACGCCGTCCTCCGATTCCGGGACGAACTTCTCGGCGTGGTCAGAAGCAGGGCGGGTCGCCTCACCTGGGCGACGATCGCGAACCATGTCGCCATGGCGAGCCTCTACACCGTCTCGATCTATGCCGTGGGCATCACACCGGCAGACATCCCTGTCCCATGGGTGATCCTGTCATTCTCCCTCGGCCGCTTCCTGGTGATGATTCCCGTCAGCCCCGGCGGCCTCGGGCTGGTCGACCTTGGATGGATCGGCCTCCTCACCCTTGGCTGGCAGACAACCAACCCGTCCGTACCGGTGAACACCGAAGCCATCGCGGCAGGCGTGCTGTTGTTTCGCGGTCTCACGCTCTTCCCTCCGATCATCGTCGGAATGGGCACGTGGCTGTTCTGGCGGGTGAATCGAACGTGGAGGATGGACTGGCGGACCGTCCGAAGGGGCGAATCAGCGCGTTGATCAGAGTGGCCAGACGTTGGTCTCGCTGAATCCGACGGCCCCCTGCACGATCAGCGACAGCAGGAGCCATGAGAACCACCCTGGGAGCATCGCCACGATGGCCCGCGGCGTTGACACATCGAGGCCCTCCCGAACGGCGATGACCGTGGCGAGCAGCGCCCATGCGGCGCCGACGAATCCGAGCCACGGGATGATCCCGATGACCAATGGCGTGAAAGCGAACCCGATCACCCTGGCCATCTGACCAAAGTCGGCTGTTCCTCCGAGGAATCTCGTGCCGATGAACAGAGCGATCACCGACCACACGATCCAACCCACGAGACCGGTGATGGCCCCCGCGACCGCCCCGAGGTAGGCAGGTGACCCTGTCGCGAGGGCTGCCCCGATCCCGGCGAGGACATTGGCCACGACCACGATCACGGTGACCTGCTTGTTGACGGATACATCGACCTCGACCTCGTTGTAGAAGTCAACGTCGAGGAAGGCGGCCCTGACGAGGTGGTTGATCAGATTCGAGGTCATCGGAATGAAGTATGGCCGAGCCGTAGGCGAAGCGTCTCAGCCCTAGCGACGAGCGTAGCCCGTACCTGCCTGCGATCGTCCAGACTGGCGACATGCGACCCACACCAACCGTCGTGAGAGGTCTCGGGATTGCGGGGGCCTCCCTGGCCTCTGGTCCCACGATCGTGATCGACACCTTCCGAGCGTTCACGACCGCGGCGATTCTCCTCGACAGAGGCGTCGGCCGACTGGTGCTCTGCGACGATGTTGAGCTTGCACGCCGCATCGCTCGTGAGCTCGGGGCCATCCTGATCGGCGAGGACGCCGGGATACGTCCCGCAGGTTTCGACTACGGGAACTCCCCAGCGGAGATCGAAAAGGCGAAGGGACTCCGTGGTGAGCCAGTCGTGCTGAGGTCGAGTGCGGGAACGCGAACCGTGCTCGCTGCGATCAAGGCTGGCGCCGAACCTGTCTATGCATCGAGCCTGGTCGTGGCCTCCGCAACCGTCGCGGCCTGCGCAGGAGTCGAATCGATCACGATCATCTCGGCTGGCACGCATGGTGTTGATCCCTCCGAGGAAGACGATGTCACGGGTGACCTGATCGTCGACCTCCTGCAGGGTGTCGGCGACATCGAGGCAGCGGCAGCAACGATCATGCGATCGGTACGTGCGCGCCAGCTGCGTGAGGCTCCGTGGGCGGGTATTGGCGATGTCGATCTCGCGTGCGATGTCGATCGGATCCCGTTTGCCATGCGGGCGGTGCACGGTGTCGATGGCCATGTGGAGCTCACCATCCACCGGCCGACGACCGACAGGGTGCCCACGTAGAAGGACCGCTGTCGGGACGACGCAGGTAGGACGGCGCCGTGGAGGGTTGCCGGCTGGTGGCTAGTCACCTCACGCATCGAGGAACACTCCTTGGAAGATGACGCCAACGCGATAGGTTGTTGGGAGGCTTGGGATTCGATGGAAGGTGCGGACGTCCGAAGGGAACGAATGTCCATGCACAACGCAACAGAACCCATCATCCCGACTGATGGCTACGAAATCCTCGCTGAGGTGATCGAACTCCCCGGTGCGGATGCACCGTCGTTCTATCAGCGCAACAGCGGGTATCTGCCGAAAGCCACCGGCGGAATGAGCGATGCCCACCGTCGAAACCGGCTTCCGAGTCCGGACAATTCCGAGACGGGGTCGTTCTTCGACAGGATCAGGGGCATGTTCGGGCGCTGATCCCACGCCGGGATCGCGCCAGTCTCCAGAACCCTGGTCGCGATATTCCATCGAAACCGCTCAAGGAATCCGTCCGCGGTGCCGATACACCGGCCATG
>JAQAZV010000240.1:0-7246 GCA_032127155.1 Acidimicrobiia bacterium
AGACGCCCAAACCTTTGCCGCTGCGGTGTACCACTCGCTCGACCGCAAGGTGTGCAATACGCTGAACACGGCATGCATCGTGCGGTCACGGGCTGACGACCTCGTTCCGGCATTCCTCCATTCCCTCGAGCGGGCCGGGCAGCGTCGCGGGGTCAACGCGAAGCTCCACGTGGCACCGTCGGCGATGGAGCACGTACCTACCGCGCTGTTCGATCGGCTGGTGCCGATCAGCAGGGCTGTGGGTGAGGTGGTCGAACCGTTTGCCGAACCGATCGGAGCGGAGGACCTCGGTGTTGAGTGGGAGTGGGAGGACAGTCCCGAGGTGACGGTCACGCTCGTGGACTCCGTCGAGGAAGCTGTGTCCCTGTTCAACGATCTGTCGCCACGGTTCGTTGCCTCGCTGATCTCCGAGGATTCGGCGGCCCATGATCGATTCTTTGCAGCGATCGATTCGCCATTCGTCGGCAATGGTTTCACACGATGGGTTGACGGGCAATATGCGCTCCACAGGCCGGAACTCGGGCTTTCGAACTGGGAGCACGGGCGGCTGTTTGGACGAAGCGGCATCTTGTCGGGAGACTCGGCGTTCTCGGTGCGGCTCAGGGTCACGCAGGACGATCCCGAGGTGGGGCGCTGAACCGGGAATCGGCCTGAACGCATCTGGGCACTACGATTGCGCCTCCACGAGGAGACCATGGCCAAGTACGACTTCCGAGAAATCGAATCACGTTGGCAGCGCACTTGGGACGAGCGCGGGACCTACCGCGTGCCGAACCCTGGGGATCCGGGATTCGACGATACGAAGCCGAAGAAGTACATCCTCGACATGTTCCCGTACCCATCAGGGAAGGGCCTTCACGTCGGCCATCCGTTGGGATATATCGGGACGGATATCTACAGCAGGTATCACCGCATGCGTGGGGCCAACGTCCTCCACCCGATGGGATTTGATTCCTTCGGTCTCCCGGCCGAGCAGTATGCCGTGGACACCGGTGTGCATCCGGCAGTTTTCACCGAGCGCAACATCGAGAACTATCGACGACAGATGAAGGCGTTCGGCTTCTCCTATGACTGGGACCGGTCCGTCGCCACGACTGATCCTGGCTACTTCCGGTGGACACAGTGGATCTTCCTCCAGCTGTTCAGCTCCTGGTTCGACGATGAACTGAACAAGGCAAGGCCGATATCCGAGCTGGTGAACGAACTCGAAGCTGGGCACCGATCAGCGGACGGGATCATGTGGCAGAACCTCCCGGTTGCGGATCGCCGGTCATACCTCGACAGCCAGCGCCTCGCGTACATCGACGAGGTTCCGGTGAATTGGTGCCCGGCTTTGGGCACTGTGCTCGCCAACGAGGAGGTCACCGCCGACGGTCGGTCCGAGCGCGGCGACCATCCGGTGTACCGCCGCCCGCTGCGCCAGTGGATGCTGCGGATCACGGCGTACGCGGACAGGCTGATCGATGAGCTCGACCTCGTTGACTGGCCGGAGTCGGTGCGGATCATGCAGCGGAACTGGATCGGCCGCTCCGAGGGTGCCCACATCGTCTTTGAGGTTGAGGGCCATGTCTCGCCGATCCGCGTGTTCACGACTCGGCCGGACACGGTGTTCGGCGCGACCTACATGGTCCTGGCTCCCGAGCACCCGATGGTCGATGAGATCATTCCTCCAGCCTGGCCCGACGGAACGAAGCCGTCTTGGACGCTCGGCATCGCAAATCCGTCCGATGCTGTTGGGGCCTACCGCATGGCGACTTCGCGCAAGTCAGACAGGGATCGCCAGGTCGATGAGCGTCAGAAGTCCGGTGTCTTCACCGGCACCTTCGCCCTCAATCCGCTCAACGGCGAACGGATCCCGATCTTCATCGCCGACTATGTGCTCATGGGATACGGAACCGGAGCGATCATGGCGGTCCCCGGTCAGGATCCACGGGACTGGGAGTTCGCAGAGTCATTCGAGCTTCCCATCATTCGGACGGTGCAGCCACCGCAAGACTTCGACGGTGATGCGTACACGGGTGAAGGGCCTGCGATCAACTCGGGTTTCCTCGATGGCCTCGATGTGGCAGAGGCGAAGAGCCGCATCATCAGGTGGCTCGAGATCAACGGCCATGGTGAAGGGACCATCACCTACAAGTTGAGAGATTGGCTCTTCTCTCGCCAGCGGTACTGGGGCGAACCCATTCCGATCCTCCATGGGCCGGATGGTGAGCTTCGTGCAGTTCCGGAGGCCGACCTTCCGCTCGAGCTTCCGGAGGTCGAGGACTACCGCCCACATGCCTCCGATGACGAGAACGCTGATCCAACGCCGACGCTCGCCAAGGCTCCCGATGATTGGAAGTACGTGGAGATCGATGGGATCCGGTGGGAGCGCGAGCTCAACACCATGCCGCAATGGGCAGGGTCGTGTTGGTACTACCTCAGGTACATCGACCCCCACAACGACGCCGTGTTGGTTCCGCCGGAGGCCGAGCGCTATTGGATGGGGGAGCATGGCGTCGACCTGTACGTCGGCGGTGTCGAGCACGCCGTCCTTCACCTGCTCTATGCCAGGTTCTGGCACAAGGTCCTGTTCGACCTCGGTCATGTCAGCACACCCGAACCCTTCGGGCGACTGTTCAACCAGGGGTACATCCTCGCCGACGCATTCCAGGACGAGCGAGGCGTGTATGTGGAGGCAGATGAGGTCGTCGAAGTCGACGGAACCTACACGCACAAGGGTGAGGATGTCACGAGGGTGTACGGGAAGATGGGGAAGTCGCTCAAGAACTCTGTGAATCCCGATGACATCTTCATCGAGTACGGAGTCGACACACTCCGCCTGTACGAAATGTTCATAGGTCCGCTCGACACATCGCGACCGTGGTCGACTCGCGACATCGTTGGTGTTCATCGCTTCCTCCAAAGGCTGTGGCGGAACTTCGTCGATGAGGAGACAGGCGACCTCCTCGTGTCCGACGAGCTGTCCACGGGAGACCTCCAGGTTCTGCTCCACCGGACGATCGACGCCGTGACGAGAGACATGGAGAACCTCCACTTCAACACTGCTGTCGCTCGACTGTTCGAACTCAACAACGCCCTCGTGTCAGAGCCGCTTGTTCCTGCTGACGTCGCGTCGGTGGTTCCTCGCCTCCTTGCACCGCTTGCACCACACATCGCCGAGGAATTGTGGTTCCGCATGGGCAAGGCGGAATCCATCGTTACGGCTCCGTGGCCGGTGTTCGACGAGAACCTCATCTCGGTCGAGACGACGACGATGGTGATTCAGGTGAACGGAAAGGTCAGGGACCGGATCGAGGTGCCAGTGGCGATCACCGAGAGCGAAGCCGTGGCGCTCGCACTCGTGTCGGCAAAGGTGCTCGCACACACCGGTGGAGCTGAGCCGCGCAAGGTGGTCGCTCGCCTTCCCAACGTCCTCAGCATCGTCGTGTGAGCGTTTCAGCGGCGGAGTCCGTTGCGCTCGCCGGTCTCGGTGATGCAGGTCTCGTGGCTGCCGGTGTGAAACTCCTGTCGATGCCACCGTTGATGCACACGGCCCTCTCGGGACGTGTCGCCGCGATCACGATCGGTAGCTGCATCTTCATCACGCCGTCGCGGTTCGAGGCCGTCGTCGCCGGGGAAGATCCGGAGCTTCTTGCCCATGAGCTGATCCATGTCGGCCAGTGGAGGGGACAGGGTCCCGGTGCATTCCTGATCCGGTATGTTGCCGACTACGTCCGGATGCGATGGCGCGGACTCGGGCACCAGGATGCCTATCAGCACATCGGATTCGAATGGGAGGCGTATGCCGGGGCTCGGCATATCGTTGAACGCCTGTGATGGAATCATCGGCACCCCCGCAGCCTCCCCCTGGGTACCTCCCGGTCAGCAACTGGCGCTATCGCGACGTTGCCTTTGCGTTCGTCGCTGGTGTCCTCGGTTCGCTCGTTGTCACCGTGATCCTGACGGCTGCGGGTATCGATCCGCTCGACCCGCTCCCGTTTGCACTCGTCTTTGCTGGTCAGGCTGCAGGGAGTTTCGCCATCATCTTCTGGTTGTCACGTCAGCGTGGATCGGGATCGCTCTCTGCGGATACCGGCCTCGTCCTGAGAATCGGCGACTGGTGGGGGATTCCCGCCGGCATGCTTCTCCAGATCCTGATAGCAGTGATCACCTTGCCGCTGTTGACGCTGTTGTTCCCTGACGGTGCCCCCGAGCAGGGCGTCTCTGAGATCGCAGGTGCATCAGAGACCTTCGTCGAGCAGCTCTTCGTCATCATGGCCCTTGCGGTCGCAGCCCCGATCATCGAAGAGATCGTGTTCCGAGGCATGCTGCTGTCAGCTTTGCGGCGCTCCTTCGGCTCCGCTGCCTCGGTTGTGCTCTCCGCAGGTGTCTTCGCTGCTGTCCATCTCGTCGACGTCAACGCCATCGCCGCCGTTCCAGGGCTGTTCCTGCTCGGTCTGATCCTCGGTTGGGTGGCGTTGCGCCGCGGCGACCTGTCACTCGCCATCCCCATTCACAGCGGTATCAACCTGCTCGCGGCGATCGCCCTCCTGTGGGGAGACGATCTCCTCCGGTGGTCCGAGCAGCAGCTCCAGGAGATCGAGGGGCTGCTCCGGTTCATCCCCTTCGTCTAGGGGTTGGTGAAGCGGTCGTTGTCACGGAAGTGTTCACGCGTTCCATGCGAACCACAAACCTCAAAGGGGATGGATCGTGGGTATTGCATTGACGTCGATTCTTCGATATGAACGAGGTTGCAGCGGTGGTGGTGGGGAATCGTGCCGGCTCCATCAGACAACCTCCGGGTCACTGTCATCGGAACCGCAGCGCTCCTGGTCGTCGGGGGTGTGTTGTGGTTCGGGACGGGATCGTCCAACACGGTTCCTGCCCTGGTGGAGGATCTCCCAGCAGTCGCAGTCGAGTCAACCGTGCTCGCCGTTCATGTCTCTGGGGCCGTCGCGAACCCCGGTCTGGTAGCTGTTCCGAGCGGGTCGCGTGTCGCTGATGCCATCTCGGCCGCCGGAGGAGCAACGGCCGATGCCGACCTCGCGCGGACGAACCTCGCCGCACCCATGAGAGATGGCGAGCACATCGTCGTCGCCTCGATCGATGAGCCCGTCACACCCGGAGATGGAGAAAGCAGCGGTATCGATGTGAACGCGGCCTCGGCAAACGAACTCGAGGCGCTCCCTGGAGTGGGGCCCGTCCTCGCCGAGCGCATCGTGGCACATCGGGAACGATTCGGATCCTTTGCGACGGTGGAGGACCTGCTCGATGTCCCTGGCATCGGGGAGGCAAAGCTCGTCCAGATGAGGGAGGCGATCAGCGTGCCGTGATGCTTGCCGTCTCCGTTCCGGGTCGGTGGTGCCTGGCGGCAGCCGGGGTCACCGCCTTCGGGATCCTTGCGCCGCTGCCGATGGTTCCTCTCGCCGCGACGGCGGCGTGGTTGCTCGTCGCCCGCCGATTCGGCCACCAGGCAGCGCTCGTTCTGTGCGTCTTCATGGTATTCGGGGCGATGTCCGGATTCGCGGGTGATGCGAGAGAGAATCGTGCGCTCGATGGACCGATGCCAGAGGGGCCTGTCTCGCTCAGCCTCGTCGTGAAGGAGGACCCGTCGTCGTTTCGTGGTTGGATGGCCGTTGGGGCGCCCACGGCGATCGGGCGGGATACATCCACAGCTGCGGGGGTCCGCCGGATGATGGCGTGGGATGGTCCAACGCTTGCTGTGGGACCGCTTCCGGTCGATGTCGTTGCGGGTGACCGAGTTCTTGCGGAGGGAACGCTCACGGCGGGAGTTCGACGAGTCGGCAATGATGCGGTCGCCGGGACGTTTCGCGTCACGAACATCGTGACGAGCCAGCGGAGTCGAAACCCGCTGTTCTGGATGGGAAACGCGGTTCGACAACGGGTGAGGTCAGCCTTTCCATCCGACCGTCAAGCCGACGCCCTCATGCGGGGACTCTTGATCGGCGACACCGGTGACATGACCGCCAGGGCAATGGAGGATCTGCGGAGGGCGGGGTTGGCGCACTTCGTCGCCGTATCAGGATCGAATGTGGCGATCTTTCTGGGGGCCTGGTGGCTCATCACCCTTCCGTTGTCGATCCGGCCTCGCATCAGGGCGTTGGTCGGCCTTGCTGGTGTTGGTGTGTTCATCGTGGCTACTCGATGGGAGGCATCGGTCGTGCGTGCCTCGGCCATGGCATTGGTGCCACTTCTCGGCGGATTCGTCGGCGTTCCGGTGGATCCATGGATGGCGCTCGGACTCGCAGTGACGGTCGTGCTGCTCGTTTCTGCCCACCTCGCAGCGTCCGTCGGGTTCCTCCTGTCGGTGTTCGCGACCGTAGGAGTGATGCTTGGTGTTCGGATGGTCTCAGGGCGGCGACCTGCATGGTTGGCCGTTCCGCTCGGTGCAACGGTCGGGGCGCAGGTTGCCGTTGCACCGATCCTGCTGGCGGTCTTTGGATCGATCCCGCTTCTGGCACCCGTGACGAACCTCGTCGCCGCACCCATCGTGACGATGAGCACGGTCGTGGGCCTGGTCGCCGTCGCACTCCCAGTGCCGTTGGTTGGCTCCGTGGCCAGCATCGGTGCGGACGCACTGCTGGTGATCGCCGAGCGCTCTGCAGGTGGTCCACAGCTGGGCATGGTCGGCTGCCTTGCGGTCGCGTTGGTGGCGGGCCTCACGGTGTGGAGGACGAGCAGACCGATCGGATTCGCCGCGATCTGTCTTGCGTTACTCGTCGTCGCCTTCCAAGCCTCGCCTTGGCCGGGGACGCCAACTGCCGTGGTCATGGATATCGGACAAGGAGACGCCATCCTTCTCCAGGACCCATCTGGGTTGGCGGTACTCATCGATGGAGGGCGGGATCCGCGAACGTTGGATCTGGCTCTCCGAAGGCACGCCGTCGATCGCTTGGCGATCCTCGTGGTCACGCACGGGGACGCCGATCACGCGGGTGGCCTTGTCGAGATGATCACGTCGATGGACATCGGTGAGTTGTGGCTTGGCCGCCATACAGCCGAGGTACCGTTGCTCGAGGAGCTGGCTGCAGTGGCCACAGCACGGGGCATCCCGATACGGAAGGTCACCAGCGGTGACCGCTTCACCGTCGGTGCCCTCGATCTGTCGGTGCTCGGCCCAGCAAGGAAGTACCTATCGGAAAACGACGGTTCGGTCATCCTCCTCGCGACGGGAGCACGATCCATCCTCCTTGCTGGCGACGCCGAAGCCGTCGCCCAGCGAGAGCTCCCTTCGATCAGGCCC
>JAQAZV010000241.1:0-14807 GCA_032127155.1 Acidimicrobiia bacterium
CGCGAGGCTTCGACCGCATCCAGCTCCTCACCGAATGCCAGGAGCGCTGAGACAACCGCCGAGTGTTTGCCCTTCACCGTGGGGGTCCGCATCGATCGATGATATGCCACCACCATGCGAGCTGGCGACGACGAGCCTCGACTCGGCGCTCATCCGTCGTCGAGGGCTGCCAGGGCCTCTCGCAGGGCTCGCTTTGCCGCTTCGGTCTCGCCTTCGGCCAGAGCCGACGGGTCCAGTTCGAGGTTGAAACCCCCCGCTGCAGCATGGATCGGGGCGCCGCGCGCGCCATCACTCGACGACGTCCCCACGACCTCGTAGGTGCGAAGGGCATGAGCGATCCCCTTGACCATGATGTCGCCGACGGGTCGGCAATAGATCTCGTCCTTCACCAGCGAGTATGTCTCGTGCGAGATGTGGATCTGGTCAGCGCCAGCAGTCGACTCGAGCCGGGAGGCGACGTTCACGGATCCCCCCACGATCGTGTAGTCCATGCGATCGTCGGAGCCGAAGTTCCCGACCGTGCAATAGCCGGTATTGATCCCCATGCGGACCTTCAGCTGGGTCGAATCGGTCAGCTCCACCCAGCTCGAACACAGGGCAGCGACTCGTTCGCGCATCGCAAGGGCCATCCTGACGCAGGCGAGAGCATCTTCCTTGCGACCTCGCGTCTCCGGATCGCCAAAGAAGATCATGATGCCGTCTCCGATGAACTTGTCGATCGTGCCTCCGTGCTTGTCCGCGATGACCGCCATTTCGGACAGGTACGAATTGAGAAGCTCACTCAATCGTTCCGCCTCGAGCCGATCCGTGAGGTCCGTGAATCCCTGGATGTCCGAGAAGAACACCGTGAGTTCCTTGCGATATGACGCCACCTTGACGTCGGTCTTCCCCATGAAGATCGAGTCGTAGACCTGACGCGACAGGTACTTCGCGAGCTTTGCCGAGAGTCCCTCGAGTTGCTCGTTCTTGTCATTGAGTGTCTTGTTGGCAAGGTGGAGGGCGTGTTCGGCCTGTTTGCGCTCGGTGATGTCCCTGATCACACCGATGAACAGCTGCTCATCGTCCGCGGACCAGGTCGCAAGAGAGAGTTCCATCGGGAATTCCCTCCCATCTCGGTGGAGGCCGGCAAGCTCGACGGTGTTCCCTATGACATGGCGCTCGCCTCCGCCGACCACCCTGGCGATACCCTCGTGGTGTCCGGACCGGAATCGCTCGGGAATGATCGCGGTGAGGGGCTCGCCCACCATCTCTTCTGATGTGAACCCGAACAGAGAGCAAGCATGGGCGTTCCACAGGACGACCATGCCCTCCTGGTCGATCGAAACGATGGCATCGTTCGCTGATCGCAGGATGGCCTCCATGCGTTCCTGGGAAAGCGTGAGCTGTTTCGTCAATTCGACGCGTTCGCTCACGTCACGGATGATTCCGGAGAAGAACCGATCCTGCCCTGTCACCCAGGTTGCCAACGAC
Source organism: Acidimicrobiia bacterium (assembly GCA_032127155.1). Lineage (GTDB taxonomy): Bacteria > Actinomycetota > Acidimicrobiia > Spongiisociales > UBA5794 > SZUA-442. The sequence goes on from JAQAZV010000241.1 coordinate 1,471, forward strand.
AACTCGATGGGGAACTCCGACCCGTCGCGCCTCAGGCCCGCCACCTGCACCGTGGTGCCGATGATGCGTGTCTCCCCCGTGTCGACGACTCGCGCGAGTCCACCGCGGTGGGCATCCCTGAAGCGTTCCGGGACCAGCATCGTGAGTGGTTGCCCGACGATGTCTGATGCCTCATGGCCGAACATTGCAGCTGCAGCCGGGTTCCACGTGACGACGAGTCCTTCAGCATCTGCGGTGACGATGGCGTCTGTCGCCGATTCGATGATCGCCTGAACGGTTTCGTCTGTCATGTCCATGACCGGTGTTTACCAGCAGGGCAGAACGATGCCAACCGATGCGTGGATCGTGGCCTGGCTACCAGCGGTCGTGGACGTGGGGGCGCGCGTACTCGTCGTAGATCGCTGCGACGCGATCCATGGTGGACTCGGAAAGCGATTCGAGGTCTGAAGCCTCGGCGTTGTCAGCGACCTGTTGGGGATTCTTCCCGCCGGGGATGACCGTCGATACGGCGGGGTGATCCAGGATCCACCGCAGTGCGAACTGGGCGGGAGTCGCCCCATCGGGCACGAGTGGACGGAGTTGGTCCATCGCTTCGAGGGCGACCTCGAAGGGAACGCCTGAGAAGGTTTCGCCCACGTCGAACGCATCCCCATCGCGGTTGAAGGTTCGGTGATCGTCCGCAGCGAACGTCGTGTCCCCTGTCATCTTCCCGGTGAGGATGCCGCTCGCGAGGGGGACTCGCACGATGATTCCGACATCCTTGGCAGCCGCTTCCCTGAAGAAGAGTTCGGCGGGTCGGTGACGCAACATGTTGAAGATGATCTGCACGGTCGACACATGCGGGTATTCGATTGCTTTGAGGGCCTCCTCGACGCGCTCGACACTCACGCCATAGGCGCGGATCTTGTGACTGGCGACCAGGTCGTCCATTGCGTCGAACATGTCCCGTCGGTAGTAGACGTCGGTTGGAGGGCAGTGGAGCTGCACGAGGCTCAACGTCTCCATCTCGAGGTACTCCCGGCTGCGGTCGATGAAGGTTTCGATGTTGTCGCCCGTGTACCCATCGGCGGTGTGCGGGTTGAGCCTTCGTCCAGCCTTCGTGGCAACCACCATCGGGGCCTCAGGGCGTTCACGTCGCAAGCGGGCGATCAGCTTCTCGCTCCGCCCGTCGCCGTAGACGTCTGCGGTGTCGAAGAACGTGATCCCGCGATCGACCGCTTCGTTGAGGGCTGCCATGGCATCGGCCTCGGACACTTCACCCCAGGTTCCCCCGATGGCCCATGCACCGAAGCCAACCTCTGAAACGGAGTATCCGGTCTTTCCCAGCGCCCGATAATGCATGTGTGCACCCTTCTGTATCGCCACCACCAAGGATGGCACAGACAGGGAATCTCAGGTCCGGTCAGGTGACACGAACCGACCGGCTTGCGATCCACGCCCCTACCAGGACGATCGCCATCCCGACGATGGCAACCGGCGCGACTGATTCGTCGAGGAACACTGCGCCCAGCGCAACAGCGACGATGGGTATCAGGTACGTGGTGGTCGCCATCCGGGGGGCACCCACCCTCCCACCGAGGGTTGCCGCGAGGGCTCGCGCGACTCCCGTACCGACAACGCCGAGGATGATCACGGCGAGCACGGCGCTTGCGCGGAACTCCGACGTCGGTATCCCTGCGAGCGCGACGGGGGCAAGCAACACGCTCGAGACGATCAGTGCCCAGAGGATCACGGCGGGACCGCCGTAGCGCTGCTGGAGGGCCACGATGAGGTTCCCACTGATGGCGTATCCGACGGTTGCCATGAACGCCAGCCCGACGCCCATCGGTGTGGCGTCAGCTCCGACGAGGGACGGCAAGGTCATGAGCAGAATGCCGAGGAACCCGAGGCCGATCCCGATGACCTGGAGCCGACCGGGCAGCGCCCACAGCATGAGGCTGGCAACAACGAGCGTCAGCACGGGCGTCCCTGCGGTGATCATCCCTGCGACGGCCGAATCGAGGCTGGTCTCGGCCTGGGCGAACAGCCACGCAGGTCCTGCGTTTCCCAGAACGGCGACGGCGCCGATACGGATCCAGTCGGCACGGTCGATGGACCGACGTGCTTTCGGAAACATGGCAAGTGCTGCCGCGCCGAGAGCCACCCTGCCGAACGCGACCACCCCAGGAGCGAGGTAGTCGACCCCAAGGGCGATCCACAGGAACGCCGAGCCCCAAATGAGGCCGATGGTGAGGGTGAGCCCCCACTCGGCAGGTCCATATGCGGCAGGGCGGGATCCGACGTTGGTGAGTGGACCTGACATGCCTGGGACCCTAGGAGCCGAGGGGGCCGCAAAGGTTCCACATGGATGTCGGAAGTCGCCGGCGTAGGGTGGCGTCCGTGGCCTCACTGACCAACATGCCAGCCGACGCCCGCCGATTGGCGAATCGGTACTTTGCCTACGCGGGCATCTACACCCTTGCTGCCTCGGTCATCTGGGGGATCAACACGTTGTTCCTCCTCGGCGCCGGTCTATCGATCACCGAGGTCTTCATCGCGAACGCGGCATTCTCCGTGGGAACGGTGCTCTTCGAAGTCCCGACGGGCGTGGTAGCCGATACGATCGGGCGGAGGGCCTCGTTTCTGTTGTCACTCGTGGTCCTCGCAACGTCGACGCTGCTGTACGTGGCGCTCTCCGGTGCTGGGGCAGGGGTCGTGGCGTTCTCACTCGTCTCCGTGCTGCTCGGTCTCGGCTACACGTTCTACTCGGGGGCGATGGAGGCATGGGTCGTGGACGGCATCAGGGCACGCGACTACTCGGGGGACCTCGACCGGGTGTTCGCGCGAAGCCAGATCATCAGCGGCATCGCCATCCTCATAGGGACGGTGGGAGGCGGGTTCCTCGGGCAGATCGACCTCGCGATCCCGTACCTCGTGCGTTCGGCGCTCCTCGTCCTCCTGCTGGCGATGGCCTTTGTCGGCATGCACGACGTGGGCTTCCAACCGCGCAAGGTCACGTGGAAAACCCTCCCATCCGAAGCCCGGAGCGTTGCTTCGGATGGGCTCGTGAACGGTTGGAGACCGAAACCACTTCGCTTGGTGATGGTCGCAGGAGCCGTCCAGAACGGGTTCTTCTTCTGGGCTTGGTACGCCTGGCAACCGTATTTCCTCGAGCTGGTCGAGCGGGATGCGGTGTGGGTGGCAGGAATCGTGGCTGGGGCGCTGTCGTTGGCGATGATCCTCGGCACCAGCCTCGTTGGCGCGTTCACAAAGGTCTGTGGCCGCCGTACGACCCTCCTGGCATGGGCCGGACTTGCGCTTGCCCTATCAGCGGTCGGTGTCGGGCTGGCGGACACGTTTCCGATCGCGCTCGCGTTCCTCCTCATCCTCGCCGTCGCAATGGGCGTCACCATGCCGGTGCGACAAGCCTTCGTGCATGGGATGGTGACATCGAGCCAACGGGCCACAGTCGTGTCCCTCGACTCGATGGTCTCCGGCGTCGGGGCGATCGGCGGCCAAGTGGGCCTCGGTGTCCTCGCCGACCGCGAAGGATATTCCACCGGGTACGTCGTCGGGGGTGTGGTCGCGCTCGGCGCAGTCCCCTTCATCTGGCTTGCGAGGCGTCTGCGACCCGACGCCGACGCCTTCGCAGGGTCAGAGGGCACAGAACCCTCATGTCCACCCGTTGGTCTCCCAGCAATCTCCAGCGTCGAGGGGTTGAGTGTGGTGCGTGACGAAGTTCTGTGATCGACGCGGCGACTGCATCCACACCGATCAGGGGTCGCTAGGTTTCAATCCATGACTGACACCACCACCTATGACGACCTCCGCCACCTCCTCGTGGCCACAGCCCACGCCCACCATGCCGTGTACGGCGGCCCGAGCGAGACGTGGGCCCGCTGGTATGCGGAGTGGATGTACGGCCAGCTCCTCCCCCTCCTCGCATCCGACCCGTCGGTGGACACGGTCGAGGGATGGCTCACAGCGGCAGACGAGCGGTACCGGAGCGAGGAGCCCGAGGGTTCATGGCCCGGCCACTACGCAGAGTGGATCCTCGCCTGGGATACGAAGTAGGCATTGCCCCGCCGCGCTCGGCGTAGCAAGTAGCAGGTAGCAGGAACGGCAGTCGCCGAAGCTCGTCAGGCTCGGGTGCCGAGGAGGAAGGAACGGACGTCGTTCGTTCGCATCGCAGCGATCGCCGCATACAGGGCGGTACCGGCGTTGCCGAGGACGATGAAGACGGGGAGCCACAACAGGGCAACCCAAAGCTTCTCCTCGCGCAGCAGCACCCAACCGAAGATCAGGGCGATCCCTACGTACAGGTCGATGAGGCTCATTCGTCCCCACGCCAGGTCGAGGATCATTGATCCCTCGTCGGCAAAGTCGCCGGTTGCCATCGAGAGACCGATCGCGGCAAACATCACAGCTGTGAGGGTGATGGTGAAGATGCGGATCGCGATCATGAAGTTCCCTGCAATCGGTTCGGTGGAATCAGACGTTACAAATCCTTCGGTTCACTTCGCCCCATCGGATGAGTCGACCTGCGGACCGAACCGTTCTCCGAGGACCCCTTCGAGTCGCCGCTCCCCGACACCCCCGACAAACCACCAGATACCCGTTGCGAGGGCCGCGAACGTGAGCCCGACAAGCCCTGCGAGGTAGAGGACGAACAAGCCCGCCGGTGCATCGAGCAGGACCTCCCATCCGAGGGCGAGTCCGAAGATGTAGGCGAGCCCACCGATGATCGTGTAGAAGATCGTCATGAACGAGAACCAGGTCCACTGGCCGTCGATGGGGATCGTGACGATCTTGGGAGTTCCGAGTTCGAAGAGGTAGGCAGCTTCGAGCTCGGCTGCGACAAGGATGTTCTCGCCGAGTCGCTGATTGAGATAGCGCTCCAGTGATGCGGCGTACCACCGGGCGAAGATCAGGTAGGACGAATCGAAAGCGGTGGCAACCGCACCCATCAGCGCAACCACAGGTACGAGGAGGAACGCCTCGGGAACCTGCCACCAACCGATCACGAGGAGGGCGAGGATCACCGCAGTGGTGAAGCTGATGTCGAAGAAGAACCGCTTGTGATAGAGAGCGGTCATTCCCCGCATGCGGCCGAGCTGCATGGCCGCTATCTGAATTCGATCGTCCATGGACTCCAGACTAGGAGGACTGACCGATCGCCCCCACGAACTCTTCCGCTGCGGCTTCAAGCTCAGGGATCCTGCAGCCGATACACCTGAGGGTGAGTGGCTCGCGACAGCTCCGACCGACGCGGCATCCTTCAACAGCGATGCTCTGCGCGTTCGCCGGTGTCACCATCGTCGCCCAGATCGTGTTCGCTCCCGGCGCACATGCAGGGCCCCTGCCGCCAGCCGGCAACCCTGACGGTATCGCTCCGGTCCCGGTCGAAGCGATGGCTATCGACACGGCGCATCCTGACCACGTCATCGGTAACGGGACCCCCGCATCGTGCACATCCCAGGCTGTCGTCAGCACCGTCGCGCTCGGGGGTGTCATCACGTTCAACTGTGGACCAGATCCGGTCACGATCGACATGTATGCAACGGCCAAGGTCGTGAACAACGCCAACCAACGGGTGGTGATCGACGGTGGCGGGAAGGTCACCCTCAACGGTCGAGGCGCCGTTCGCATTCTCTACATGAACACCTGCGACCCCGCTCAGGTGTGGACGACATCGCACTGCCAGAACCAGGACCATCCGGAACTCACCGTTCAGAACCTCACGTTCATCAACGGCAACGCGAAAGACGAGCTCCAGTACGACGGAGGGGGTGCGATCTGGGTTCGGGGCGGGCGGTTCAAGGTCGTCAACTCCCGGTTCTTCAACAACGTCTGTGCCGACGTCGGTCCCGACGTTGGCGGCGGTGCCGTGCGGGTATTCAGCCAGTACAACAACGAACCCGTGTATGTGGTCAATTCCACGTTCGGGGGCGCTCCCGGCCTCGGGAACGTGTGCTCCAACGGCGGGGCATTGTCGAGCATTGGTGTGTCCTGGACGATCATCAACAGCGTTCTCACCAACAATGACACAACCGGTTGGGGGGCGAACCCTGCCAAGCCAGGAACTCCAGGGGGTGGCAATGGCGGAGCCATCGCGCTCGACGGAAACACCTACACGCTTCGGGTGCTCGACACGAGGATCGTGAGGAACCACGCCAGAGCCGGCGGAGGAGCCATCTTCTACGTCTCGAACAATCGGACCGGTGAGCTGTACATCCACGATTCGTACATCGTCGAGAACCCGTCCGATGAATTCGAGACCACGTCGTTTCCAGGGTTCTTCATCATCGCGAAGACGGGTTTCCCCGTTGTCACCAATTCCGTGATCTCGAAGACGCATCCCCTGACGTACAGCGGCATTCCCGGTGGGGACAGTTTCGGCCTGGTCGATCCGACGACCGGGCGCTGGACGCTCACCGACGTTGACGGCGGGACACACGCGTTCTACTACGGCAACCCTGGTGATTCGCCCTTCCTTGGGGATTGGGACTGCGACGGTATCGATACCCCCGGCCTCTACCGCCGCTCAGACGGATACGTGTACCTGCGGAACGCGAACACCCAGGGAAACGCCGATCGTTCGTTCTACTTCGGGAACCCAGGTGACATACCCCTCGCTGGCGACTTCGACGGTGATGGCTGCGACACCGTCGCGATCTACCGACCCTCGGAGGGCCGTTTCTACGTCATCGACGCGCTCGGCAGCGGCGACGCTGGGCTCGGCGCAGCAACGACGTCGTACCTCTTCGGCGATCTCGGGGACGTGCCCTTTTCGGGGGACTTCGACGGTGACGGGATCGACACGTTCGGCTTGTATCGAGTGACCACGGGACTCGTGTATCAGCGAAACGCCCACATCCAGGGCACCGCGGACACCAGCTTCATCTTCGGGGACCCCGGCGATCTGTTCATCACCGGTGACTGGAACGCCAATGGTCGGTCATCCCCCGGTGTCTTCCGCCCGTCAACACGCACGGTGTACCTCAGGCACCTGAACTCAGCTGGCCTTGCTGACAGCGTGGTCGAAGCCGCGGACTCGGCGCTTCTGCCGGTCGCCGGCTTCGTGGGTGTCCCCGACTGACCAGCCATCGAAGCGTCGGTCAGATCGGTCGAGGGGCACGGCCGATCAGGGGGCAGGCTCGATCCTGCTGATCGTGCCACTGATCGACACGACATAGAGCTCTCCCTGCCCATCGGTTCCGAAGGAGACGAGTCCGCCGACCGTGCCGAGTTCCCACGTATGGTCGAGTCGATCACCGGCACCCCCGCCTGCCACGGAGAAGCTGCGGATGAATCCCGTGATGAAGTCGCCGTAGAAGTAGCGCCCTACGAGATCCGGCATGACACCACCCCGGTAGACGTACCCGCCGGTGATCGAGCGACCCTCGCCGCGGCCGTACTCAATGACGGGAAGGGTCAACCCAGCGGTCTGGCAGGTCGTGCCGCTCGGGTAGCACAGGGATCCTTCCATGATCGGCCATCCATAGTTGCGCGGCGCCGACGTCAGAGGTACCAGGTTCACCTCCTCGCGACGATCCTGTCCGACATCGGCAATGATCATCGTCCCTGATTCCGCGTCGATCGTCGTGCGCCACGGGTTCCGCAGACCAATAGCCCAGATGCGGTCATCCCCAGGCCCTCCCGCATAGGGGTTGCCGGGCGCCGCTGCCCCCGGAGAAACGCCGTCGACATCGAGCCGAAGGATCGATCCGAGCACGTTTGCGGTGTCCTGTGGGCGGTTCCCTGGACTGCCCCCGCCGTCACCGAGCGACACATACAGGTAGCCATCCGGGCCGAATTCGATCATCCCCCCGTTGTGGTTCGTGGCTGGCTGCGGAACAGTGAGGATGGTGTGGATCGGCGATGGGTTGGCAACGTTGGACGACGGGCCAGCGTGGTATTCGACAACCTTGGTGGCACCCACCGAATCGGAATAGTGCACAAAGAAGCGACCGTTGACGGCGAAGTCTGGGTGAAAGGCGAGGCCGAGCAGACCACGTTCACCCACGGTGGAGATGTCGGTGAGGACAAGGTACGGAGTGTCCAGCACGGAGCCGCCGTCCACAATTCGGACCCTCCCGCCCTTCTCTGCAACGAAGAGTCGACCATCACCGACGGGGGCGTCGACAAACACCGGCTGATCGAGGCCTGTCGCGACCACCTCGAGTGTGAGATGCGGGATCGCATCGATTGCGCCCCACCGGCCCGCGATCGGCATCCAGGTGCCGTCGCCGAACGGGAACGACACGTCTGCCGTCCCTTGGCTGTTCGTGTCCTTCAGGTAGAACGTCGCATCTGACGATCGAAAGACACCGGGCGTCGACATGCCGTCGAATTCCCAGTCGCCGGCGACGAATCGATCGCCGGGGTCACCGAAGAAGAAGTCCAGGTCGGCCGGACCCTGTGTGTTGGTCAGCCGCAGGTACGTGAAACCAGAACTCTGGCGATACAGGCCAACCGAGTCCTTGCCGTCGCCGTTGAAGTCCCCGGTGAAGGGCTCATCGCCAGGGTTGCCGAAGTAGTAGGCGAATTCAGCGGCACCCAGACCGCCGTCACCATTGCCGAGTTCGTTGATGACGTAGATTCGCCCCTCGGAAGGTCGATAGAGCGACACCGTGCCACACCCATCACCGTCGAAATCTCCCGCAAGCGGCAGGTCTCCCGGATCGCCGAAGAAGAAGCTGATATCCGCTGGACCTTGTGTATTGGTGTTGCGAAGGTAGACGTACCCGTCGCTTCTTCGGTACAGCCCGGGCGTGTCGACACCGTCGCAGTCCCAGTCACCGACGAATGGGGTGTCGCCTGGATCGCCGTAGTAGAAGGTCGCAACGTCCCCGGTAGCGGTCCGCAGGCGCCACAGACCAGTCGCTGGGTCGACGAGCCCCACCGCGTCTGGGCCCGATGCACGTGCCGGTACCGTCATCGCGGTCGCCATGAGGCAACCCAGGATCAGGGGGAATATGGCAGTTGGTAGGAGTCGATCACGAAGGGCCATGGATCCATTGTGCCATGCACCTCCCAATCCACATTGACCCGTGTCGTCGGCGACGGCTTCATCGATCACTACCGTGCCCGCCATGTTGGGAACCATCCACTTCTCGGCGGCCGTTGCCGCGCTGATCAGCGGCGGACTCGTCGCTGCACGCCTGAAAGGGACGACATTCCACCGGTGGACGGGCAGGGTCTACCTTGCATCGATGGCGATGATGCTCGGCACCGCCCTCATGATCTACCGTCTCTTCGACGGGTTCGGCCCGTTCCACTGGTTGGCTGTGTTCAGCATCGCCCTGATCATGGCCGGAGCCATACCGGTCTATCGGCGCAGGCCGAAGAAGTTCTGGATCATCCCCCATGCCACGTGGATGACGGCCTCCTACATCGGCCTGTGGGCCGCTGCGGTGGCCGAAACAACGACCCGCTCGATGGACTTCGCATTCGGCCCCACGGTGATCATCTCATCGATGGCCGTCATCGTCGGCGGGGCAATCGCCATGCGCCTCCTCCTTCCGAAGGCCCTCGCCCGCTTCGGTCTCTAGCCGGGTCGAGGTGGTCGAGGCCGATCATCGCCCGTGAGGGTCACGAGACGAGCGTCTTGCGGGCTTCGGTCTCGTGGTCGATCGTCCGCCCGGTCGGGACGTACCCGCGTGATTCGTAGAAGGGCCGCGGCGAGCCCTTGCCCTCCCTCCAACTGGTCAGGAGGGCCATGTCACCCTGTTCTCGACAGGTGTCTTCGATGAGGTCGAGCGCTGCGCCACCGATGCCGCGGCGCTGGTGCATGCGATCAATGAGGAGCCGCCACAGGTAGGGCTCCGGATGATGCTCGCTGGCGAGGGCGAGCATCACGAATCCAACCAGGACTCCGTCTGCTTCGATGGCGCGCATCCACGGGACAACAGGCGCACCGTCGATGATCTCAGGGAAGAGGGCATCGGTGAACGACTGGTTCATAGGGGCAACGAACCGCTCCTGCGTCGTGTGCGTCTCGAGCGCGGCTACATCTGAGATGTTCTCCGTCGAGATCTCGACCAGTCGAACGTCCTCCGGAGGAGTCCGGACGCGGCTGCGCCAGGCCTCCCAATCCTCCCGGACCATTCCATAGATCCAGTCGTCGGACACCTCGCCATCGAGCCAGAACGACCGGCGAGTGTGGCCCTCGAATCTGAACCCTGTTCGTTCCATCACCATTGCGGATGCGGGATTGTCGGGGTGAAGCATCCCGAAGACCCTCGTGACATGGAGCTCTTCGAAGAGGTAGTCGACCAGCGGTCCGAGCGATTCGACCGCGTACCCGCTGCCCCAGTGTCTGGCGTCGAAGGTGTATCCGATCTCCGACGTGTGCCCGTCCTCGTCGAGATGGACAGACAGGTCGCCGTAGACCTCTCCGGTGAATCGATCGCCGACGATCACCATCCACCAACCGTCACGCTCCGGTCCCTCCATCTCGACCAACGAGGCCACGATTCGTTCGGCATCCTCGTACGGGTACGGCGTCACCCAGTCCTGGTACAGGGCAACGTCGGGGTCGTCTCGCCTGGCGTGGAAGTTGTCCACGTCCCCCTCGGTGAAGGGGCGAATGACGAGGCGCTCGGTGGTGATGGGGGTGAACATCGAGCCATTCAATCACTTCGTTCCCATCGAACAGCGCACATCGCACCGACGCGTCCCTGGCGTCAGATGTGGAGAACACCGTCGGATACCGAGAAGAGGCTCACTCGGGGCTGAGGGCGGCGTACTCGTCCGCAAAGCCCCAACGGTGGTGCGTGAGGACGGTGGTGAAGCCGAGCGATTCGTATACCCGGAACCCCATCTCGGAGCTTTGGAGGACCGCAGCCGTAGCGCCGTCACGAAATCCGGGGTCGATGACCGCAGCGGTGGCAGCGGCGCCGAACCCTCGGCCCCGAAAGGCGCTATCGGTAGCCACGTTGTAGACAGCTACCACATCGTCGACGCGCACGCTGAGGGCCGTCGTGGCAGGGACGCCGTCGGCCCGCCCGACCACAACCGACACCCGCGGATCCGTGAATAGACCTGGCTTCACGAGTGCAGTCACAAGGTGTGGATCAAGGCCGAAGGCAGACACGAGGAGGGCTTCATGGTCGGCCTGAGCCTCCGGACCTGTCACCAACTCGAGATCGTCCGGCCATGGCAGGCCACTCGGCCGGTCGGTGAGCATGGCGGGCGTGGTGTGGATGAAGGTGAAGCCGTGTGCAATGAGAACCTCGAGGAACCGGTCGTCGGTGTCTGCCCTGACCTCGGCTGAGTAGGGGTAGCCACCGTTCGCCAGCCGATCGATCGCGGCACCGAGATCGTCAGGAGTCGCTTGGGGCGAAGGGGACCACGTGGTGTTGAAGCTCGGATGTGCGACACCCGTGATGAGGGCGCTCACACCTCCGAATCTGGCCAGCGACCCCACGGGGAGGTGCTCAACCATCCTGCTCATGCCAGCAAAGATCATCTCGTCGGTGCGGGAGGCTGCATCCATGACCGGCGAGCCTACGCCCTCTCGCACGCCCGAACCACCCTGTTCTTGCGTAACTGAGTTCCACCCTGGGTGGAACTCAGTTACGCAAGAACAGAATCAGTCGGGGAAGATGCCAAGGGGCATGTGCATCGAGACGACCCAGTTGGGGGCATCGACGATCTCGGAGATCGCAAGATCGCCAGCGATGGAACACAGGATGTAGGCGTCACTGTCAGACAGTCCGAATTCGGTCGTGAGCCACCGGATCATCGACCGGGTTGCGCGCCTGGCATTGTCGAACAGGTCGGGACCGTGGGCCGTCGTGATGTGGATCTCGCCGGGTACGGGCTGGCGCCCGGCTGCCCTCCGAATCTGGAGTTCATCGATGTGGAGATCGCGTCGGACATCGAATCGAACCGTCACCGTCATGGGCGACTCGATCCCCGTACCGCAGACCTCGCCGTCGCCCTGGGCCGCGTGACAGTCACCGATCGAGAAGAGTGCACCGGGATACAGCACGGGCAGCCAGGCCGTGGACCCGACAACGAGGTCCTTCGTGTCCACATTCCCTGCGTTTGCCCGTGGCGGGAACGTGTCGAGGCGACCCGGTTCTGCTGGCGCCACGCCAACGACACCTGGAAATGGATTGAACGGGATCACGATGTCACCCACGGGGAAGTGGCAACGGTTGCCGTCGAGCTCCCAGTGGCGGATGTAGGGAAAGTCGAACTCCTCTGCGAGGAGGCCGAATCCAGGGATGTGGCCGCTCCACCCCCACCTCCAGTGCGTCATGTCCAGGACCTCAACCTCGAGGACATCGCCCGGCAAGGCTCCCTCGACAGCGATCGATCCGGTGAGGGCGTGGGCCAGGGATGGATCGGCGAGCCCGAGGTCGGCATGCGTCCACGTCGGCGTCGCTTGCCCGATCGGTTCGGCGCAGTCGACGACGACGATGTCGCCCGGTGAGACCGTGAGGCGCGGCGTGACTGAGTTGTCCCAGAACGGCTGCGGTTGCGAAGCGTCGAGGTGGTGTTCCTTCACGATCTCCTCCTGGTCTCGATGCGGACGCTAGCGGCCGGTCTCGCCGCCGGTGTCGAATAGCCCGGCCTCGCCAGCTTTGCTTTGTGATCCGCCACACCCGAGCCGCGTGGGTTCCGCGAGTTCGATAGGGTCTGGTGCATGGCGCACAGCACTGGCGTTCCGGATGTCGATGCCATCCTCGATCGGGTCCCCATGTTCGACGGACGAACCGATATCGATGTGGAGCTCTTGTCAGGTGGCCTCACCAACGTCAACTACCTCATGACAGCGGGAGGTGAGCGGTTCGTCGTCCGTATCGCTGGTGAGAACACCGAATCCCTCGGTATCGACAGGGAACGGGAGGCGGCCGCCGTCCACGAAGCATCGATCGCCGGCATCGCACCGGAACCCGTTGCGTTTCTCCTCCCAGAGGGGCACTCGGTGACTCGATTCGTCGAAGGGGCCCGCCAGGTGACCCTCGACGATGCACGAAGTGAGGGCTTCATCACCAGGATGGCGGCGCGCCTTCGTGACATCCACGCACTCGACTCGATCGAGGGCGTGTTCGACCCGTATCACGACATCGAACGGTGGATCGAGCTGGCGGCGGATCGAGGTGTGGCAACTCCCGATGCGCTCGCAGGGATCCTCGATCGTGTCGAACGGACCCGGCTCGAACGTGCGGTGGCGCTCGAGCAACTCGTGCTGTGCCACAACGATTCCTACTACCTAAATGTTCTCGACGATGGACAGCTCTGGATACTCGATTGGGAGTACGCAGGAATGGGCGATCCCTTCTACGACCTCGCCGCAAACGCCTTCGAGCTCAGTTCAACCGGTCGGGACCTCCTGCTCACCG
>JAQAZV010000242.1:0-3622 GCA_032127155.1 Acidimicrobiia bacterium
TGCCTGGCGCATCCCGCGATGCCTCGAGGGCCTCCCTTCCGACGAAGTCGTGGTCCCAGGCAACCACCCAGCCGAGACCGCCTTGCAGCGGGGTGGTGTCGGCATCGAGGTCCTGACCCCACAGGGGATATCCCATTTCGAGCCGCAAGGTGTCCCGTGCTCCCAGCCCGCATGGTTCTGCGCCTGCGCTGACGAGGGCCTCCCACAGGGCGGCTCCCGCGGCTGCCGGCGCACAGATCTCTCCCCCTGGCTCACCGGTGTAGCCGGTTCCTGCCGCTACCACCGTGGTGTCGCCGAACGCTGTTTCGACGACACGGAAACGCCCGGGGACGCTGCCAAGGACGGCCGAAAAGACGTCGGGTGCGCCCGGTCCCTGGACGGCAAACAGCACGGAGTCATCCCGCACGTCAGCCACCGTGACCGACGGTGGAGCTGCGAGCCTGAAGCGGGTGACGATGCCATCGGAATTGGTGCCATTCGGCATCACCCACAGGCGGTCAGCGTCCAGATACCACACGATGATGTCGTCCTCGACGCCCCCCTGATCATTGAGGGCCATGGTGTACTGGGCGCGGCCGGGGCCGATCCGGGTGATGTCGTTGCACAACTGGCTGCGGACCACCTCGACTGCTCCGGGACCTGAGACCTCGAAGCGTCCGAGGTGTGATACATCGAAGACGCCTACGGCAGTCCTCACGGCAGCGTGTTCGTCAAGGACGCTCGAATACTGGACCGGCATCGACCAGCCACCAAAGTCGACGAAACGTGCTCCGGAGGATTCGTGGACGGATTGGATCGGCGACTGTGGCATCGCGCCTCCTCGATGGACATAGCGAGCCTAGCTTCCCGTCAACCCGCTTCGGCGTGGAGCCCGAGATCGGTCACATCGGGAGGGCCTGGGATCCGTGTGGGCGCTGACAGATCCACGGATGCCTCCGGTTCCTCGAGGCCATACTTCACGAGGAGGTGGAGGTAGTCACGTTGATAGAAGATCTTGCACGTGATATCCGGATATAACTCGCGGAGTCTTCGCACCTTGCGGTTCTTCTTCGTCACGAGCTTCTGGCTCATGGTCGTGATCTCGATGTATACGTCGTCGTCCGGCAGGTAGAAGTCCGGTCTGAAGTACTTCGTCGGTTCACCCTCGTCATCCCATTCGAGTGCGAACGCCCGCGGCTCGTAATGCCATTCGATGTCATAGAAGTCGAGCAAGCGAGCAAACTCACGCTCACTGTTGTGGGCGAAGTCCGTGGAATCGGCTGGCGCCGGGCCGAAGAGATCGTCGGTCGTCAGATGCCCGTCGCTTCCCCGTGTGCCTCGTGATCCGCTGCTGGCTCCGCGTGATCGGGGTAGAGGCGGAAGATCTCGCCTCGAACCTCGTCGTGAACCGGTCGAACCGCGATTCCAAAGACGCCCTGGCCCTTGCGGAGGAGGTCGACGACCTCCTCGGGAGATCGGGCAGCAAAGATCGATGTCCCGTCGCTGAGGAGCGTGATGTCCTGCTCGCGCCAGTCGGAACCGACCTCCTCCTCGAGCTGATCGAACGCCTGTCGGATCTTGTGGAGACTGGTCCCCGCATCCTTGAGTCGCTTGATCACACGGAGGGTGACGATGTCCCTGAAGCTGTAGAGCCGCTGCGTCCCGGATCCCGATGCTTCCTGCATGGACGGACCAAGAAGGCCCGTGCGATCCCAATAGTCGAGCTGGCGGTAGGTGATCCCAACCACGGCGCAGACTTGCGGCGAGCGAAAGCCGAACGTTGAGTCGATATGTGTATCCGTCATGTCTCCTGCGTCTCCTCACCCAGAGTTGGTTACGCTGTCGTAATTCCGCCCGCCGAACTACAGGCCTGAAACTTACGACGATGCACGTGCCATGTCAACGTTCGGGCAGGACGATGGGTGCAGATCAGCCTTCGAGCATCACGCGGAGGCGATCCAGTTGGTTCTCGGTGCCGATGCCGAAGACGGCATCGCCTTCACGAAAGGGCTGCGTCGGATCCGGATTCGGGCGAAGCGCCTCCCCTTCTGCGGCGATGCCTATGACCATCGCTCCGGAGTCCTTCCTGAGGTTGATCTGATCGAGTGATCGACCAACGACGGGTGAGTCCGGACCGACGATGAACCGTTCGATGCGGAATTCGTAGGCACTGTCCCTGACAACGGTCTCGATGAATTCAGCGAGCCCTGGCTGGGTAGCGAGCGCCGCCATGCGAAGACCCCCGACGAGCTCGGGGGTGACGACGGCGTCTGCCCCAGCCAACTGCAGCTTCTTCTCCGTTTGGTGGTCGATGGCACGAGCCGTTACCGGGATCCCTGGATGGAGCGCTTTGCATGACAGCGTGATGACGAGGTTGTCCGATGACGACGAAACCGAGGCGATGACGCTCCGCGCTCGTTCGATCCCAGCCTCGATCAGGACCTCATCGCGCGTGGCATCGCCTTCGACGAGTGTGACTCCGTCCTCGATCGCCCTTTGGATCACCGCGGGGTTGGCCTCGATCACGACGACAGGGATGCGATTACGGGTCAAGGTGTCGCACGCTGTCGCCCCGACGCGTCCGTACCCGCAAATGATCACGTGATGTGACAGCGCCTGGATTTCCCTCGTCATCTTCCTCCGCCTTCGGTGATCGGAGCCGGTGAGCGTTTCGACACCGTACTCCACGAATGCTGTCAACGTGTAGAGGGCTGCACCCATACCTGCAATGAGCACCAGCACGAGCCAGAACTTCTCTGGCCCTGTCAGCGGCTCTGAGAGAAACCCGAAGCCAAGCGTCGTGACGGTGATCATGGTGAGGTAGAGGGAATCCCCGACCCCCAGGTCGCCAAGGACCATGAATCCCGACGTTCCGACGATGATGACGATCGTCAATGCGATGACGCCGATCTTGAGGTTCGTGGGAAGATTCACTGATCGTGTCCGGGAGCAAAGTCCTCGGGGGCGATGTCCTCGAGGAACTCCCGGAACCGTTCGATCTCCTGTTCAGCGGTTTCGTCACTGATGTGCACGCCTGCCTCGTCGAGGACCGCACGTTCCGCGTACAACGGGGCGTCAACGCGCACGGCAAGCGCCACGGCGTCGGACGGACGCGACGAGATGACGTGCACGTCATTGCCTGCCACGACGGTGAGGTCTGCGAAGAATGTCCCACCTCTCAGTTCCGTGACGACCACATCTCGTACGGTACCTCCGAGTTCAGCGATTACTGCTGCGAGCAGGTCGTGCGTGAGCGGCCGGTCGGGAACGACTCCATCGCGAGCGATCGCGATCGCTGTGGCTTCCGGGGTATTGATCCAGATGGGGAGGTAGCGGTCGCCCTCTTGCTCCTTGAGGAGGAGGATTGGCGTATTCGTCGGGAGCTCGATGCGGATGCCGACGAGCTTCATGGGGATCCGATCGCTCATGGATCAACCCTATCACCGGCGGAGGGGATCACGGATCGGGGTATGCGATCGAGTCGAACGACGTCGGCTGTTCCGTGAACGCCACCATGTCGAGGACAGCCCAGACCGATCGAAGGTTGCGATAGCGGCCCGCGTAGTCCAGACCGTATCCAAGGAGGTACTCGTCGCCGACCTCGAATCCGCGGTACTCGATATCGACATCGACGATGCGCCGC
>JAQAZV010000243.1:0-3033 GCA_032127155.1 Acidimicrobiia bacterium
TCCTTGCTCATGTTCCCTCCGGTGAGACCTATCACCGTAGATATCGGCTCGAGGCGAGCGAATCTGAAGGTCTCGGGGAAAAGGGGTCGGACGGCCTACTGGAAGCATCTGTCAGGATTCCGGGTACATCGTGGCAGCGGACGCCTTTCGACAACCGGTCTAGATTCGTCGGGTGCGACTCACACGCAGACGACTCAATCGGGCGACCCTTGCCCGTCAGATGCTCCTCGGGCGAGAGAAGCTTTCCGTCGTCGACTCCGTGCATCGTGTCGTGGCCCTGCAGGCCCAGGAACCACCGTCACCCTATGTCGCACTCTGGAACCGGATCGCGGACTTCGATCCTGTCGAGCTGGACACCGCGTTCACCAGCCATCAGGTCGTGAAGGCAACCTTGATGCGGGTCACGCTCCACGCAGTTGCTGCCGACGACTACACGACGTTCCACGAGGGAATGACCAACACGCTGCGTGCCGCCCGCCTGAACGACCGGCGATTCACCGCCACCGGCCTTTCCGCTGCGGATGCGGACGCGTTGATCCCCAGCCTGCTCTCCTTCGCTGATCGCGGCCGCAGCAAGGATGACATGGAAGCCCTGCTTGCAGAGCAGCTCGGGGATGATGCTCATCCCGGTGTGTGGTGGGCATTGCGCCAGGTTGCCGCCGTCGCCCACAATCCCACGGGTGGCCCGTGGTCCTACGGACGGATCCCGATGTATGTCGCTGGACCCACCACACCACCCCGAAGCGCACAGAGAGCTGCCATCCAGGAACTGATACGTCACTATCTCGCAGGATTCGGTCCGGCCTCCGTCAGGGACTTTCGCCAGTTCGCCATGCTCAGACAGTCGGTCGTCGGACCGGCTTTCGATGCCATGGTCGACACCCTGACCGTACTGGAGGGACCGGGAGGTGAGGTCCTGTACGACATCACTGGGGGTGTGCTGCCGCCAGAGGACGTCCCTGCTCCGCCTCGACTCCTCGGGATGTGGGACAGCGTCCTCCTCGCGCATGCCGATCGAACCCGCATCATTTCTGATGAATCCCGACAAGCCGTCATCCAGCGGAATGGGGATGTCCTGCCCGCCGTCCTCATCGATGGATACGTGAGTGGCGTCTGGCGACCGATTGGGGAGGGCATCGAGGTTCACGCTCTCCGCGGACTTGGCGACGATGCATGGGATGCCCTCAACGAGGAGGCTGCGAGCATGCTCGCGTTCCTCGCGGACCGGGAACCGACGATCTACGGGCGCTACGGACGCTGGTGGAACGAACTTCCATCAGGAGAGACCCGCGTACTACGCGGCTGACGAGGTGACGGCAGAGGTCAGCTTCCGAGCGCCTTGAAGACCTCGTACACCATGAATGCTGGCCAGAACAGGCCCTGGAAGAACGACCAGACATACGCCCAGAAGGATTCCGCCTGCTGGAAGTAGTAGACGAAGGCACCAAAGATGCCCAGACCGTAGATGGCGCCTCCCCCAGCCGCCCCTGCACCATTCGAACTCATCGCGCTCCTCTCGCCCGATGCCCGAAGTGTACGCGTCGCACAGCGGTTCACCGGAAGTCGCGCGACGGGATGACCGGTGCAGGCCACTCCTCCATGCGATTGGCGACCAGGTTCGTGACACCGTCCTTGTATTCGAGAACACCCGTGATCACCATCCCGATGGCTTTCCTGGCGATCTCGTAGTTCGCGTCCCAGACCGCGGGCATCACCACCACGTTCACGAGACCCGTCTCATCCTCGAGGTTGAGGAATTGGACACCGTTGGCTGTTTCGGGACGTTGACGGTGCGTCACGACGCCACCGACCTTCACATTGGCGTGGTGCTTGCGGAGCCTGAGGGCATCAGCAGCACGAAGGACGCCGCGTTCGTCGAGTTGGTCACGGATGAACGTCACGGGGTGGATGAGGGAGATCCCCGTGGACCACAGGTCTGCCTGCATGACCTCGGGACCGCCCATGACCGGTAGGTCGGGATCAGTCGCCGCTTCCTGGAGGCGAAGTCGTTCCGGTCCGAGCTGGGACAGCGATCCTGCCTGCCACATCCCCTCACGCTTGCCGATCCCGAACGTGGCGAATGCACCAGCCGCAGCGAGACCCTCATGGGCATCAACCGATAACCCCGTCCGTTGGGCGAAGTCCTCGATGGTGGCGAAGGGACCGCCCGTGAACCGTGCCGCCTCGATGCGGGTGATCTCGGACTCACCGAGGTTCCGGACGTACCGAAGACCGATGCGCATGGCAACCGGCCGCCGTACCGGATCGTCCGCAGCCCCCATGCCTCGCCTCCACGCCATACCAAGGTATTCGGCGAGGTCGTTCGCCTCGGCGTCATGAGGTTCGATGGTGCAGTCGTGCGCCGAGAGGTTCACATCTGGTAGCAGCACGATGACGCCGTGGTGCTGGGCATCAGCCACGAGGGTGTTCGGTGAGTAGAACCCCATGGGCTGGGCATTCAGCAGACCCGCAAAGAACTCTGTTGGCCAGTGGTACTTCAGCCATGATGCTGCGTACACGATGTAGGCAAACGAAACGGAGTGGGACTCGGGGAACCCGAAGGAGGCGAAACCCTGGAGCTTCTCCCAGAGCTCGTCCGCAGCAGCACCCGTGATGCCCTTGCCCCCCATGCCCTCGTAGACCTCATTGCGGAGCTTCGCCATCTCCTCCCCTGAGCGCTTGTGCGTCATGGCCTGCCGGAGCCTGTCGGACTGGCCGGGAGTGAATCCCGCGCACACCCTGGCGATCTCCATGAGCTGTTCCTGGAAGATCGGAACACCGAGGGTCTTGCGCAGGATCGGCTCTGCAGCAGGATGGATGTAGCGAACAGGCTCCTCACCGTTCCGGCGACGGAGGTAGGGATGAACGGACTGTCCCTGGATGGGTCCCGGCCTGATGAGCGCCACCTCGACGGCGAGGTCGTAGAAGGTTCTCGGCTTCATCTTCGGGAGGGTTGCCATCTGGGCCCTCGATTCCACCTGGAACACCCCGACCGTATCTGCCCTCGTCAGCATCTCGTAGATGATCGGCTCC
>JAQAZV010000244.1:0-6313 GCA_032127155.1 Acidimicrobiia bacterium
ATGCCGCCGCGGCCGATCGGTCGATTCAACCCTGGCATCGCGGTGTGGGCAGCATCTCGCGGATCTGGGTCGGTTCTCTTCGTGCCAACCGAGCGCTGACGTGTTGTTTCTCGGCGCGACCCCGGAGGCGATCCTGCCGGACGCCGTCACGTTCGTCGTCATCGGTTTTGCGGCGTTCCTGCTGCCGCTCATCGCCAGGATCGTGCGCGTGCCCGCCGTCGTCCTCGAAATCATCTTCGGCCTCGTGATCGGGCCCCAGGTCCTCGGTCTGATCGGCTCGGCGACCGCGTCGGAAGGCTTCGTGCTCGTTCTCGCCGAGATTGGACTGTTCCTCCTGATGTTCCTGGCAGGTTTCGAGATCGACTTCACGTCACTCGAGCGGGAAGGCCGCGGCCCGATCCTGTTCGGGTTGGGGTTCTTCGGCGTGGTCGTGGCCCTTGCGTGGCTCGGGCTTGGCTTCGTCGACCTCTCGACGACCAACGAGCGGATCTACCTCACCCTGCTCCTGTCAGCCGCGTCTGTCGGGATCATCGTTCCCAGCCTCCGAGCGACCAGGCGCGCGGCGACGCGGCAGGGTCAGATAACGATCGTCATCGGGATCCTCGCCGAATTCCTCGCCGCGACCGGGATCATCGTGTTCTCCGTGTGGGTCGACAGTGGATGGGGCGTCGAGCTCCTCGCCGTGCCAGGCTTCGTCCTCGTGGTCCTCGTGTCGCTCTGGCTCATGCGAACGCTCGCCTGGTGGTACCCCGAACGCGCCGAGCGTCTCTTCGCTGGCCAGGATCCTGATGAACTCGGGATCCGATTCAGCTTCGCATTGCTCTTCGTCTTCGTAGGTCTGTCGATCGCACTCAAGATGGATCCGATCCTCGGTGCCTTCATGGCGGGCGCGATCTTTGCCTTTGTGTTCCGGAATTCGGGTGACCTCGAGGAGCGGCTGTCAGGGTTCGCCTACGGATTCCTGATCCCGATCTTCTTCATCTCCGTTGGCATCCGATTTCCTCTTGACGCGCTCGCCGACACGTCGGTGCTGGTCGCCGCTGTGTCCATCATCATCGTGGCCGTCGCCGCCAAGATCATCCCTGCGCCGCTCCTGATGATGCGCGGGCTGAGTCTCACGGACAGCTTGGGATCCGGTGTCCTCCTCGCAGGACAACTCTCGGTGATCATCGCCCTGGCTGAGGTCGGCGTCCAAATCGGCATCATCGGTGAAGGAGTAGCTGCAGGGGCTGTGCTCCTGGTCGGCGTGACAGCGCTGCTGTCACCTGTCCTGTTCAAAGTGCTGTCGCCGCCGCTGGCGCTGCCGACGCAACCCAGCGGTCAGTCGGCCACAGCGGCGGTATCGGATGACGACTCGAGATCCTGAGCCGATCGTGCAACCACCACGACGAAGGCGAATCCGATCAGAGCCGCAACCACCGAGATGAGGACGTCGCCGTCTGGCGCGCCGAGGTCCGTCGAATTGACACCAAGTGGCCATGGCCACAGGACGCGCACCGACCCAGCCATGAGGCCGATCAGCGTGGCAAGGACCACATCGTGGTGCGACCGCAGCGCCCGGTCGAGGATCTGGGAGAAGAGGGCAAGGCCTACGACGGCGCCAACGATGAACGTTGCGAGCGCGGCGAGGTCCCTATCGGTCACCGCGGCGAGGAGGGGTCCGTACATGCCGAGGACGACAAGGAGGAACGACCCTGAGATCCCGGGGAGGATCATGGCGCAGATGGCAATCGCTCCCGCCCCAAAGAATGCCCACAGCGATGGGTCGAGGATCTGCTGGACGGAGTCCTCTGTGGTTCCTCCTCTGAGGCCAAGGAGTATGAACACAACGATCCCCACCGCAACCATGATCCAGATGTGGAGGGCCTTCGGCATCCTGATCAGGCGGAACGCGACCACGACCGAGCCTGCCACGAGTCCGAGGAAGATCGACGCCATCAGGATCGGCTGATCGACCAGGAGCGATTCGATGAGGTGGGCGAGCGTGACCACGGCGAGGAGGATGCCGAAGCCGAGGGGAAGGATGAAGATCCAATCGACGGCCCGCATCCATCGCCTGAAGCCCCCGATATCGCCCTTCAGGAGGTGACCGAGGGCGGAGGAACCGGCCTTGACGGAATGCACCAGACGTTCGTAGATGCCGAGAACGAGGGCGATCGTTCCCCCTGACACACCGGGAACGATGTCGGCGGCGCCCATGGCAAAACCGCGAACGGAACTCAGCACGATGTTGAGGATCATGGCGGCGAGTGTAGGTTCGGTGCCACCACGAGGGGAGTTCAGGTGCGCGCTGTGATTCAGCGGGTTCGCCATGCAGAGGTGACCGTCGGCGGCGAGGAGGTGTCGGCGATCGGACACGGATTCCTCATGCTCGTGGCGATCGTTGCTTCCGATCTCACAGCCGATGCCGTTGCCCTCGTCGACAAGGTTGCCGGTCTGCGGGTATTTGCCGATGACGAGGGGAAGATGAACCGATCTCTCTCCGATGTTGGGGGTTCCGTCCTCGTGGTTTCCCAGTTCACCCTTGCGGCAGATCTTCGCAGGGGCCGACGACCCAGTTTCACCGGAGCGGCCGAGCCCAGCTATGCCGAGCACCTGGTAGCGACGATCGTTGAGACGTTCACCAACGCGGGGCTCCACGCCGAAAGCGGTGCATTCGGAGCCCTGATGCAGGTCACCTTGCTCAATGACGGACCGGTGACATTCGTCCTCGACGTCGGCGAAGGGCGCGTCAGGTGAGTCGATCCAGTGCATCCTGACCGGCAGGACAGTGGTGGACGAAGTCGCACCATCGACATGCCGGTGAGGGTGTTGGCTCGAAGGGCCCGCCTTCCGCTGCTGCGAGGAGGCTGCTGATCGTGGTGGACGCCGAATCGATCCAACCCTGGTCGACGCGTTCGGTCACCTCGGCCGCTGGCGACGCTCCGAAGTACGCGAAGGTCAGGTCCATCTCGTCAGGGGGATGTGCGCCGAGTGCTCCGCGCGCTGCAGCGACGGCGTAGGCCATCAGCTGCACCGAACGCGCATCTGACGTGTTCTTGCGACCGGACTTGTAGTCCACGATCTCCCATCGGTCCTCTGCGTGGTAGATCGCGTCCACTTTCCCGCGCAGAGAACGACCGTCCATCGTGATCTCGAACGGCGTTTCGACGAGGACAGGCTTGACCCGATGGAAGCGCGAGTCGGTGAAGACCGCCCAGGGGTCCACGACAAGCTCGTCCGGTGGTGTCGTATCGCCCAAGCCAGACATTGCCTCGATGCCGTCGCCGGTGATGCCCGATACCGTTTCGTCGTCGAGGTCGAGCGTGGCGATCCCTTGATTGTGTAGCTCGATCCTCTTGTGGAACGCAGTCCCTCGGCGTGCCGATTCCCTCGGCTTCCTCGGGAGCCGGTCATGGTGGATCCATCGGAATTTCAATGGGCACTCGGCCATGGCAACGAGGTTGGTCACCGATGTCGCGAAGCGCGGTGTCCTTGGTGTGGTCGGAACGGCGAGGTCTCCCATCAGCAGGTTGAGCTGGTCGAACCGTTCGTCGACGACATCGACAAGATCGGGATGCTCGGCAGCGATCCACGACGGGTCCGTGATCGTGGATCGGAGGGCGGCGCCCCAGCCCGCGGGAAAGAGTGGGTCGGGTGGTTCAGCGGGTGGAACGAAACGTACCGGATCCGGACGTTCCCCTGGGTCTTCGAGGGTGGGGCCCGTCACCGAGCCGGGGAGCGCCCTGGCGATCTCGAGAAATGGGCTCGGCGTCCGAGCATTCTTGATTTCGCCGTCCCATGCATGGCCAGACATCACCAATCGTTGCTTCGCCCTCGTGACAGCCACGTAGGCGAGTCGCCACTCCTGGTCGAGGTGGCGCTTCTTGAGGACCTCCTTGCGGAGATCCTCATCGGGTTCATCGCGTACCGCAGCCATGGCATTGGCGTCGAGTCGCACTTCGAACGGGAGTACCAGGGGGGTGCGTCTTGGATCGTGGTACAAGCGGACACCGCTGGGAAAGACG
Organism: Acidimicrobiia bacterium; assembly: GCA_032127155.1. Taxonomy (GTDB): domain Bacteria; phylum Actinomycetota; class Acidimicrobiia; order Spongiisociales; family UBA5794; genus SZUA-442. Next base: position 4,008 of record JAQAZV010000244.1, read on the forward strand.
CCCGAAGCGAGGGCAGGGACGTAGACATCGCGCCACTCGAGGCCCTTGGCGCCGTGTGCTGTGAGGAGCAGGACGGCATCATCTGTCGGCACATCGACCGTGTCGAGTGCCTCCGACCTGCCGGACTCGTCGAGCGCCACGAGGTAGCGGAGGAACGCCGGCAGGATCGCGTGACCGTCGATCGGTCGCCACTGGTTGGCGAGATCGATGAAGCGATCGAGATTCAGCCTCACCGTCGTGCTCCTCGCAGCCGGGAGCGCGGCGACCTCTGACCAATAATCGAGATCATCGACCAGGGCATCGACGATGCCCGCGACGGATGAGGCCTGGCTGCGCTTGAAGAGGGATTGGTAGGTTGCGGTGAAGGAGGCGAGTGCCGCCACCGCTCCTTGACGCTCGACGTCGATGTGTCCCGACAGCAACCGATCGATGAGGCCATCCGCCTTGGATCGCTTGGCACCGCGAGAAACGGCAGCGACGTCTGCGAGACCGAGTCGATACTTCCCGCCCAGGAGGATGCGCAGCAGCGAGGCGTCGTCGGCGGGGTCGGCGAGCACAGAGAGCCAGGCAACGAGATCGGCGATTTCAGGCACGTGGAGGAGCTCGCCCATCGAGCCGACGGAGTACGGGATTCCTCCGATGCGCATGGCGGCTGCAATGGGGCGAATCGATTCCCTGGTGCGGCACAGGACCGCCATGTCGGCAAACGCCACGCCGTCGTCATGTCGATCCCGCATCTCATCTGCGATCCATGTCGCCTCTTCGACATCGGTCCTGAACCACGCCGTCATGACGGTGCCTGCGTCGGCCTCCGAGCGTGGTCGGAGGGGTTCGGCACCCTCCACCGCAGGCAGGTTCTCCCGAACACGATTGGCGAGGGCGACGATCGATGTGTCTGACCGTCGATTGATGGACAGGGGGAGGGTCGGTGCCGGTGAACCGGAGTTCGTCGGGAAGTCGGTCGGGAAGCTGTCGAAGTTCTCGATGGAGGCTCCCCGCCACTCGTAGATGGTCTGGTCGGTATCGCCCACTGCCGTCACAGGTGTTCGGGATGCGAAGAGGGCCGTGAGGAGCAGCCTTTGGGCGGGGTCCGTGTCCTGGTACTCGTCGAGCAGCACGATCTCGTAGCGCCCCTCGATCGTGGAGGCGACGTCGGGGTGCTCCGTCACGATCGTCACGGCATGTCGGATCAGATCCGAGTACTCGATCAGGCCGAGGGTTCTCTTCGCCTCGACGAAGGCGCCGGCGGCTTCGGCAAGGGCGAGGCGTCTCTGCCAGATCTCGTCGGGATTCTCGGGTGCTGCGGCCACGAGGTCGTCGGCATCGAGGAGATTGTCGTTGAGGGCGTCAGCGACGATGAGGACCTCATCCCTGCGGTGGGAGAGCGCGGTGAGGTCGAGTGACGTCCCTTCGAGGTTTCTCAACACCCGTACAGCGAGTTCCGAACGATGTCCTTCGTCCATGAGGGTTGCTCCGGACTCGTAGCCGATGCGCACGCCGAATTCATCCAATATCGACGAGGCGAAGGAGTGGTACGTCGCAACCTCGACCTCCCTGCCGTCGGGTCGCGCACCGATGGATTCCCTGAGCCGGTTGCGTAGTTCGTCGGCCGCCTTGTTGGTGAAGGTGACTCCGAGGGCCCGCGCAGGGTCCGTCCCTTCCCTGACACTGCGTGCGAGTCGCTCGACAATGGTCGTCGTTTTTCCCGTACCTGCGCCTGCAGCGACGCGCAGAGGTTCTGCGCGGTGATCGATGATGGCCCGCTGCTCGGGTGATGGGACGAAGGTCATGCGATGAATGCCTCCACGCCAATCGCTTGTGCGGGACAGATGGCGCTCGCCGGACAGGTCCTGCAGTGGCTGCCCGGCGTCGGGTCGAACTGCTCGTTGCCAATCGCATCAGCTATCGCAACGAGGTCGTCGCGGACGGCGTCGAGGTTGGCCATGTCGAACGAGCGAGTCGTGACCTTGCCATACGCGATCTGCTTCGGGTGCCAGAAGACGGCGGCGTTCACCTGTCCCTCGTTCGCGAGGTCCTTGCTATCGCGGGCAGCCAGGAGGTAGTAGCCGAGCTGGAGCGACACGGCAGCGTCGGCGAGGGAAGCAGCGCTTCCGGTCTTGTAGTCGACCACGGTGAGGGCCTCCCCGTCACGTTCGATGCGATCAGCGCGGCCGAGCCAGCTCACCCCGCCGAGTTCCAGGGGCAGATTGACCTCAAGGCTCACCGGAACGCCGTCCGAGGGCCATCGCTCGTAGAGGTCCGTGAGCATGGTTGCGGCCCTCTGCTTCCACGCCATCCCCACCGTG
>JAQAZV010000245.1:0-2863 GCA_032127155.1 Acidimicrobiia bacterium
CGAAGGCGATCAGCCGGAAAGCACCTGAACGGCGACGAGCCCATATGGTCCGTCGACCACGCCGACGCCTGCTTTACGGAACGTTGGGTTCGTGATGGTTGCGTCATAGGCAGATGCCGTCGTGATGGCCTCGACGAGTCCATCGGCAGACGCCGCCATGACGACCATATCCGTATGAATCGTGCCGGGCACGCCTGCCGCCGCCAGCGCAGCGGAAAGCTCCGCATCGAGGGCAAGCACACCGGACTGATAGACGTTCGAGGCCCTCGACACCGAGACGAGCGCGAGATCAGGGGACCACGCCAAGGGGTCGATACCTGCCGATATCCGCTCGCGGTTGACGTCGTCGAAGACCTTTTGGGCGAGCGTCTGCGACGGCGAGAGATCCACGCCGTCCACGGAGGGAAACGGAATCGGAATCGTTCCGGCGATGAGTCGCTCGCCGACCGCCTCACGGACTGCGATTACCGCTCCATAGAGTTCGTCCCCTGTGATGACCGCGACGATGGGTCTGGCCACGCCGGAGGCATCGATCAACGAACTGCCGACAGGGCTCGCTTCCACGGCCTCGGCGAATGGCGAGCGCACGCCATCTGGCAGGGGTGACGCAACGAGCAATGTGGTCCCGAGGACGGTCACGACGAAGGCGAAGCCGAGGCCGATCGCCGCTCCCCCGAGCTTGTCGAGGGTTGTGACCCCAGGAACAACCCTCATCGTCGTGGCAACGATCCGCCCGACGAGGATGGCCCCGACAACGAGCCCCACGAAGACGAACACACCTGCCAGAACCCTCCCTACCTCGTACGGGATGTTCGCCATGCCAGAGACGATGGTGCCGAGGACCGGGGAGAGCCTGAAGACGATGAGGGATCCGAAGACCAGGAGTCCGAGGTCGATTGCCTCGCGGAGGAGGCCGCGCCGCCATCCGACCACGACGAACGTGATCCCAACGACGATGATGGCCCAGTCATACGCACTCACGAAGGGGATTCCTCAGTCCGGATCGGGCTCGTCGACGTCAACCGTTACAACGGGTTGCTCCGCTGTCTTCCTGAGGCGCGTAGGAGATCGTTCCTCGAACATGCCCTCCGAGGCTTGTTCCCAGGTCTGGTCGAGCACTCGCGTCCGCCACCAATGACCCAACACGATCCGGACCGATGCAGCGAGGGGCACGGCGATGATGACGCCCCATATCCCCGCGAGCGCGCCTGCGAGTACGAGGACGAGGAGCGTCGCCGCTGGATGGAGGCGGACGGTAGCTCGCAGCACCGTGGGCGAGATGAAGTTGTTGTCGATTTGTTGCACAACGACGGCGACGACAACCGCCCACAACGCTGTCTGCACGTCTGCGGTGGCTATCGCGATGATCACGCCAAGTGCCCCACCCACCCACGGACCGAGGAACGGCACGATGTTGAGGATCCCACCGATGAGTCCGATGAGGAGCCAGAACTCAAGCCCGATGATGCGGTACCCGAGGGAGAGCATCACACCGACGATCAGAGCGACGAGCAGCTGCCCTCGAAGGAACCCGCCGAGGGCGGTGTTGAGCTGTCGCCCGACGTGCGCTGCCTCAGCGCGGCGTCGTTCGGGAAAGATCCCGACCAGGCGCTCCTGCACGTTCGGAAGGTCGATGAGGAAGTAGAAGGCAAGCACCGGTCCGACCAGGAACACGAGGATGAACTCAAAAATCCCAGCGGTCACCGATCCCAGGCGGTCCAGCACGATCGAGACGATGGCGTCGCGGTTGTCAGGGTCATTGAGGTATTCGACAACTCGGTCGTAGTCCCATACGGTCACGTTGTCGAATCCGAGTTGCTCCAGCATCCCTTCGATGTCGCTCGACGAATCGTCGTACAACGCAGGGAAGGTCTCGACGAAATCCTTGCCCTGGTCGACGACGTTGGGGACGATGGCAAGCGCGAGAAGAGCCGCGCCAGCGAAGAAGACGACGAAACCAGCGATGGTGCCCACGATCCGTGGGATTCCTCGGTCCTGTAACCACGACACGAACGGGTTGAGGATCACAATGACCACGATCGCGAGGAACAGCGGCGCGAAGATCACCCTGCCCTCGACGAGCACGATGAATGCAGCGATGATCAACAGGCCGACACCGATCATCGACCAGGAGAAGATCCCTACGCGCCGGACGATCGTCCCGAGGTCATCATCGGCCATGCCCGCGAGTGTATGCGGGCACCGGCGATTCCCGGTGGTTTGGCGTCCTGATCGGCTCGCTCGTTCCCGTCCCGCTAGCGTGCTCCCCTCCCATCGAACATACGAGGTGCACCGTGAGGGTCGGCGAGTCAATGATCGATGTCGTGGGTCGGACACCCGTGGTGAAGCTCTCGAAAGTCGTGCCGGAAGGTGCCGCCGATGTCTTCGTGAAACTCGAGTGGTTCAATCCCACGGGCTCGTACAAGGACCGTATGGCGCTCGCCATGATCGACGGGGCGGAACGACGGGGCGATCTCCGCCAAGGGATGACGGTTGTTGAGTACACGGGAGGCAGCACCGGATCGTCCCTTGCCTACGTGTGTGCTGCGAAGGGATATCGCTTCCGTGTCGTGTCATCTGACGCATTCTCGGCTGAGAAACTCAGGACGATGAGGGCCCTCGGTGCCGAACTCACAATCGTTCCGAGTGTCGGTGGAAAGATCACGCCGGACCTGGTGCCTCGCATGATCGAGAAGGCATCCGAATTCGCCGCAGAACCGGACACCTATTGGACCAATCAGCTGCACAACGCTGACTCCCTCGACGGGTATCGCAACATCGGCGTTGAGTTGCTCGAACAGATGGACCGCCCGATCGATGTCTTCTGCGCGGTCGTCGGTACTGCAGGGCTGGCGATGGGCGT
>JAQAZV010000246.1:0-5544 GCA_032127155.1 Acidimicrobiia bacterium
AGGGTCGTCGCGTTCACCGCTGCTCAGATCCCCGACATCTCTGATCGTCGCTACCCGCCATCCCTGTCCGGACCCCTCTACCCGGATGGCATCCCGATCCATGCTGAGGAGGATCTGCCACGGTTGATCGCCGACCTCGACGTCGATGAATGCGCCTTCTCCTACAGCGACGTCTCGTACACCCACGTCATGCACCTCGCCTCGATCGTTCAGGCCGCTGGAGCGAGCTTCATCCTCCTCGGCCCACGTGACACCCAGATCGCCTCGACCAAGCCCGTCATCTCCGTCACCGCAGTCCGTACCGGAGTCGGCAAGAGCCAGACGACCCGCAAGGTCATCGAGACCTTGATGACCCTCGGTTTGCGACCTGTCGCGATCCGCCACCCGATGCCGTACGGCGACCTCAACCTCCAGGGAGTCCAGCGGTTCGCAGAGGTGGCTGATCTTGCCAAGCACAACTGCACCATCGAGGAGATGGAGGAATACGAGCCCCACGTCGTGCGGGGCAATGTGATCTATGCAGGTGCGGACTACGAGGCCATCATCCGAGCCGCCGAGGTCGATCCCGACGGATGCGACGTCATCGTGTGGGATGGCGGCAACAACGACATGTCGTTCTACGAATCCGATCTCTACCTCACCCTCGTCGACCCCCACAGGCCGGGCCATGAACTCCTCTACTACGCGGGAGAGACGAACCTTCGCCTCGCCGACGTCGTCATCATCAACAAGGTCGACAGCGCACCAGCCGACGGGATTGCCACCGTTCGCAAGAACATCGCGATGGTCAACCCGACAGCCGCCGTCATCACCGCCAACTCGAAACTGACGGTCGACAACCCCGAGATCCTCAAGGGGAAGCGGGTCCTCGCCGTCGAGGACGGACCAACGCTCACCCACGGCGGGATGACGATCGGCGCCGGGACGGTCGCGGCCCTCGCCAATGGTGCCAGCGAGCTCGTCGACCCTCGACCCTTCGCCGTGGGAAGACTCGTCGAGACCTTCGAGATCTACCCGGAGATCGGAACACTCCTCCCTGCGATGGGCTACGGGGCTGAGCAGATACGCGACCTCGAAGCGACCATCAACGCAACGGACTGCGACGCTGTGATCATCGGCACACCGATCGACCTCAGCCGAATCCTGACGATCGACAAGCCCCACACGAGGGTGCACTACGACCTCGATGAGATCGGCGAACCGAACCTCCGGACGGTGCTGACAGCGTTCGCGACGGACCACGGTTTGGTCTGAGCCGACCGCAGGCACATCACCGCCGAGGGCGGGGAAGGTTGAAACGCTCGCCTAAACGTCGAGATCGACGACCATTGAAAGGTGGTCGGTGCCGCGGATTGGGACAACGCTGGTGGTGACGGGGGTCACCCCTGACACGAAGGCATGGTCGATCCTGATCCATCGCGGGCCCCATTGGAAGTGCGCCCAGGTCCGCTCCGCCGTCCCGGTCACCGCTGCGGCATCGACGCCCAGCGAGGCGAGCATTGCGTACTCGGGCCATGCGGGCGTGCTGTTCATGTCCCCGATCACGACCGTCGCGGCATCGGATCGCCGCACACGGTCCGCGATCCCCTCGATTTGTGCTCGCCTCTCGTGCCGAGACACCGTCCATGGCCAGTCGATCGGATTGACGAGATGGACAGCCAGTACCTCCAACGACGTGGCCATGCCCCAGTCCGACGGGTCGAGCCGCGCGACCCAACCGGATCGAGCTTCGAGGGGCAAGGCCTCCACCGACACCTCCCGTTTCGCTACCACACCCAAGCCGAATGAATCCTCTCTCGGGTCGAGGTGGCCATGCGGAAACCTCTCATTGATCACCGCAGCGGTGCTGTTGCCGAGTTCCTGGACGGCGAGTACGTCCGGATCGACCTCGTCGAGAACGCGGCGGAGGTCGTTCGGGTCGGCGCGGTCGACGAGCAGATTCGCCGTCATGATGCGGAGGGTGGCCATGGCCACGGGAGGCTATCGCAGCTCCGAGACCACTCCGGGGGAACGGCCTATCTCCGGGTTGTCCCGTAGCGACCGGTCAGATCTCCCCCGAGTGTCGTGAGGAGCCCAGCGGCCGCTCGGAAGCCCACCCACACGATCGGGATGAGGAACGCGAGGAACCACACGATGTCCGTCATCTGGACGGCAGCGTCAACGGCGAACCACCCGAGGCAGGCCGCGATGAGGGCGATGAAGTACCGCCGACGGGCGCCCTGGCGATCCACCTCCCTCAGATGCTCCTCGGCACTCAGGAACGCTGCGGTGATGGTGCGGTCGATCGCAACGAATTCTCCCCTGTGCGTCAGTTCCCACAAGTGCGGCGCGATGTAGTGGATCCGATAGCCGTCGGCGATGATGCCATCGTCATAGAGGCTCCAATGGAGCAGGCACCCCTCGGGCTGGAGGGCGAGGTGTTCAGCTGTGAGAATCATCGATTGACGCCTTGCTTCGCTCAGCGGTACTTCGTTGATGGTACTTGGGGGCCTCGCTTCGCTCAGCGGTAACAGGAATCAATGGGTGAGCGAAGCGAACACAGCTTGGTCCCTCCCCGCGGGGAGACGCGGAACAATGCGAAGCAGAGAGGGCCGCACCTACCGAAGACCTCGTGACCCGCAGCCATCAGCTCCCGCTCTGCCCTTCGGGCATCTCTCCCAAAAGGAGAGACGAAGGAGGGGAGGCAGGGAGCGGATCGGGTCGCTAGGTTCGGCGGCATCGCGAGACCCTGGAGTCGCCATGTGGATCCTGTTCCAAGTGCCATGCCCCACCACCGACGGCCAGAGTGCCAAGGACCTGTACGACAAACGCGTCACAGGCATCACCGAAGCAATGCAGGCCAGCGCCGAGCAACACGGGTGCCAGTTCCATCGGGCGTGGCACGCAAGCGACGGATCAGCGTTCTATGCCATCGCCAAGTGGGAGTCACGAGAGGGTGCGAGCGCGTTCTTCGAAGAGTGGCAGATCGAGGATGAACCCGGCGAGGTCGCTGTCATCCTCGAGGGGGACGTCGGCCTCGTCCCACATCCGTAGGGGCCTCGCTGCGCTCGGCGGCAGCAGGCAGGAATGGGTGAGCGAAGCGAACACCGCTTGGTCTCTCCCAAAGGTCTCGGGCGCCCAGTCGTCCATCTCCGACTCGCACGGTGCCCGCCAGCTATCGGCAGAGATCTGCGGCCACGCAGAGGCCGACTCGAGTTCGGGAGAGACGCGGAGCGAAGCGACGCAGAGAGGGCCCAGCCAACAGAGACGTCCGTAGCCAACAGCTCCCCCCTCTGCCCTCCCGGCATCTCCCCCAAAGGGGAGAGGAAGGCAGGTGGGCCGGAGACAAAACCGTGAGAGAAACCTGTGGACGAAGTGGGCAGGAAGGGATACGTTCCGCGTCAGTCGACCGCACTCGAGGGGATCCGTGGCCCAGTCCAACACCTCCGATTCGCTTCCTCGCATCCTGATCGGCGCGACGGTTGGACTCGTCGTCGGGTACATCATCGGGGTATTCGTGCTGCGATGGGTCGGCGGTTTCGGCTCCAACGATGGCTGGGAAGACCTGGTGGCTCTCGTTACGAGCATGATCTCCTTTGCCCCCGTGGGAGCCCTCATCGGTGGTGCGCTGGGTATTCGACGAAACGGGAGATCGCTGTGGGCAGCCATGTCGACACGACGCAGGGCATTCACAGTCGGTACATCACTGTTGCTGGCGACGGCGGCCCTCATCTTCGGAACCGTTCAGATGGAGGCGATGTCAGGCGTATTCCTCGCCGTGTGGGCTGTACCCGTCGGCGCCGCGATCGGATACCTCCTGGGCCGAGGGGGCAGGGCTTCGAGCATCGACCCACCGGTGACACCAGGAGTTGGGGTCAGCTGAAGGCGACGCCTATGGCACGATCCCGCCGGGATCGTCGGGAACATCGACGGCGTGGGACCGCAGCAGCTCGAGATCGACGACCTCCAGCACGGAAACGTTCGTTGCGGCGAGCACGACAGGTGCGGCAACTCCGTCACTCTGCGCACGCAGCCAGTTCGGAGCCGTCACGCACCAACGATCTCCCGGGACGAGACCGGGGAAGTGGAACCGCGGCATCGGCGTCTCGAGGTTGTTGCCGATCGATCGTTGGTGGGCCAGGAACTCTGCCGTCATCACGGCGCAGATCGTGTGGCTTCCGCGGTCGCCAGGGGCTGTTCGGCACGATCCGTCACGGAACCAACCAGTGACCGGATCGACGCTGCACTCCTCGAGTTCGCCACCGAGGACATTGGTATCGGCCATCAGCTCAGGATAGGAATCTCTGCTGACCGCCCGGCCAGCCGACCTATCGGTTTCGCCAGGCAGCAATCGCCTCGAGGAACACTTCACCGTACGTTTCGAGCTTGGCCGCTCCGACACCGTTGATCGCAAGGAACTCCTGCGCGTCGGATGGCATCGTCGCGGCCATCTCTCGAAGGGACGCATCGGAGAAGACAACATACGCCGGGACCTGCCGGTCATCGGCGAGCCGCTTACGAAGGACGCGCAGGGATTCGAAGAGATCCTCCGCCTCCGGCTCGAGTTCGGAGACGACGACCTGGCCCTTCGCGGGTCGGGGGGCAGCCATCATCGCAAGACCCGAATCGAGATCGGTGCAGCGGTCGCACGACGTGTCGCAGCGATCGATCCGTTCGCCGAAGTAGCTGGCGATGGCGAGATGCCGACAGCGATCCGATTCCGCGAAGTCGTAGACCCTCCGCACGTTTCGCTGTTGGGAAGGCTCCACCGCTGCGCCGCCGATCATCCGCTCGAGCTGCACGACGTCCGCCCACGAATAGAAGAGGTAGCAGTCGGCGTCGAGCCCGTCCCTACCGGCCCTTCCAATCTCCTGGTAGTACCCCTCGAGCGACTTCGGCATGTCGCGGTGGATCACGAAGCGCACATTCGACTTGTCGATTCCCATACCAAAGGCGATCGTGGCGCAGACGACATCGATGTCGTCCCTGATGAACGCGTCCTGCACCTGCGTTCGTGCCTCGGCGTCGAGGCCTGCGTGGTATGCGGAGGCCTTGACGCCGAGCCTCCGCAGGTACTCGGCTGTCGACTCCGCTGACTTCCGCGACAACGTGTACACGATGCCGCTCTCACCCTTTCGGCTCGCACAGATCTTGCCGATGTAGTCCCTGGCCTTGACCTGGCCGGTGCCGGTTCCCTTCTTGAACACGTGGAGCCGGAGGTTCGGGCGAAAGAAGGACGTTCTCACCAACACCGGATCCCTGAGATCGAGCTGGTCTGCAATATCGGTTCGGACTCGCTGCGTCGCTGTCGCGGTCAGGGCGAGAACCGGTACACCGAACCGAGACTTGAGGTGCACGAGCTGTCGATAGGCAGGTCTGAAGTCGTGCCCCCATTGGCTGATGCAATGCGCTTCGTCGACGGCGATGAGCCTGACATCCGATCGGTCGAGGACAGAGCCGAGGGATGCGCCGAGGCCCTCCGGCGCAACGTAGACGAGCTCGTAATCACCGTCGACGAGGCTCGCGATTCTCGCTGCCCGTTCCTCCGGCTCGATCGACGAATTG
>JAQAZV010000247.1:0-4056 GCA_032127155.1 Acidimicrobiia bacterium
GTGGAGGAGCGCAACGGTGATCTGCTGGTGTTCCTTGGCATCGATGACGGATCCGGCGTGGAATCGGTCGCCACCGTGAATCTCACCTCGTGCTCGTTGGTCGACGTCGACTCGTAGGCCAGTCGCAGCGCCTCGTGCCACGACTAACCTCGTGTCATCATGGCTGAACCGTCCGTCCCCCTGTCTGCACGAATCGCCGACCTGCTCGAGCAGGTAGCGGTCAAGATCCGGGACCTATCCGTGGACAGGGCGTCGACGGCCGTCACCTGGCTTGCGGTCAGCGTGCTCCTGTTCGCGGCTGCGATCATGATCGTCTTCTGGATGCTCGTTGGAATATTCCGGATCCTCGGAACGCTGATGGGGACGGAAACCGCCTACTCGGTGGTCGGGGTGATCCTGATCATCGTCGGAGCCTTCATCTGGTCCAAGCGGTACCCGCAGGATCGAGCACGCCAGGAGTGAACATGACCGAGAAGGTCGTCATCATCGGGTCAGGCCCCGCAGGCCTCACCGCCGCTATCTATGCCGCCCGCGCCGGCCTCGAACCCCTGATGATCGAGGGGATGGAGCGGGGTGGACAGCTCATGATCACCACGGATGTCGAGAACTATCCGGGATTTCCTGACGGGATCATGGGCCCGGAACTCATGGAACAGATTCGGAAGCAGGCGGAGCGATTCGGTACGCGGATCATCAGTTCCAACGTCACCAAGGTCGACTTCAGTGAGCGACCGTTCACCATCAACGTTGGTTCAGACGAATATCGGGGTGAGGCCGTGATCATCTCGACCGGAGCCTCCGCCCGCTGGCTCGGTGTGCCCGGCGAGGACACCCTTCGCGGCTTCGGGGTATCGGCGTGCGCAACCTGCGATGGCTTCTTCTTCAGGGACAAGGAACTCGTTGTCGTCGGAGGTGGCGACTCGGCCATGGAGGAGGCCCTTTTCCTCACGAAGTTCGCGTCGAAGGTCACCGTCGTCCATCGTCGAGATTCGTTCAGGGCTTCAACCATCATGGCAGAGCGGGTACTCGACCACCCGAAGATCGAGGTCATCTGGAACAGTGCGGTCGAGGAGATCGTGGGCGACGGAGTCGTCACGGGCGTCGTGCTTCGTGACACCGTGACCGACGAGACCACGCCCCTCGCGACTGATGGTGTGTTCGTTGCGATCGGACATACCCCGAACACTCCGGTGTTCCAGGGTCATCTCGATCTCGACGACGCCGGATACATCCTGACGCAGCCGGGAACCACCCTCACCTCGGTCGAGGGCGTCTTTGCCGCTGGCGATGTGACGGACAAGATCTACCGACAGGCCGTGACGGCCGAGGGCATGGGGTGCCAGGCCGCCCTCGATGCCGAACGGTTCCTCGACCACATCGGTTGACAGCGCCCGACGTTCGTTCGCTTTCGCAGTACATTTCCCGACCATCAGCACAGGAGAAACAGCCATGGGATCAAACACCATCACAGTCACCGACGGTGACTTCGCCACCGCCATCGCGTCCGAGACGCCGACCCTCGTCGATTTTTGGGCAGAGTGGTGCGGACCGTGCAAGATCATGGACGCCCCCCTCAACGAGCTCGCTGGAGAAAATGCTGGCAAGCTGAGCGTGGCCAAGCTCAACGTCGACGAGAACCCCGCCACCATGTCGGCGTACTCCGTGATGAGCATTCCGACCATGATCGTGTTCCAGAACGGCGAGGAGAAGCGCCGGCTCGTCGGCGCCAGGAGCAAGGGTCAACTCCAGGCAGAACTCTCGGAGTTCCTCGGCTAGGGGCACAACCTGCAAGCATTGAGCACGTGAGGCTCTATCACCAAGGCGATCGCGGCGAGCCGGTTCTGGATGTCCAGAACCGGCTTTCTGCGCTCGGGTACTCCGTCGATCCCGACCGGTCCGGCCTGTTCGAGGATGGAACTCGGCTGGCGGTGGCGCGATTCCAGGAAGCAAGGGGCCTCCCCGTCGACGGCGTGGTCGGTCCCGAAACCTGGCGTGCGCTCGTCGATGCAAGTTACGGACTCGGCGATCGGATGCTGTACCACCGCGTCCCGATGATGCGGGGCGACGATGTCGCTGAACTTCAAGCGCGCTTGAACTCTCTCGGTTTCGATACCGGCAAGGTCGACGGGGTCTTCGGCCCTGACACGCTGGCTGGGGTCCTCGACTTCCAGCACAACCGAGGGCTCGCCGAAGATGGCATTGCTGGTGCCCTCGTCTCCACGGAACTGACCCTCGTCAGCTTTGCGACCAAGAAACATGGGCGTGAGGTCGTCCGCGAGCGGCAGTGGCTCTCTACGCTTCCGCGGCCCATCGCCGGACAGCTCATCTACATCGATCCGGAGTGTCGGACGGAGGAGGAAGCGGCATCCACCTGGTTGGCGTCATTTGCAGCGAGTTCGGCGATCCAGGTGCTGAGCGGCGTACCCATCCTGAGTCGAAGCATCGACACAGAGCCTCCGGCCCGTCTCCGGGCCCAAAGGGCGAATCGGATGAATGTCGACGTCGTGCTCGGTTTCTTCGTCCCCCAGGATGGGGAGGAAGGCGTCCACTACTTCGAGTCCGATCATTCGGTCTCAGAGGCCGGCAAGGCCATTGCGGGCGTCATTGCCGACCGCCTCGGTGTGGAGCCAGCAGGCCGCACGATGCCGATGCTCAAGGAGACACGGGCTCCTGCCGTTCTGGTTGCTCTCCGCTCGATGTCACGTCGCACCGGGCGTGTGGTCGCCCACGCCATCGCCCACGTCTACGAGGCAGGAATCGATCAGACCGATCAGGTGTCGGAACCGAACAAGTGACGGTAGATCCGCTCGAGATCGTCCGGTGAGGTGTACTTGATGGTGATCTTTCCACCCTTGCCGCGATAGTCGATCGCCACCTTGGTTCCGAGGCGCTCCTGCAGGCGATCCTCGAGTTCGATGATCTCGGCAGGTCGAACCGTCCCGGAACGTCGAGTTGTGGATCTCCCCTGGGATGCACGAAGCCGAATCGCCTCCTCCACCCTGCGCACGGTCCAGCCCTCGGCGACGGCGCGCTGCGCAATGTGGACCGCATATGCCTCATCGTCGGACCCGAGCAACGCCCTGGCATGCCCAGCCGCAAGGTCGCCGCTGATCACCAGCTTCTGGATCTGCATGGGGAGGCCAAGGAGCCGGATCGTGTTGGTCACGGCAGAACGGCTTCTCCCGACTCGTTCGGCGATCTCCTCATGCGTCATGCCAATATCTTCCAGCAGCTGTTGGTATGCGGCGGCTTCCTCGAGCGGATTGAGGTCCTCTCGCTGGAGGTTCTCGACGAGCGCCTCGGTCAGGTTGGTCGCATCGTCGGCCTCCTCCCGGATCACCGCAGCGATTTCGGCGTGGCCGAGTTGGCGAACCGCTCGAAGCCTGCGTTCTCCTGCAACCAGGACATACCCGTCGCCCGATGGGCGCACGAGGATCGGTTGGAGCAGGCCCACCCCATCGATCGACGCAGCCAGAGCGTCCAGGGCGCCCTGATCGAACTCGGTGCGCGGCTGCTTCGGGTTTGGCGAAACGGCGTGCGTCGAGATGAGGGCGAAGCCTCCCATCGGGTGATCCTGCGGGATGAGGGCGTCGAGCCCTCTCCCGAGCCCGGTCTTACGTGCGGCCATGGCGCCTCCTGAATTCCCTTGCCAGCTCCCGATAGGCGATTGCTCCCCTCGACATACGGTCGTATGCCTCGATCGGTTCTCCATACGACGGTGCCTCGGAAAGGCGGACCGTCCTCGGTATCACGGTCTTGTAGGTCGTCTCGCCGAAGTGCTCCCTCACCTGGGCGACGACATCTGCTGCCAGTGTCGTGCGTCCGTCAAACATCGTCAGTACAACACCTTCAACCTCAAGCTGAGGGTTCAGGTTGTGTTGCACCAGCCCGATATTGCGCGTCAACTGGCTCACGCCCTCCAATGCGTAGTACTCACACTGAATGGGGATGAGGACCTCGTCTGCCGCCGCCAACCCGTTGATCGTCAGCAAACCCAGCGAAGGAGGACAGTCGATCAGGATGAAGTCGTAGTCATCGAGGATCTCGGCAATGGCG
>JAQAZV010000248.1:0-7454 GCA_032127155.1 Acidimicrobiia bacterium
TGCGAGGTCGAGGACATCGGTCGTTTCGGATCCATATCGCGACAGCAACCGATGGACCTCGTCCACCTCCACCCCGTATCTTTCTGCGACGTCTGCTGCCGACGACTTCAACCCTCGATATCCCTCGGCACCCACCAGCCTGACCTCCTCGGTGCGGGTCGCGGGGATATCGAGGTCAATCGCCTCGAACGCGCGGTCGATCGTGTCCTGAGCCATCACCCGATATGTCGTGTATTTCCCGCCGGCGATGGTGACCAGGCCTGGCGCGGGAAGCGTGATGCTGTGCTCCCTGGAGAGCTTCGCCGTCGACTCGGCATCTCCCGTCACCAGTGGACGCAGCCCTGCATACACACCCACGATGTCGTTGTGGGTGATGGGGCGCTCGACGACCAGATTCGCCTGCTGGAGGACGTAGTCGATGTCGGTCCGGCTCGCTGCAGGGTGCGCAAGCCCCAACGTCCATGGCGTGTCGGTGGTGCCAATGATCCAGAAGTCCCCGAACGGGATGAGGAACAACACACTCGTTGGCGTCTTTGTGATGAATCCGACCTCACTCGCGATCACGTCTCTCGGCACGACGATGTGGATTCCCTTCGATGCCGTCACATCGGTCCTGAGGTCGCCAGCGAGGGATTCCGTCTCGTCGGTCCACACGCCGGTCGCATTGACCACGACCTTCGCCGACACCTCGAATTCCGCTCCGGTTTCCAGGCAGGTCGCGCCGACACCGACCACGGTGCCGCCCTCCCTGAGGAAACGGGTGACCCGGGCACTCGTGAGGATTCGCGCCCCGAGGTTGGCAGCGGTCCGCGCGACGGCAATGGTGTAGCGGGCATCATCGGTGCCAGCGTCGAAATATCGGATGCCTCCGATGAACGCCTCCTTCCTGATGCCGGGGAACCTTCGGATCAGCTCCCGTCGACTGAGGTGGAGTTGATGCGGGAGTGTGCTCCCACCGAGCTTCGCGAGGCCGTCATAGAGCGTCACCCCAGCGCCCACGTAGGCACGTTCCCAGATACGGTGCCGGAGTGGATACACGAACGGGATGGGCCACACCAGGTGAGGGGCCAGATGTTGGCGGATGAGCTCGCGTTCGTGGAGTGCTTCGCGGACGAGGCCGAACTCGAACTGTTCGAGGTAGCGGAGTCCACCATGGAAGAGCTTCGAGGATCGGCTCGACGTCCCTGAGGACAGGTCGCGCTGTTCGATCAACACCACAGACAGGCCACGGGACGCAGCATCGAGCGCACAACCGACCCCGGTTATACCACCACCGACGATGACAACATCGACGTGGGCGCCCTGAACCGACGCCAGCGTCTCGTTGCGATAGCGAGGTCCGAGAGCTGCCGTCGTCATGGTGCCGAGGCTACCCATCACACCGGGTTCCACGACCGTGGGAACCCTGACCAGGTGCACATCGATTCCGCAGCGGATAGCGTTCGGTGCATGCCGCTTCCACGTCGTCTTGCAGACTTCAATCGCATGGCTTCGAATCGCTTGATGGAACCCATCGCAGGGCACCTGGGCGGATTTGGCATCGTGGTGCACCATGGGAGACGAAGCGGCCGCCGGTACACGACGCCTGTGAACCTCTTTGATGTTCCTGGCGGCGTCATCATTCCCCTCGCCTACGGGCGCGGCTCCGACTGGGCGCAGAACGTACTCGCCGAGGGGGGCTGCGAGGTCGTCCGCAGCACGGTCTCCCTTCGCTACGACCACCCTCGGCTGTTCCCACCCGAGGCGGCGGGTCACGCGATACCGGGACCAATCCGCTTGGTCCTCTCAGCCCTGAGGGTGAACGACTTCCTTCGCCTCGACGCTGCTCCATGACATGGCGCCATTGCAGCTCTCCGACGCCATCTCCCACGGATCCTCCACGATGTAGCCTCGGCCCATGGATGAACTCGAAACCCGCACACGTGCCTGGATCGAAGCCGACCCTGATCCGCTGACGAGGGGAGAGCTTGCTGCTCTCCTCCAAGCACGGAAGGACGACGAACTGGCAGATCGCATGGCTGGTGCCCTCCCGTTCGGCACTGCGGGTATCAGGGGTGCCGTTGAGGCGGGATCGAATCGCATGAACCGGGCGGTGGTGATCCGGACCACCGCGGGACTCGCAGACCACCTCATCGCCACAACCGATCCACAGGATCGTCTCGTGGTCCTCGGTCGCGATGCTCGACCCTCGTCCGCTGCGTTCATGGAGGACGCGATCGCGGTCCTGAGCGCAGCAGGGTTCCGCGTCCGGTTCTTCGCCGACCCGACCCCGACACCGCTTGTCGCGTATGCAGGGCTGGCCTTGGGAGCCTGCGGCTCTGTCGTCATCACGGCGAGTCACAATCCGCCGGCCGACAATGGCTACAAGGTGTATGCGTCGAACGGTGGACAGATCGTCAGTCCAACCGATACTCAGATTGCAGGTGCGATCGCAGATGTAGGCCCTGCAAACGCTGTTCCGCGGACTGCAGCACCCTTCGATCATCCAGAGGTCCGCGAGATCGGGCCGGAGATGTTCGAGAACTACCTCCGTGCGGTTGCGACCCAGCTGCCATCGGTGACCGGGGACCGATCGATCCGCATCGTCTACTCCGCGATGCATGGAGTCGGTGGATCAGCGGTTGTTGCTGCGATGCGCCGGTTCGGTTTTCCGAACGTCCATCCGGTTGCTCGGCAGTTCGAACCGGATGGAACATTCCCCACGGTGTCGTTTCCGAACCCAGAAGAACCCGGCGCCCTTGACCTCGCGCATGAACTGGCAGAGGCGATCGATGCCGATGTCGTTCTTGCGAACGACCCCGACGCCGACCGCCTTGCCGTTTCCGTGCCGTTTCCCGGCGGGATGTGGAGACCGCTGACAGGCAACCAGATCGGATGTCTCCTCGCCGAGTTCCTGTTGTCGACCCTCGACGATCCGCGGGGACCCGTGATCAACTCCATCGTGTCGACACCGCTGCTCGGCAAAATCGCTGCACGGCACAACGTGCCCTTCGCCCAGACCCTCACCGGCTTCAAATGGGTGTGCAATGCAGCGCTGGATCTCGAGGCTGATGGCAAAGGGGGAATGATCCTGGGATTCGAGGAGGCACTGGGCTACTCGGTCGGGACGACGGTGAGAGACAAGGATGGGGTGTCCGCTGCTGTCGCCTTTGCCACCCTGGCCGCCGACGCTGCGGGGCGCGGCCAATCCGTCCTCGATCGGCTCGGGTCGCTGTACGAGGCATACGGCGTGTGGGTGTCGACCCAGGTCAGCATCCGAAGGGAAGGGACCGCAGGAGCCGCCGAGATCTCGGGAGCCATGCAGGCACTTCGCGAGGCACCACCTGCTGAACTGGCTGGACGTCCGATTGTCGGGATGACGGACTTCGCTGTCGGAGCTTCCGAGCGCCCCCGATACCTCGGGGCCACCAACCTCATCGAACTCGACCTTGGCGACGCTGGGCGGGTGCTCGCCAGACCGTCGGGAACAGAGCCGAAGCTGAAGGTGTATGTGGATCTCTCGTCTGCGTACCCGGCTTCAGGCGATTGGGTTGGCGAGGAATACGCCCTCACCGAGGAGGGACAGGTCGTTGGGCAGGCGCTCGCTGCTTGGCTCGTCGCTGCGATGGGCAGCTGAGGGTCGACCGGGGACAAGAGGTTGGCGCCCGCTATTGTCGTAGACGGCCGCCAAGGGTTGATGTATCCACGACGAGGAACCCGAGGGCTCCGGAGGAGGACACCGTGACATTCGAACTCCCAGAGGCGAGATCTGTTGCCGCCAACCCGACGCAAGCCGAGATGCGTGCATGGGTCGAGGAGTTCATGTCGAACATCACGGTGACCGAATTCGACAACATCAACTACAAGGCACAGATCAAGGCGAGGCTTGCGCCGTCGACGTTCTTCGTCACGGAGGTGGAGAACCACAAGAACAGGATGTCCCGTGCCGAGGCCGACGAATGGGCAGCGAAACAGGATGCCTACATCGCCGACAAGGACATGATCCTCATCGAGGGATACATCGGACCTGACCCGAACTTCCGCACTGGTAGTCGGTTGTTCATGGAGCGGACGCAGGCAAACATCCCGGCGATGCAACAGCAGCTCTACTTCCCACGCGACGACGACTGGACGCCGGAGTTCACCGTGATCTACACGCCGGGACTCAAGGCCGAAGGCAAGCCGAATGATTGCCTCATCACCGTGGATCACGACGCGTATGTGACCAGGGTCTTCGGATCTGACTACTTCGGGGAGTCCAAGATGGGTGGGCTCCGTATGTGGAACCACCTCGTGTTCTACAGCGGAGGGCTTGCCCTCCACTCCGGACTCAAGACCTTCCCCGATGTCGAAGGGGACGAGAAGGCGATGCTGATCCTCGGCCTTTCCGGCACGGGGAAGACCACGACCACCTTCCGTCAGCAGCTTGGGTCTTTGCCCGTACAGGACGACTTCACCGCTTTGTTCCCGGGGGGGAAGATCTACTCGACGGAGAATGGGTGCTTCGCCAAGACATTCGGTCTCGATCCTGACGACGAACCAACGATCTATGGCGGCACGACCCGCCCCGATGCCTGGCTGGAGAGCACCTGGGTCTCTGAGGACGGGAAGGTCGACTTCTTCAACGACTCCTACACCGCCAATGGGCGTTCAACCTTCCCTCTTGCGAACATACGACATCGGGATCCGAACAATCTGCCGCCTGTCAACTACATCCTGTTGCTGAACCGCAATGAGAACCTGATTCCTGCGGTCGCAAAGCTCAGGCGGGAACAGGCAGCGGCCTACTTCATGCTGGGCGAGACACGGGGGACCAGCGCCGGGGGCGCAGCCGAGGCAGGGAAGAGCCTGCGAGTTCCCGGAACGAACCCGTTCTTCTTCGACAACGATGCACTGATGGGGAATCGCTTCCTCGAGCTTCTGGCCACCATGCCGGACGTCGAGGTATACCTGATGAATACGGGACGTGTGGGTGGAGGCGATGACGACGACCGCTCGAAGAAGGTCAAGATTCGGCACTCGTCCGCCGTCGTGCAGGGCATCGTGGAGAGGTCGATCGACTGGGTCGAGGATCCCGATTTCGGCTACTTCATCGCTGCGTCACTCCCGGGATTCGATGACGACGAGCTCCTTCGCCCGCGAGGGTTGTATGAACGCCAGGGCCGGCTTGATGAGTACGCGTCGATCGTCGAGACCCTGAAGGCCGATCGACACGCCTACATCCAAACGTTCCCCGGTCTCGATCCCTCGATCGTCGCCGCTCTCTGAGGGTTCTGTCGCTGCGCTGCGTCCTGGGTGGGGCGCGATGGCACCCGTGTCGTATACGCGCCGATGAATCCCTTGAAGATCATGGGTATTGACGAGACATGAACTCGTCAAGCCGGGGTCACGAACCGCCGACATCTATTGGCAGAACACCAAGGATGGTACGTGACCACACAGGATCCCCACCTGCCCACCTCGATCGAGGAACGCGAGTTCTCGACGACGCGCAAGGGGTACGACAAGCGCGAGGTTCGGACATTCCTGTCCGAACTCGAAACGAACTTCCGCGAGCTCGAAGGCTGGGCCCAGGAGGCAAAGCTGCGTCTCCAACAGGCAGAGTTCGAAGCCAGGAAGGTGAAGGACGAAAGCGGTCAGTCGGTGGATGCCGCAATCGCAGCAGTCTTCGATTCGAAGGACCGCATTCTCGACCGCGCGCGCAAGCAGGCATCCCAGATCGAGGCGACCGCCCAGGCGAGGGCTGACGAGATTCTTGCCGGTGTCGGTGTGTCTGCAGGTGACGTCCCTGAGGACATCGACGAAGCAAAGCGCGAGGCAGCAGAGATCCTCGCCACGGCCCAACGCGAAGCGGCAGCGATGCGCAAGACCGTCGCCGAGGCCGAGGAACGGGTGAAGGAGCTCAGCGTTGAGCGAGACCGCGTCCGCGAGGAGATCGATGCCCTGATCGCCGAGGTGCAGATCACGGACTCCGTCGGCGGCGTCGAGATCGATCCCGTCGGCACCATGATGCGTGTCGAGGAGCGGTCGATGGAGATCATTTCGGATGCCGAGGCTGCGGCCTCTGCTATTCGCTCAAGGGCGGAGGCCGACATCACGTCCGCAGAGAAGGATGTCGAAGCCGCCCGCGAGCGAGCAGCCGTTGTCCAGGCCGAGGCAGAGGAGCGTGTCCAGGAGATGCTCCTGATGGCCGAGGACGCTGCGGACAAGTCGATGGCCGATGCCGACATTCGGGCCACGAAGCGTGTCGAGTACCTCGTCAGTGAGGCGAAGGCCCAGATGGATCAGGCCATCGCCGCCGCGAACGACGAAGCACAGGCCCTGGTTGCAGAGGCCGAGAAGGTTCTCGAAGAGGCCCTTGCCGAAGCCGAACGGATGAAGACCGAGGCGTTGGCCCTCCTGGAGGAAGCGGAGCGTGTCGCAGCTGCCAGCGCTGCCGAGGTTGCCGAACGGGAAGCCGAAGTGGAAAAGCTTCGCGCCCTCGCCGCTGCAGAAGAGCAGGAGGCCTCGGAAACCCTTGCATCGGCGAGGGACAACGCGGAGGCCCTCCGTGTCGAGGCCCAGGAATTCAGGGATGAAGCGAGTCGCAAGAGAGATGAGGCTCAACAGGCGCTCTCCGAAGCCCGCGAGCAGGGTGCTGCGCTGGTCGACGAGGCAACCCAGAAAGCTCAGCACTTGACGGAAGAAGCCGAGGCTCTCACCGCCGAGGCTGAGCACGCAGCCTCCTCCATGAAGCATGACGCCCGAGCCATCGTTGAGCAGGCTGAGCGCGATGCCGAACTCACCATGGCTGAGCTGCAAACGAAGGTGATCTCAGCCAAGAAGCAGATCGCCAGGGCGAAGAGCGAGCGCAAGGCCGAAGTCGCGGCGGCGATCCAGGACGTGGCGACCATCAGGGCCGAGGCTGCCGATGACGCAGCGCTCGCGCAGGAGCAGGTCAAGGCAGCAGGAGTGGCGGATGCCGAGGCAGCCCGCATCCTCGAGGATGCGAACGCCAAGGCCGAAACGATGGTGGCCGAGGCAGAAGCCAAGCAGCAAGCAGCCCACGAGGCGCTTTCCGAGGCGACGCGCACGGCCACGGAAATGGTCGATGCCGCCGAGGAGCTGCAGGGCGAAGCCAGAGTCGAGTCCGATGCTGCAACAGCGATGCGGGGTCAGGCAGAGGCAGAGCTCACCGAAGCACGGTCGTCATTCGCCACCGAGGTCGAGAACACCAAGGCCGCCCTCGACGCCGAAATCGCTGACGCTCGAGCGGATCTCGACCATCAGCTCGCCCAGCGTCACGCGGAGGCCACTGCTGAGATTGCCACCATCCGAGAGGAGACGGCAGAGGTACGGGCAGCGGCCATGGCCGATGTCGCTCGGATGCGCGAGCAGGCGACCGCCGCGAGGGAACAGATCGAGCAAGCCGAAGGCGTGAAGCGTCACGCTGCCGAGATACTTCGCCAGGCAGAAACGGAAGCCGAGGAGATGCG
>JAQAZV010000249.1:0-14080 GCA_032127155.1 Acidimicrobiia bacterium
CGCCACGCTGACTTCACCGGCGTTCTGGAACGCTCCTTCGCGCTGGTTGCCCGCCACATCGAGAACGTCGAGGACCTCTCCGAGGACCGTCGACTCCTGATTGGCTCCTACTTCACGCACGAGTATGCAATCGAAGGCGCTGCCCTCAGCAATCCGTCGCTCGTCGCTGCTCCCGATCAGTCTGGCCTCCGAGACGGCGAGCAGAGATTTGTGATGAGCCTGAGGGCGATCGGTGAGGGTCACATTTCTTCGATCGAGTTCCG
Source organism: Acidimicrobiia bacterium (assembly GCA_032127155.1). Lineage (GTDB taxonomy): Bacteria > Actinomycetota > Acidimicrobiia > Spongiisociales > UBA5794 > SZUA-442. The sequence goes on from JAQAZV010000249.1 coordinate 264, forward strand.
AACAGGATTGATCGATGCATCCGGCGGGATCACGCTCGACACGCCAAGCCGCTTCCCCGTGATCGGCGATCGGAGATCTCCGACGTACGACAAGGAACACTTCACAGCAAAGCTCGAGGAACTGAGGGCGATGGACGACATCGCCCGTGCGTGCCTCGATGCCCTACCTCCCCACTTCACTCTCGACCGACTCGAGGAAGCCCTCGGCGGAATCGAGCAGCAGGGCATCGACCACTCGGTGTGGGCTCACACCACCAAGGTCATCCACTGGCTCGCATCGTCCAACTACAACACGCTGTTCCCAACAGACTCGGAGATCTCGGATCGCGTCATCTTCCCCGCCGGTCCCACCGAGAGCCACGGGATGGAGGATGCGCGCTTCGTGAGATTCGTCCACGAGAACGGCAGGGTGATCTACTACGCGACCTACACCGCGTACGACGGTTCCCAGATCCTCCCCCAACTCATCGAGACGAGCGATTTCGCCTCCTTCAGGATCAGCACCCTGGGTGGAAGCGCCGCGCGTAACAAGGGCATCGCCCTCTTTCCTCGCAAGATCGACGGTGAGTATGCGGCGCTGTCGCGACAGGACAACGAGAACAACTACCTGATGCTCTCCAGCAACATACGGTTCTGGGACCACACCGAGCGGATCCAGATACCCAGTCGTCCGTGGGAACTCACGCAGATCGGAAACTGCGGTTCACCGCTGGAAACCGAGGCCGGATGGCTGGTGATCACACACGGCGTAGGGCCCATGCGCCAGTACACATTGGGAGCCGTCCTTCTCGATGCCGAGGATCCGGCTCGTATCATCGGCCACCTCGACGAACCACTGCTGACGGCCGATGCCGACGAACGCGATGGGTACGTTCCCAACGTTGTGTACTCGTGCGGCAGCATGATCCACGGTGGGCTGCTCGTCGTCCCCTACGGATTCTCCGACCGCGGAGCAGGCGTGGCAACCGTCCCCGTCACCGACCTGCTCAACCGCCTCACCCGCGAGTAGGTTCGCCGGAACGTTTCGTGTGATGGTCCTCGACGACGTGCCGATAGACGGCGATGTAGTCATCGACCATGCGATCCACGTCGAAACGTTCGAGGACCGACGCACGCACCGCCGCTCGATCGACCGCCGCTGCAGCGTGGACGGCGGCAACGGCATCCTCCGCAGATTCCACCAGGAATCCGTTCTCACCCTCCCGAATGAGCTCCGACATTGAACCCCTCGGGTGCGCCACGACCGGTGTCCCTGTCGCCATCGCCTCGACGACGCTGAAGCCGAATGGCTCGTCGAAGTGAATCAGATGAAGAAGGGCTCGTGCGCCACCGAGCAGGTCGCCTCGCTCAGTAGGGCCGACAGGCCCGAGATAGGTGACATTCACACCGTCCACCCACGGCAGGACGCTGTGCTCGAAGTACTCCTGGTCCTGGACGATTCCCCCCATGATCAGCCGCAACCCGGCGAGCTTCGCGACCTCGATCGCCTCGGCTGTTCCCTTGTCCGGATGGATCCTCCCGAAGAACAGCAGGTATTGGCCTGCGTCTGGATACAGCGAGAACGCCCCCATGTCGATGCCATGGTGGATCGTCGCCACATAGTCGAGACGATCGTGACGGTCTGAGTCGCTGATCGCCACGTAGTAGCCACGTTCGTTGTACTTCTCGTAGACCGGAACGATCAGCTCCGATGAGAGCCCGTGAATCGTCGTGACCACCGGGGTGTCGACAAGACCGCTGTACGTGAGCGGGAGGAAGTCGAAACTGTTGTGGATCACATCGAAGTCGTTGGCGCGCTCGAACACAGCAGACACATGCAAGCTCTCCCACACCTTGGCATCCAACGCTGCGTCCTCGGAATACCCCGTCGGCGCAGTGCCGACGAGGCGCGCACTCGTCAACGAATCGGCGGTGGCGAACAGGGTCACGTCGACATCCCGTCTGACCAGACCTTCGGTCAGCAATGAAACGAACTGCTCCCACGGGCCATAGTGGCGTGGGGGAACACGCCACGAGATCGGCGCCAGCATCGCCACCCGAAGCCGCTTCACCGCGCTTCGAGGTTGTGACGTCATCGACGGAGCGTACTCGCGAGTGCCCCGGTCGACCTTTCCTGTTCCACGATTCACGCCGTACCCGGACATCGGAGTCGACACCTGTGGCCAGAAGATGCCAGCCCTCTACTCAGGGACCTGCTGAATGATGTAGGTCCGCTCGTCGGGAGCGCGGAAGAAGAACCATCCGTAGCCCTCGAGATCCGGATCGTCGAACGCTTCCTTGGCCCAGACGACATCACCAACCTCGGCCCCCGCCTCCACGATCTCCCTCCGGGCGTCCTCGAGGTCCTCGACGGTGAAGGCGACGAACAGCGACTCATCCGAAGGTGCCAGCCGTTCGTCATCGAACTCAGGGCCATAGACCTCGAAGAAGTCAAAGCGACCCGTGGGTAGCTGGAGAATCGACCAGGAGGGATCGGCACGGACCACGTCCAACCCAAGGACATCCCCGAAGAAGGAGGTCGTCTCTTCGACCTTCGACGTTCGAGTGCCGACGAACCCAACTCGCAAGATCTTCAACGTGAACCTGTCCCACCGGCCCCGCTCTCAGCGGTCTGTTGCCATGGCCACCGGCCACGTACCTCGAGGACGAGGGTCCAGCTGAGGAACGTTCGGATGAGGACGAGGAGACCGAGGACCAGGGCGCTTTCGATGGTTCCCTCGAGGGTCACGGTCTTGATCACGTCCGCGGCAATGAGCAGGTCGAGGCCAATGAGCAAGCCTCTGGCGATGAGCCTCTTGAAGGTCTCGAATCCGGTATCGGAATCGATGCGAAGCCACTGGGTCACACCGGCAATGACGGAGACGATGACCCCAATCACGATGGCCACAATGGCAATCACCTCGATGAACTCGGCCACCCCACGGGCGATCTCGAAATCACCGATCGTGAGTCCAGCTTCTGAGGCGCTGATCAGCAGCATGGGAGCATCGTAGCTCTCGAACCTCGGACCGGCGTATGCGACCCCGTGATGGGAGCGGCTCCAGCGCACAGGGAGGGCGAAGGGGTCTCGGATCGGCACATCGCTGTATGCACGGCCCGGACGCGTTCGTCGAAGAGATCCCCGACTGGCGACCCTACGACTACGTGACGGACCGCACGATCCTTGACACTCCGAGTGGTGAGGTCGGGTTCCCGCACACCATCGAATTCGAGCCAATACCCGACGGCACCCTCATCCACTACCGCTTCGCCCTACCCGAGACCGAGGCTGAAGGAGCCCTTGCGACGGATATTGCATCTGCCTACGGGGAGGCCCTCCGTTCTGCGGTCCCCACCCTTGTTGTCCAACTCGAGGACGAGGTTGCCTCACACACCACCCTGCGGTGAACCCTCCGCCGACCAACATGAGCCGACGTGGGGTCAGCTCCTCGCTTTGGAGATCAGGCGCAGCATCTCGATGTACATCCAGACGATGGTCACCATCAATCCGAAGGCTCCGTACCACTCCAACTGGCGAGGAGCCCTCGCCGCGACACCTCGCTCGATCATGTCGAAGTCGAGCATGAGGTTGAAGGCGGCGATGCCGACGATCAGGACGCTGAACGCGATACCCATGGGGCCGCTGTCCCACACCAGGGGAACGGTGGTTCCGAAGAGCGACAGGACGATGCTCAGGAGGTAGAACAGGGCAATACCAAGCGTCGCCCCCACGATGATCCCGCGCAGCCGATTCGTGACCTTGATGGTTCTCGTCACGAACAGCACGAGCATCACGATGAAGACGACGGCTGTTGCCATGATCGCCTGGAGGACGATTCCCTCGAACTGGAAGTCGTAGATGTGGCTGATGGCCCCGAGCATCACGCCCTGCGAAAGGGCGTAGAGGGGACCCGTCACCATGGCCAGCGCAGGCTTGAAGACGGTCACGATCGCCAGAATGAAGGCGACGAGCATGACGCCGAACAGCCAGCCGGGAATGGTCACCTCACCGGCCGCAGGATCGACGAGAGTCCAACCCCAGGAACCGGCACCCAATACCAGGAGGAGCAGGAAACCGGTCTTGGCTGCGGTGCCGCCAATGCTCATCGCATCGCCATCGGTCGTGATCAGGGTCGGGGCACTGGCCTGGAGGGTCGCGTCTGTCCCTGCCGACACCTCGGGCAGCTCGCCGAATGCCTTCTCTAGAGTTGGGTTCGCCATTGGTCTCCTTGGTCGCCACGATGGTATGCCACCTCGTATTCGCAACCGACGGTCGGTTTGGATCGATGTTCCGAGGTGTCGCGAGCCCCTGATCGAAGGGTGCAGTGGGTAGCATCCGCTGATGGACGTGACCGAGTGGCTCCTCGAAGGCGACCCCGCCATCCGTTGGCAGATGTTGCGCGATCTCCAGGATGCATCAGCTGAGGAAGTCTCGGCTGAGCGCGCTCGCGTGGAGCACGAGGGGTGGGGCGCTCGTCTTCTCGCTCTCGAGGATCCTGACGGTCTGTGGGATGGCGGAGCATGCTTCCCGGGGTCGTATCGCGGAGGAGAACCGGACCAACCATGGACCGCCACGATGCACACCCTCCAGACACTCCAGCTCCTCGGCCTCGATCCGACATCGCCGTCCGCCACCAGGGCGATTGCCCTCGTGGCGGAGAATGGGCGCTGGGAGCACGACGGACAGCGCTACTTCGACGGTGAGGTCGAGCCGTGCATCAACGGTCGCACGATCGAGACCGGGACCTACTTCGGAATGGATATGGCCCCGCTCGTCGAGCTGATCCTGGGCGAGAGCCTCGACGACGGTGGCTGGAACTGCGAGGTCGAGAACGGTTCCGTGCGTTCCTCCTTCGACACCACGATCAACGTGCTCGACGGACTGCTCGAGTACGAACGTGCGACAGGCAGATCCGCAGAGGTGGCAGAGGCTCGGAAGAGGGGCGAGGAGTACCTGCTCGAACGCAGCCTGTTCCGCCGCAAGAGCACCGGCGATGTGGCCGACCCCGCGTACCTCGAATTCGCCTTCCCCTACTACTGGCACTACGACGTGCTCCGTGCCCTCGACTACTTCCGTGGTTCGGGTGCAGAACCTGATTCTCGGATGTCCGATGCGGTCGACATCGTGCGGTCGAAGCGGCAGCCAGACGGACGTTGGCTCCTCGAGCGTGTCCATCCGGGCCGCGTCCACTTCGACCTCGAGGACGCCGTCGGGACGCCAAGCCGCTGGATCACCCTCCGTGCGCTCCGAGTCCTGAAATGGTGGGATGGCGCCAGCTGACGCCCGTTCGACCCCTTTGGCCTCTCTCGAGGCCTGATGAACCCGGCTAGCCCAAGCCGGCGAGCCCGGCAGTCGTTCCCATCACCTCGACCAGCCAGAAGACGGCAACAGCAAGCACTACCACGACGAACCACCACAGATTCTGTGCGAATCGTACCTTCCCACATGCCGATTGACAGGGGAGACCAGACATCGAGATGCCGGATCGAAACGCGTCATACCCGAGCGATAGATTGGATGAATGGAAGACCTCCCAGACTTCACTCCATCGGAAGATCGGATTGAAATCGCACCGCACACCGAGGCGGGCGATCCTGTGGCATTGCTGGCGTTGATGTCGGATGCCGAGGTCGAGCAGACGCTCCTCGAGTTGAAGCGCCATCTCAACCTCACATCATTGCGGCTGCACCAAGCTGTCGCGGAGTACGACCGACGCAGGGTGGCCGAGCGGGAATACGTCCTCACCACCCGGCAATGGCTCCGTCGCTTCTGTCGTATGTCGGGAATCGCAGCCTCCCGTGCGGTGGCAACGGCCAACGCCCTCGAACAGATGCCCCACGTTGCGAAGGTCGCTGCAACAGGGGATGTCCCACCCGAGGCAGTCAATCGATTGGCGGCGGCTCAGCGCGAACACCCCAACGACTTCACGCTCCACGAACCCGTGTTCGCCGACATCGCCTCATACCTCGGGCCCGCAGACCTCCGCATAGCCCTCTCCCATTGGCGCCAGCAGGTCGCAGAGCACGATGTCGATGACGACATCGCGGACCGCACCCGCCGCAGGCGACTCTCGATAACCCAGACGTTCGAGGGGCTGTGGCACGTGGAAGGGCTCCTCGATCCTGAGTCGGGCCACCTCCTCTCCACCACACTTCGGGCCATCGCTGACCCACAGAATCTGGATCCCATCGACGACCGAACCCACTCGCAACGCATGGTTGATGCAGCTGTGGACATCTCACGGTTCTGGCTCGACCACAACGACGGCGCCGTCAGCTCTGCAGGGGTGAAGCCGCATGTGACGATCACCGTCGACTACGACACGCTCACCGATGCCACCGATCGCCTTCCCGAACTCGACGGGACGCCGGTGGCCAGGGAGACGATGCGTCGGATCCTGTGCGACGCAGGCATCACCCGCATCGTCAGCGACGGCGAGGGTCAACCCCTCGACGTCGGGCGAACCGTTCGCACGGTGACACCGGCGATTCGGCGAGCTCTCGACGCCCGCGATCGCGGATGCACCTGGGATGGATGCGACGCCCCCGCAGGGTGGTGTGATGCACACCACATCGAGCATTGGGCAGACGGCGGGGACACCAGCCTCGCCAACATGAGGCTCCTTTGTAGGCGCCACCACTCAGCAACCCACGAAGGGCGAACATCCCGGGGTCGGCCGATGTCCACCGATCCTCCCGACGGATAGGGCGACGGATCCGGGCCCTCAGAACCCGCCCACCGGCAATCAGATCGTCACACCGCCGGTTGGGGAAGACGCACCTCGGGCACCCGAAGCAGGACGAGAACCGCGATGCCCGCCATCACGGCACCGAAGGTGAAGGCTGCGGCGGGACCGAACGCTGCCCAGATGCCTCCGAAGACGATGCTTGCAGGCAGGGCACCGATCCCGATCGCTCCGTTGTAGTAGCCGAAGGCCGATCCGCGCAGATCTGCCGGTGCAAGGCTTGCAACCCATGCCCGCTCGACAGGTTCGGTCATGCCGAAATACAGGCCGTAGGCGAGGAAGAGCACGATCAGGAAGGCGGTGGAGGTGGTGAATCCCATCAGCAGATACACGACGGCATAGAACACCCACCCCATGAGGACCATCGGCTTGCGGCCGACTCGATCCGACATGCGACCACCAATGAGGTTCGATCCCATCTTCACGAGGCTGAACAACGCCCACAGCAGGGCAATCCACACCGTGGACACTCCGGCATCCGAGAGCCGCAGGAGCAGGAAGGCATCGGCGCTGTTGCCCAGCGTGAAGATCCCGACGGCAGCGATGAGGAGCCAGAAACCTCCCCCGAGATCCCCCGCACGAGCGATGACGGGTGGGCGCGACCCGGTGTCGGCCTCGGTGTGCTCTGGCTCCTTCACCATCCTGGCGATCACAAAGATGACGACGATCGCAGGAATCACCGCCAGGAAGAACACCCAGCGAAGCCCCAGTCCCATCCAGAGAAGTGCGGCAGCCACGAGTGGACCGAGCACCGCACCGAAGTGGTCGAGGCTCCGGTGCACGCCATAGGCAGCACCACGACTCTCCTCCGGCGTCACATCTGAAATGAGGGCATCACGCGGTGCCGTTCGAACACCCTTCCCAACCCGGTCGATGAAGCGGATGAGCAGCACGAACGGCCACGAGATGGCAAACGCAATGAGGGGCCGCACCGCTCCGGCCACTCCGTAGCCGAAGTAGATGAACGGTTTGCGCTTCTTCACCGAGTCCGTCCACCACCCAGAAACGACCTTGAGAATGGCGGCGGTCGACTCGGCCACGCCCTCAATGATCCCGAGGGCCAACGCACCAGCACCGAGCTCGGTGGTGAGGAACACGGGAATCAGCGGATAGATCATCTCGCTCGACAGGTCGGTGAACATAGACACGAGACCGAGTCCGACAACCGTTGCCGGGACACCCTTGGTGATTCGGTCGAACGTGCGCATGTCGCGCCTTCCTGATGCCGGACGGCCGGGCGGCGACCGTCGCGGGAGAACCATCGGCGAGTGCGATCGATCAGGTGCCAGCGTAGGTCCGCCGAACCGTCGCCGTCGAACCCTGCCCGAGCGTGGTCCCCCGGACCGCTGAGGTCAGCTCACCTGGTAGTTGTTGACCTGATACCGACGGCCGCTCCATGCGCCATTGGTCCACGATGCGAAGTCGGCAAGGACCCCAAGACCGATGATCACCCAGTCGAAACCCGTCACGCCGCCAGGAAACACGATGACATACGAGATCGTGGTCCACGGGACGAGGAGCCACCCAACGAAGGCGATGATGAAGCTCTCGAAAGCGAGGGTCCACCTGGCCTGATCGATGATCCACCAGACGAGGATGGCAAACCTCGGACCAATCAGCACCAGTGAAGCGAACAGACAGCACATCTCAGGATCTCCCTTCCGTGCCGCCAATGTACCCGACCCTGAGAACGCATGTCGCCGGAATACGTCATGACTCGGGGCGTTCCACCAAAGTGGATATCGCAGCCCATCGCATCGCCAAGGATGAGTTCTTCGCAACCGACCCCAGATCACCGATCCCGGAGGACCGAAGGAAGGGCTTCGTCGGCCTGACCTACTTCGATCCTGACCCCCAGTACGTATTCACCGTGCAACCTGTCCCCATCGAACGAATCCCGACGATCATCGCAACGACGACAGGTGACGAGAGGATGTACCACGCAGCAGCCGAGGTAGTGATCGACATCGAGGGCAGGCAGGTAACCCTGACCCTCTTCGACACAGGTCACGACGGATTCTTCCTTCCCTTCCGGGATGCCACGTCAGGAAGGGAGACCTACGGCGCCGGGCGATACCTCGACCTTCACCCGAACCTTGACGGCACCGTGACGATCGACTTCAACCTCGCCTATGCGCCCTTCTGCGCATACAACGACGCCTACTCCTGCGCAATTCCGCCGGCGGGCAACTGGCTGACAGCGCCGATACGAGCCGGGGAACGCTTGCCAGAGACATGATCGACGCCCGCCTCCTCGCCCGTGGTATCGCGATCCTCGGATACGGTGTCATGGCTGTGCGTGCGGTGCACTGACAAGCTAGGTTCACCGTCGTGTTCGACTTCGTGGGATCCCCCGTGCCCGTCAGGCCCGACCTCCGATATGCGTACATCGCTGCGTGGAACCACCTCTCGAGGCCCGGCCCGACCCTGACCGCTCGATCTCGGATCGAACTCCTCGGAGCAACACGCCGCGGCGAGGCGACGTCGGCCTCACGGATGGTCGGCATGGGCCAGACACTCGGCGAATTGGCAGATTCCCTCTACCACCGTCCCAAGGACGTCGACGAAACACTCGTTCGCGCAGCTGCCGACGCCGAGGGCGACCCCACCGCTGTTGAAGTCATCGCCATCGTCTCGATCCTCTCCGCGATCGACGGAACGCATCGCGGTCTCGGCGCGGACCTCGAACCACTGCCCGAGCCCATCGTCGGACCACCAACGGGTGTCATCACCGAGGGTCTCAAACGACGAAGGCTCCACGTTCCTGCGCCGCCGGGTCCCATCCCCTTCACGCTCGATCTCCTCCCCGACGAGGGAGCAGCCTTCCAAGCGTTGTTTGGTCCCCAGTACATGACCGGTTGGGAGATGGCGCTGGACACGTTCTTCAGGGAGCCCGGCCTCAATCGGGCCCAGATCGAGGTGGTGTCATCGCGAACGTCCTTCCACAACGAATGCTTCTACTGAACACTCAGCCATGTGCGGATGCTCCGTGCGAGCGCCATCGCCTTCGAATACCAGATCGATACCGGGGCCATCGCTGACCCATCGATCGACCTCGGCGTGCCTGGCAGCACCGCCCTCATCGGTTTTGTCGACGCCGTCATGGGCGTGTCAGGTGACCCCGAAGCCGCACGGCGAACGGTCATCGACGAGGTCGGCCCTGAAGCCCTCGTGGACGCGGCATCCGTATTCGGAAACTTCGAGATGATGAACCGAGTAGCAGAGGCGACAGGGATACCCGTCGCCGGCGCCGCCCTCGAGCGAGAGTCCATCACGGTCGAATCACTCGGACTCCACCGATTCCTGAAGCGCTCCTGAGGCGCATCGCCCGGACGCGGCGATGCCGCACCAACCCTATCGGGAGGCGCGGCATCGGCCGCATCGGAATCAGCCAGCCATTGACTCTGCTGGCTGCAGCTCCGTCACGATCTCGACGCTCGTCCGGGTCCCACTGACCAGAACCAGCATGCTCGGCAGAACGAGGATGGCAACCATGAGGGACAGCACGATCATCACCGCCGTCAGGATCCCGAAGGTCGCAAAGATCGGTGTCGGGGCGAGCGCCATGACGAGGAACCCAAGGACCGACGTGAGCGCCGACAAGACCAGCGCACCACCCGTTCCGACGCCTGCCACCCTGACGGCTTCGAGACGGTCCTCGGTCACACCCATCTCTTCGCGGAACCGCGCCGTGAAGTGGGTCGAGAAGTCGATCCCGACTCCGACGGCGATCGCGGCGATCGTCGCGGTCACCACATTCACGGTGTACCCGAAGGTCGCCATGAAGGCATAGATGCCGATGACAACGAGTCCGATTGGCAGAACCGAGACGAGCGCATACTTCAGCGACCTCAGCATGAACGCCGCAATGGCGAGCGCCATGAGCAGGGCCAGGGGCAGCGAAACGAGCATCGATCGGGTGAACGCCTCCATGCTGTGGAACGACGTCAGGACGTCACCGGACACCCGAGCGGACATCCCAGACGTGTCGGCAACATATCGTGCAGCGGCCGCATCGAGGGCGTGCTCGACCGGAAGGATGACCTCTCCGTCCGTGAAGCTTCCCACCTGAATCACGACGGCTGTCGCCTGTGAGTTCCCGGAGTCCGCGAGGATCGAGGTCAGTTCCTCGGGACTGATCGCGAGATCTCCCTCAGGCGTCATGACACCGTTTGCCGTGGCATGTCGAACAACTGCCGCTACGCCGGCCCTGGTGTCGGGTATCCCATTGCCGTCGGCGTCCACGAGCGACGGACCTGTGGCCTCGATCTGGGCAGCGGCTGGTGAGTCCATCACCATGCGCACCACATCACCAGCGTGCAAGGCGACCGTCATCTCTCCTGCACCGTTCGTCCCGAAAGCGGCGTCGCTTGCACGCAGATCGGCGACGATGCCGTCGATCCGTCCGAGGTTGCCCGGGTCCAGCAGATCACCCTCGATGAATACCAGGGATGATCCCTCCCCACTCGAGGGGAAGTGCGTCGCCACACGATCGATGGACTGCGCGAACTCTGTGTCAGATGACAGGAAGTCCTCGATATTGAAGCCAGACTCGATGTTCGAGGCCCTCATGAAGCCAAGGACGCCGAGGACCACGACCACGGGGATCGTGATCATGCGCCACTTCGCCAAGAAGTGCACGACGGTGCCAGCTGTGGCGAGGCCATGAGCCGACCCGGTGTGTCCCTCGACGAGCGGGCGACCCGCCGCAGCGGCCCTGCGGTTGCGCAGACGTGCGAGGGGAATGGGAACGACGATGAACAGCACCAGGAACATGACCAGGGCTGCCACCCCGATCGACGGCATGACCGCTCCAAGGGCAACCGCAAGGCCGCCGACCACGGCCATGACCAACGCACCGAGTCCATACACATACCGCGAAGCACCCTTCACGGGATCTGTCCCCACGAATCGCTCGAGGCCGACTGTGACCCTGGGCGCCACCTGTCCGAGGACCAGATACGCCCACCCGAGTGCAATGGCGCTGCCGATACCGAACTGGATGATCGCCTCGGTGCCTGATGCTGCATTGGCGAGGAAGGCGGCAACCGATGACATCAGTGCCAGAAGCATCGCGGTGAAGACGGCAGACATGCCGAACGGATACGCAGTGTCGACACCCTTGCCGTGGTCCACCTGCGCCTCGCGCACCCTTCCGAGGCCGTGGATGTAGAAATCAACTCCGAAACTGATCATGGCGATCGGCACGATGAACGCGAGGAGCAACGATCCCATCTTGAGCCCAAGCAGCGCCGAGGTTCCGTAGGAGGCGAGCGTCGCAACAGCCAATCCTGCACCGACCACGACAGCGGACCAGTAGGACCTGTGCACGAATGCGATGAGGAGGATGATGAGTGCGACCGCGAGGAAGATGAACGGCGCCGACTGCTCTGCAGCTTCGCCGAAGGAGGTTTCGGGGTCGATGGCGACACCGATCGAGGTCGTCGCGGATGCGCCTTCGCGCAGCCCACCCTGGAGGTTCTTCAACCACGCCTCTTCGGCCGCGGTGTCTGCGAATCCGGATGTCTCGTAGACGACCTGGGTCATGAAGGCTTCCGCCGTCCAGACACCACCCACGACCGTCGCGTCCTCGGAAAGCGAATGCCTGAACCCCGCGTACGGCGATCCATCGGCGAGGACCGCACTCAGTGCCGCATTGACCTCGGCATCCGTTGCGGAGGCAAGTCCTCCAGGAATCGCGGCATCAACGATGTCAGCGATCGAGCTGATCCCTGGGACTGTGCTTCCGTTCGCCGGATCGAAGCGATCGACCAAGTGCTCGGCAAATGCAGGGTCGGCCTTCGCCTTCTCGGTAAGTGCCTTCCACTCCCCCAACGAGTCAGCTGTGAGGACGTTGGCGCCACGCGGATCCGCCTCGACCAACCACGAGGCCGTCGAAACGGTTGATGTGGAACGAAGAGCGATACCCGCATCTTCGTACGTCGCATACAGCTCGCCCTTCGGGTCGAAGTTCGGCTCGTCCGTGTTCGCGACCATGGGGCCGACGACACCGAGTGCCATGGCAACCATCAATACGCCGGCAACGACCACACCGACGTGGTTGCCGATCCAGTTGTAGAACCCATACATGCGGGATGTCTCCATGATGTCCTCCTGTTCCTGGGCGACCCTGTGTCGCCCTCCATCACGCACGATGCAGCAGGGGAGACGATCCGGGTATCGGGTATGAACCTGCAACACCCCTGGAACCCCTATACCGCCGATCAGGGTGTCCCCTAGGGGATGTCCCCGGCAACGCGGCGCGGGAGCCTCGCAAATCCGCGAGAATCCGTCTCCGGACACGGAAGGGATGGCATGAGCGAGCCGGGCATCGAGAACCTGTTGCATGAGGAACGCCTCTTTCCTCCCCCCGCCGCATTCGCAGCTGCGGCGAACGCGACCGAGGCGACCTATCGAGAGGCAGATGCCGATTCGGTCTCGTGGTGGATGCAACAAGCCACCGAGCGCGTGGACTGGTACACGCCACCCACCGTTGCCCTCGACGATGGAGCGCCACCGTTCTACCGCTGGTTCACCGACGGTGAGCTCAACATGTCGTACAACTGCCTCGATCGACACCTCGCGACAGGCGGAGACAAGATTGCCTATCACTGGATCGGTGAGCCTGGGGACACGCGTGATATCACCTACGCCGAACTGGCCGCCGAGGTCAACCGATTCGCAAACGGCCTCACATCGCTGGGAGTGGAGCGCGGCGACCGCGTCGCGATCTACATGGGCATGGTTCCAGAACTCGCGGTCGCGATGCTCGCGTGTGCCCGTATCGGTGCACCACACTCGGTCATCTTCGGCGGGTTCAGTGCCGAGGCCATCGTCGACAGGGTGGACGATGCTGCCGCGAAGCTGCTGATCACCTGCGACGGCGCTTGGCGTCGCGGCTCCGTGGTCCCCTTGAAGGAGAATTGCGATGTCGCCATGGAGCGGGCGACCACGATCGAGCATTGCGTCGTTGTGAAGCGCACCGGGACCGACGTTGCCATGAAGGACCACAGAGATGTGTGGTGGCACGATCTCGTCGCAGACATGTCGACCGAGTGCGAACCAGCGGTGATGAACGCCGAGGACCTCCTC
>JAQAZV010000250.1:0-6914 GCA_032127155.1 Acidimicrobiia bacterium
CTCCGCACGGAACTGCTGAGCTGGCAGTCCGTTGTTGGTGCGGTGGTCACCAACGAGGAGGGAGGCAACCGCTGCGGCCATCGACGCGGCCGGCTGGCGGAGGGTGGTGAGTGGTGGATCGAGGAGGCCTGCCAGCGGCGAGCCGTCGAATCCGATCACTGAGAGGTCTTCTGGAACGGATGCACCCCATGCCTTGGCCGACGCGACGACCCCCATGGCCATCAGGTCATTGCCGCAGACGATGCCCGTGACGCCCCGTTCGAGCAGCGGTGCGGCACCAGCCCGGCCGCCCTCGACGGTCCAGGGTGTCTCGGTGACGAGCGATGAGTCGAAGGGGATGTCGAGTGCCTCGAGGCCTTCGCGATATCCGGTAACGAGCTGGCTCGCCGTCGGGTATCGGGTCGGGCCGACCACGAGACCGATCCGTTGGTGTCCCAGGGCACCGAGATGCCGAACGGCAGTCGCTGCGGCCTCCACGATGTTGATGCCGATCGCAGGCAGGGGTGGATCCTCTGCGAAGCCGTTCACGAGGACGACAGGAACGCCTCTGGCCACGAGCTGCTCGTAAGGGGCATATCCGACACCGGGGAGTGCGTATCGCCCGTTGATGACCACGACTCCCGACGCATGCTGGGCAGCAAGGAAGTCCAGGAAGTCCTGTTCATGGACCGTCTCGGCGGTGGATGAACACACGAGGGAGATGAAGCCGTGGTGGGCAAGGACGGACTCGATGTGTTGCGCGAGATGAGGAAAGATGGGGTTCGTGAGCTCCGGGGTGACGATGCCGACGGCACCGGAGCCGGTGTGCTGCCGGTGGATGTCCTCGTACCCCATATCTGCAAGAACGTCGAGGACTCTGCGTCGGGTGGGGTTGGCAACCCCCGGCTTTGCATTCAGGACGCGGCTCACCGTCGCCTCACTCACGTGGGCCCGCGTCGCGATCTCAGCCAGTCGGGGTCTCATCATGACAAGGATGCACTACTTGCAAGACTTTTGCAAGACTTGCTGCAAGGTCTTGCAAGATTCGTGGAATTCGCATACACTCGCGGTGTCGCCCCACGGGTGACGTACACGATTCCGTGAAACAGGAGGACCCGACACGATGAAGCGTCGGTATACCGTGTTCGCCGCAGTCGTCCTTGCATTCTCACTCCTCGCCGCAGCATGCGGCAGTGATTCGGGAAGCGAAGAGACGACCACGACGGTGGCACAAGAAACAACAACAACCGCTGCAGAGACGACGACCACGGTCGCCGAAACCACGACCACCGAGGCCCTGCCTCCGCTGGTCATCTGGGCGGACGAAAAGCGTGCTGCGGCACTCGAAGAGGTCGCGCCAGCCTTCACCGAGGCAACCGGCGTCGAGGTGGAAATCGTTCTCGTCGACTTCGGTTCGATCAAGGACGAGGTGATCACCAAGGGCCCGGCAGGCGAAGGTCCTGACATCTTCGTCGGCGCCCACGACTGGGTCGGAGAGCTCGCCACCAACGGTGCCGTCGCCGTCATCGACCTTGGCGGTCGTGACGCAGAATTCACCGAGACGGGCCTCAACGCCCTGAAGTGGGAAGGTGCCCAGTACGGCCTCCCCTACGTGACGGAAGCACTCGCGCTCTACTACAACACCGACTACTCCCCAGACGCTCCGACCACGATGGAGGAGCTCACGGCTACCTGCGACGCCAACCCTGACGTCGATTGCCTCGGCATACCTGGTGGCAATGACGGTGGCGACGCCTACCACATGTACCCGTTCTTGTCCGTCGACGGTGGATACATCTTCGCCTACGACGCGGCCACCGGCTTCGATGTTTCTGACATCGGCATGTGCACGGACGCAGCAGTTGCAGGTGCGACGCAGCTCGAGACGTTGATCGACGGCGGCTATGTCCCGTCGACCAACTACGACGATGCAAAGAACCTGTTCCTCGAGGGTGAGCTCATCTACTGGATGACGGGTCCTTGGGAGCTGGGAACGCTGGCAGACCAGGACACGGTGAGCTGGAGCGTCACGACGCTTCCGACGATCGATGGCAACACGATGCAGCCGTTCGTCGGTATCCAGGGCTTCTACTTGTCCCAGTACGCCACCAACGCAGCACTGGCGCAGGAGTTCCTCCTGAACTTCGTCGCCACCGAGGACACGATGGATGCCTTGTTCGTGGCTGACCCACGCGGTTCGGCCTACGTGACGACCATCGAAAACAACTCGGGCGACCCGGTGAACTTCGTGTTCGCAAAGTCGGCTGAGGGCGGCCAGTTCATGCCGAACGTGCCCGAGATGGGTGCCGTGTGGGGTCCGGTGGGGGACAACTTCCTCGCCCTCCGCAATGGCGACACCGATCCGGCGACGGCAATGCAGAACGCCTGCGACCAGGTGACCACGGTCATCAACGAAGAAGGCTGATCGGTTTCGACCGATGACGCATCGGAAGGGGGAGGGCGCAAGCTCTCCCCCTTCTGCATTCCCGGTCCGCTGCGACGCATCGCATCGACGGCGGCGCGTACAATGTTGCGGCCGGTGAAAGGGTGAGCGGACGTGGCAACGCTGAGGGACTTTGGTCGGGGGTTCTGGTACCGCCTGATCGGTCTTGCCGTCCTCGATGCGCTTGCCCTCTATGCCTTCCTCGCCCTGATCGACGACGAGGGCGCGTCCCGATTCATGATCATTGGTCTCGTCGTCGGGATCCTCTTCATCAACTGGGTCTATCTGTGGCCGAGGACCGAGGCCCTCCGATGGGTGACCCCTGGGCTCATCTTCATGGCGATCTTCGTCGTGGTGCCAATCATCTACACCGTGTGGGTGTCGATGACCAACTGGCAAACCGGAAACGTCACCTCGAAGGAACAGACCATCGACTTCTTCGAGAGTCTGAACTACGTCGATCCCGACGCAGCGGGAGAGCTGTCAGATCTCTATGTCTACACCGACGACGCCGGCGAATACCGGATGCTGCTCGTCAACGACGTGGGCGACTATGTGTTCGGCGTGGCGAGGCCACGCACCGATCCCCCACTCGAGAATGGCATCGAGATGGAGGGGACGTTTTCGGAAGGCGACACCGTCCCGCCGGAGGAGATCGGCCCCTACCGGCTGCTGACCCAACGTGAGCTGTTTGCACTGTCGACCAGGCTCGACTTCGCCTCCCTGGTCATCGACTCGCCGAATGGCGAGGTCGTGATACTCGGTCTCTCCCAGGGCCGGGTCGTGCTCGCCAGTCAGCGGTGGTTCTACGACGCTGATCTCGATGCGCTTCTCGACACAGCGTTGGACCGCGTCTGTCCCGGAGGTGAGACGGAAGCGACCATCGGCAACTTCGTCTGTGACGATGGACAGGTCCTCACCCCGGGATGGGTCGCGTTCGTTGGCTTCCGCAACTACGCACGGGTCTTCACGAACGCGCTTATCAGGGGACCATTCGTCCGGGTCTTCACCTGGAACATGGTGTTCGCATTCCTCAGTGTGGTGATGACGTTCGCCCTCGGCCTGATGCTGGCCCTCTCGCTCCACCACCAACGCATGAAGGGCGTTCGGTTCTACCGGTCCATCTACATCATCCCATATGCAATACCCGCATTCCTATCCATCCTCGTCTGGCGAGGACTGTTCAACGCCTCGTTCGGGACGGTCAACGAACTCCTCAGCCCGCTGTACGACCTGCTCGGCCTCGACCCCATCCGATGGCTCAGCGATCCGTTCTGGGCCAAGGTGACGATCCTGATCGTCAACCTGTGGCTCGGATTCCCGTACATGTTCCTCCTCGCCACCGGGGCGCTCCAGTCGATCCCGGATGACGTTCTCGAAGCGGCGCGGACGGACGGCGCAACCGGGCGAAGAGTCTTCCGAAGCATCACATTCCCGTTGCTCATGGTGTCGTTGGCGCCCCTGCTCATCGGCTCATTTGCCTTCAACTTCAACAACTTCAACCTCATCTACCTGCTCACGAACGGCGGACCACCGGTGCTGGGTGCCGAGGTTCCTGTCGGCCACACCGACATCCTCATCTCGTTCACGTTCAACCTCGCTTCCGCGTCTGGCCGTGGCAATCAGTTCGGACTCGCCGCAGCAGTGACAATGGTCATATTCGCCCTGCTCCTGGTGATCTCGGCGTTCAGTTTCCGGTTCACGAGGCGATTGGAGGACACGTATGGCGGCTGACGACCACGTGACCCCGACGAACGAGCAAGGCCTCGACGAACGAATCGAGATCGCCGCCGAGACCGGTGGCCAGCGCGGTCGTTGGGGGTTCTCCAACAAGTCAAGGAAGAAGAACAGGAAGCCCGTCTACACGAAGATGACCTTTGGTGTCTGGCTCCGTACCCTCGGGTGGCGCCACGCCGTCGCCATCGTGGCGGTCTTCTTCGCCCTCTATCCCGTGATGTACATCGTTTCATCGTCGCTGTCTGGCCAGGACAACCTTGCGGCAGCAACCTTCATCCCTCGGACGTTCAACACCGAGTCCTACCAGCAGTTCTTCGACAACCCGCCGCTCACGCCGTTCGTGACGTGGCTGCGCAACTCGTGGGTCGTCTCCCTGTCGGCCGCGGCGTTCAACGTAGCCCTCGCCTCGATGGCTGCCTACGCCTTCTCGAGGCTCCGATTCCGCGGACGGCGGGTCGGGTTGTTGTCCCTGCTCCTCGTGCAGATCTTCCCCCAGTTCCTGGCGTTTGTGGCCATCCTGCTGATCATGATCGAGATCGGGAACATCTTCCCCGCGATCGGTCTCGACACGATCCCCGGCCTCATGCTGGTCTACCTCGGTGGTGCGATCGGCTTCAACACATTCCTGATCAAAGGGTTCATGGACACGGTGCCGATGTCGCTCGACGAGTCGGCTCGCGTCGACGGTGCAGGGCACGGAACGATCTTCCTGAAGATCATCCTCCCCCTGGCGCGCCCTGCGCTTGCGGTGATCTTCATCATCAGCTTCATCAACATCTTCGCCGAATTCCTGCTGGCGCGAACGTTGCTGTCGTCGACCGAGAACTTCACCCTGGCTGTCGGCCTCCAGCTGTTCACCACCGCGAACTTCACGGCGTCCTGGGGCCTGTTGTCAGCCGCCGCAGTGATCGGCGCAGCCCCGATCGTGATCACGTTCCTCGTGGCACAACGGGCGATCATCTCGGGCCTCACCGGCGGTGCCGTCAAAGGCTGATCAATCGGACTCACTCACTCGGGTTCCTGTGCACCCTGCGATCCCGGCCCTCGGGGCATCGTTCGCCACGCCAGCGCAGCGAGCCCAACCGCTCCCGCTGCCAGGACGATGCCAAGGAACAAGATCGGTAGACCCCAGAAGAGCATGGACCTGTCAGCATTCCCGGACTGGCCGATGGCGATGTCAACGACGTACCACCAGATGGAGGCGGCACTCGCTATTCCCACAAGCAACGCGCTGAGGAACAACAGCGATCCGATGAGCCATTTCACCCTCGCAGCGTAGGGAGTCGCACACGGAGGGGGCAGAGGCGGTCGGGGAAACTAGTCGACCCTGCTGCGATCCTCAACGAACCACCCTGCGTACCCGACGAGGGCGATGATCGGAATGATGATTCCGACGATGGCGACCCACCCGAGGGTCCGATGGTCCTTCTGGAACAGCTTCATCACGCCCATGATCCAAATCACCACAAGCCCGATGATGATCACAGCGATCACGAGCTCCGGAAATCCAAGATTGCTCAACGCGATGCCCCTCCGATGGTTGCCGGAGACGCTAGCAGTCGTGGATCGCGGCCTTGACCGATGGGCCAGCTCTGCCGGTGCCGAAGAGATCCCGGTCGACGCAGACGAGCGCCCCGCGAGCTGAGTCGGAAATCGGGTGCGACCACTACGGCGCCGCACGCGATTGCGCCGACGTGGACGGACTCGGTTCAGCTGGTGGAGATTGTTCCGCTGGCGGTCTGAACGCTGACCTGCCCTTGCTCTTCGGGCAGCTCGGCTTCGCCGTCACCTTCGGTGGTGTCATACCCGGAGCCGCCACTGACGGTCCACCTTGACGCGGTGACTGGTACGCCATCCGAGATGGTGGGATCGATGGTGTTGATGACCCTGAGCGTGAACGTTCCCGATCCGTCATCACATGTCATCGACTCAACCGACACGTTCACGAACGGTTCCCCCGCTTCATAGAGTGCCATGATCTGCTCGGGGGTTTGCACAGCACCTTCCGGGTCCTCGAAGCCTTGAATGACACCGGTCGCTGCCGAGCAGAGAAGATCGTTGTCGATCGCGTCACCGGTGGCCGTCCACACGGATGTCTCGGTTGGCATGTCGAACGCGTGCTCAAAGGCGATATCGCCGGAATCAGAGCCAGACGAGCATCCTACGAGAAGGAGCAATAGGCTCACGCAGAGTGTCACGGATCGGCGCAACATGATGGCTTCCTCCGTCCAAGCGCCCACCATCGCCGCCCGAGGAACCGAGTGCTCCCCACGATCAGGCTACGCCCGTCGGTCCTTGCCGCCCAGCGAAACCTTTGCACATCTTCGCCATCCGTGTCCGAAATCCAGTGTGTATCGATGGTCGGGAGCTGGCATGCGCCGTCCTGTAGAGCAGGCGGAAATCGTGTGATGACGAAAGCCTCTGATCAGCCGAGCTTCACGAAGCGCACCTGGGCATAGTCGTCTGGTGTGAACGTGTCGGGATCGCCCGAACCGATTGCCGCCTGCGGGGTCAGCATGTCGGATTGGACACCGTCCTCCGGCCAGAGGATGTCGATGATCCTTGTGGCATTCAGTGATCCATCGGAGCCGCCGAGCCGATACTGCTGGGCATTCGCCTCGACGTCGCGGACACGCCGCACACCCGACGATGGGAAACCTTCCTGGGACATGACCGCGACGCTGTAACCCCACGTGGTCGGATCACCGTCGGGAAAGAGGTCCCGTGCCACCCTGACGACCACCCGTCCCTGGTC
>JAQAZV010000251.1:0-6905 GCA_032127155.1 Acidimicrobiia bacterium
CTCGAGGCGGGCTCCGAGGACGCAGCGAAACTGCTCGCCTTCCTGGCCGGCGAGTACGGCTGGGATATCCGCCCGGACAGCGGCATCGGCATCAAACCAATCTCCGAGACGGGAACGAAGCGCCTTGTCCGTGCTGCGATCCAATACGCGGTCGACAACAATCGCCCATCGGTGACGCTGGTCCACAAGGGCAACATCATGAAGTTCACTGAGGGTGCGTTCCGCACCTGGGGATACGAGGTCGTTCGAGACGAGTTCTCCGATGTCGCGGTCGGATGGGACGAGTGCGGCGGCGACCCGGGTGACAGGATCCTCGTGAAGGACGTCATCGCCGATGCGTTCCTCCAGCAGATCCTGACCCGACCCGCCGAGTACGACGTGATCGCAACGATGAACCTCAATGGCGACTTCATCTCTGATGCCCTTGCCGCACAGGTCGGCGGGATCGGGATCGCTCCCGGCGGGAACATCAACTACGTGAACGGCTACGCCGTATTCGAGGCGACGCACGGTACCGCTCCGAAGTACACCGGATTGGACAAGGTCAACCCCGGGTCGGTCACGCTCTCGGGCGAGCTGATGCTCCGCTACCTGGGCTGGGACGAAGCCGCGGACCTGGTCGTCAAGGGTATGGAAGGCGCCATCGGTGACAAGATCGTCACCTATGACTTCGCCCGCCTCATGGACGGTGCCACCGAGGTCAAGACCAGCGAATTCGCAACCGCGATCATTGCGCGGATGTAGTCCCGTAGTCGGCAGACAGCGAACAGCAGACACCGCGGCGCACAATCTGTTGTGACCTTGTCCCCCTGGACACGCTGAATCGGATGGGTGCACAATCACGGCGTGGAGTTCCGCGTGCTCGGACCGCTCGAGGTATGGGACGGTGAGCGGAGGCTGGTTCTCGGCGGATTCCGGCAGCGTTTGGTGCTTGCCGTTCTTCTGCTGCATGCCAATCGAACGCTCTCGACCGATTGGCTGATCGACGCCGTCTGGGGAGAGGAACCGCCGCGAACCGCTCGCAAGACCCTCCAGGTGTACATCTCGCGGTTGCGGAGCCTGCTCGGCTCGGCCGTGATAGGGGCCACCGACTCCGGATACGTGCTGCATGTGTCCCCGCACGATGTGGTTGATTCCCTGCGCTTCGAGGAGCTGGCCAAGAAGGGGCAACGACTGCTCGAATCGGATCCAGCCGCGGCGGCGGGCACCCTGCGCCGATCGCTCGCCCTGTGGCGTGGCATGCCGTGGGGTGAGCTGGGCGACGAGTTGGCCATTCAGCCCGATGCACAACGGCTCCGCGAGCTCCGGCTCACGGTGCTCGAAGCGCGCATCACCGCCGATCTCGACTGTGGCCGCGCAGCGAGTGTGGTCGGTGAGTTGGAGGGCCTTGTCGACGAGCATGCGCTGCGTGAGAGGTTTCGGGCACAGCTCATGCTTGCGCTCTATCGAACGGGGCGGCAGTCCGAAGCGCTACGACTGTTCCAGGACACACGCCGAGTCCTCGGAGACGTGCTCGGGATCGAACCCTCGACGGAGTTGCGGTATCTCGAGGAGCTGATTCTCTTCCAGGACCCGTCGATTGACGGTCCTTCGACAGTGGCTGGGATCGAGGACTGGGCGCTGGCTCGCAATCCGTACAAGGGCCTTCGGGCGTTCGAAGCAGTCGATGTCGACGATTTCTATGGCCGGTTGGATCTCGTCGACGAGCTAGTGACACGAATCGAGCGAGAGCCGTTCGTGGCCGTCGTTGGCGCAAGCGGTAGCGGCAAATCCAGCGTGGTTAGGGCCGGTCTGGTGCCACGCTTGCGCTCTGCAACACTCGCCGGGTCACGGCGGTGGCTCGTGGCCACAATGGTGCCGGGTCACGACCCGTTCGGCGAGTTTCAGACCGCCCTCCTGGCGGCGACATCTGATTCCCGGATCAAACCCATCGGGGATAGGCAGGGCGACAACCTGGATGTGTTGCGAATCGCGCAATCGGCGCTTCCCGACGAGAGAACCGCATTGCTCCTGGTCATCGATCAGTTCGAGGAACTTCTCCATCGGACGGACGAAGAGGAGGTCAGTGGCCGGTTCATCCGCAATCTGGTCGAGGCGATTGAGGACCCCCTTTCGCAGATCACCGTGCTCGTGACACTGAGGGCGGACTTCTTCGATCGGATGCTCGAGCGCCTCCCCCTTGGGCCGCTGATCGCCGACGGCCTGGTGAGCGTGCTCCCACTCACCGCGGCCGCGCTCGAGGCGGCTGCCGCCCGTCCCGCCGAGCGGGTGGGTGCGTACGTCGAGCCGGAGTTGATTGCCGAACTGATAGCCGACATGACGGATCAGCCGGGGGCGCTTCCCCTCTTCCAGTACGTCCTTACCGAGCTCTTCGAGCAGCGGACCGGGAGCATCCTCACCCGATCTGTGTACCGCCGACTCGGCGGGCTGCGGGGGGCCCTGAGCCGTCGCGCCGAAGAGATCTATCAAGCGCTCGACGGTCAAGATCAGGCCGTCACACGCCAGCTGCTCCTTCGGCTCGTCACGGTAGGCGACGATGTAGAGGACACCCGTCGGCGGGTGGAGCAGTCCGAGCTCGAGGAGCTCGATCTCGATGGGGGCACCGTGAAGGTAGTTCTCGATGCCTTCGGCCGGGCGCGGCTGCTCTCGTTCGATCGCAGCCCGGCCAGTGGGGCGCCGACCGTCGAGGTCTCCCACGAAGCGCTCCTCCGAGAGTGGCCGCGATTGCAGAAGTGGATCGATGCTGTTCGGGAGGATCTGCGCCTCCACCGCGCCTTGGTAGCGGAGGTCGCGGAGTGGGAATCGTCCGGCCGAGATCCTGATTACCTGCTCACTGGTTCACGCCTCGATCTCTACGACGCATGGAGCGCCGGCCGCACCATCGAGTTGACCGAGACGGAGCGAGCGTTTCTCGACGCCGGTGTTGAGCGCCGCGAAGACGAGCATGCCGCCGAAGAGTCGCGCCGCGACGAGAAACTTGCGGTGGAACGCCGCGCGGTACGGCGGCTCCGCTGGCTGGTGGTCGTCGTATCCGTTGCGGCACTTGTCGCCGCGGGCCTCACTCTGATCGCCGTCGACCGAAGCCGCGACGCGGCAGCGAGCGAGCGCGAGACGCGGGCCAGGGAGCTGGCGAACGCCGCGACAGCCGCCATCGACGCCGATCCCGAAATGGCCACGTTGCTGGCGCTCGAGGCTATCGACGTCACTCGTTCGACCGAGGGGTCGGTGATCCGGGAAGCGGAGGAAGCTCTCCACGCTGCAGTGACGGCCAATCGTCTGGTTGCCACGGCCCGCGGCTTGGGCGATGTCGAGTTCCACCCAGATGGCTGGCTCTTTGTCGGTGGGAGGCCGGCGAGATTGCTCGACCTCGCGTCCGGAGAAGATCGGCTGGCGCTCCCTTCACCGGAGGACGGCAAGCCGATGACGGCCGTCGCCGTCAATGGCGACGGGACCCGCCTGGCGACCGGCACGGGGAACGGTGATCTCGTCGTGTGGGACGGTCGCAACGGTTCCATGATCCGTCGATTCTCCGGTCCGGGTGGGCCCGCCCACGGTGACACGATTGGTGTGCTGGCATTCAGCCCGGACGACCGATTGCTGGCGTCGCTCGCTCCCCGGGGCGGCGGAGTGCGTGTGTGGAACGTCGAGAGTGGAGAGATGGTGGCCTCCTTCAACGACCCGGACTGGTGGTCAGACTGCTGCCCGGGCGTGGAACTCGATTTCAGCCCGGACGGGACCCACCTCGCCGTCACCACCTTTGAGGGCGAGGTGCACGTGTTCGACCTAGCCTCGAGCACGAGGGCCATGACGCTGACGGGTCATGAGGGTGCGGCAACCGGTGTCGAGTACCTCCCGTCCGGCGCCACGATCATCACCGGGAGCTTCGACGGAACGTTTCGCTTCTGGGACGCGGAAATCGGCATCGAGCTGGCATCGATCGACGCCGGCGTCGGCCAACTCACCGCGCTCGACGTGAGCGCAGACGGCGGTTGGCTGCTGACAGGAGGAGACAGCGGCACCGTCAGACTATGGGAGCTCCAACCGGGTGGGGCCCGGGAACTGGCGACGCTCGCCGGCCACCGATCGTTGGTGCTGGATGTTGCCTTCGACGCGGCAGGGGAGTTGGGCGCGGGTGTTGGGATGGATGGTGGGGTCCTGGTCTGGGACGTGACGGCATCGGGTAGGGGAGAGGTTGCGGCGTGGCCCGCAGATGGTCCCGTTGCCTTCAGCGCAGATGGGAGCCGGCTGGCCGCGCCTGATTCAAACGGCCGAGGTGTGATCGTGCGCAGAACGTCCGACTGGCGTCCCGACTTCGTGCTCGAGGATGTCGCTCCCCTCAAGGGTGAGGAGCATGCGGCACCCGGCGAGGAGTATGGGGTGGTAGGCGGGATCGCCTTCAGCCCCGGCGGTGATCGCATCGCCACCACGAGCTCGGGATACCAGGACGTTCCCGGAACCGTGACCCTGTGGGACGCCAGCACCGGCGCGCCGCTTCGCACGTTGCTGGCGCACTTGTTCCTCACCGGACCCGTGGCGTTCAGCGGCGACGGCGCCACGGTCGCGGCGGCGACCTGCAATTGGGTCGGCTCACCTGCGTCGGCGTGGGACGTGGCCAGCGGCGAGGTGATCCTTGCGGTGGAGACGGCCCGATGCGGCCAAGCCGTGGATCTCAGCCCGAACGGAGAACTGCTCGCCGTCTCGACCGAACTCGAAGACCAGCCGAACGTCCAGGTGTGGAACGTGGCTACCGGTGAGCTTGTTTCGGAGCTCACCCACGAGCCGCTCTGGATCGGGGCGGTCCAGTTCAGCCCCGACGGGGAACGCCTGCTGACCGCGGGTAATGATGGGACGGCCCGAATCTGGGATGTCGCCACCGGCGACCTGATCCGGGCACTAGCCGGCCACAACGGGCCGGTGGAGGGTGCCGTCTGGGCCGCCGATGGAGCCAGGATTGTCACTGCAAGCCTCGACGGAACGATTCGGCAATGGGACGCAGCGACCGGCGGAACACTGCTCGTGCTGTCCGGGTTTGAGGGTCTTGCACACGTTGCACTCAGCCCCGACGGTGGCCGGCTGGCAACGTCGGCGGACGGAGTGGTCCGTATCTGGACACTCGAACTCGACGAGTTGATCGGTATCGCCGAGTCCCGCCTGACCCGGTCGCTCACCTCCGGTGAATGCGCCACCTACCACTTCGAGGAGTGCCCGTGAGCCGCTGGCTAACGGACCGCTTGCTGCCGTTCTGCAACCGCAGGCGTCCACGGTGAGCACATGTACACACCAAGGAGGTGCAACATGCAACGAGTCAGCGGGATGGTCATTGTGTTCCTGCTCTTGGCGGGGATGGGGTGCTCTTCGTCGGGTGAGCCGATGGCGATGGCGATCAATGCGCCACTTGGTCCTCCCGAAGGGGCCGTTCCCCTTTCAGGGCCTGCGGTTGACGAGGGGATCGTATGCTCCGCGGCGACATTCGAGCGAGTTCGTATTGTTGACTCGGAGGGCGCAACCCTGACTGAGGAACAGTTGTCGGAGGACACGCTCCTCAGCGCGATGTACGACGAATTCACCTGCACGGACGGGTCCGGTGCATTTGTCGTGGTGCAGCATCCTTCCCTCGCGCAGTCCGACATGGATTTCGAAGGATCCAACGATGTTGGACCATGGGAAATCGACAGCGGAACTGGTGACTACGAGACGCTGTCCGGTGACGGCACTCTCACCGTTGATTTCAGTGCAGGAACCGTGGTCTACGGAGGCGAGGTCCAGGACGGGTAGCCGAGGCGGTATTCGGACGACCTGACATTTCTGCCGCCGAACAAGGGGAGCCCCGGGCATGCCGGGGCTCTCTGCTCGTTCCCGCCATGGATCAGCTGGTCACGATCACGAATACTCCAACGAAGCACACCGCCGCAACCGCCAACACGGCGAGGATCCATACCGACCACCTGAGAACGGTGCGAAGTGCTTCGAGGAATCCCGGCGACTCGCCGTTGTGTATGGACCTTCTCACCAGATCATGGTGCCCTCCACCGACTGCACGATGGCTGCAGATGGTCGACCCGATCTCGTGCCGTGCGGCACTGCCCATTCACGGATTCGGCACGTTCGGTCTGAACTAGTCTTGACCTGTTCCCCAGGCACAAGGAGTCGCGATGAGCAAGGTCACCGTCGTAGGGGCCGGGAAGTACGGATCCACGACCGTCCAGCGTCTGGCTGAGGCCGACATCATCGACGAGGTCGTGATGATCGACATCGTCGAAGGGCTACCTCAGGGTCTGGCCCTCGACATGAATCAGTCCCGTCCGGTGCTCAGATATCGGACCCTGGTGACTGGAACCAACGACTACGCCGACACCGCAGGCAGCGATGTTGTTGTTATTACTGCGGGCCTGCCGCGGAAGCCCGGTATGAGCCGCATGGACTTGCTCGGCGTGAACGCCAAGATCGTCAAGACCGTCACCGAAGAGGTTGTGGCCCATTCACCGGACTGCGTGATCATCGTCGTTACGAATCCACTGGATCAGATGACCACTCTGGCAGCGGAGGTCTCCGGCTTCCCGAAGGAGCGGGTTGTTGGGCAGGCAGGCATGCTCGATTCAGCCCGACTGGCGCACTTCATTGCGGAGCGTGCGGGCGTCGACATCCTTGCCGTAGAGGCCGTCACGCTCGGGAGCCACGGCGAGACGATGGTTCCCGTACCGTCGTTGTGCAAGATCGACGGAAGGCCGCTGTCTGAGGTGCTCGATGAGGCCTCAATCGAAGAGCTGGTGGATCGCACCCGCAACGGCGGGGCTGAGATTGTTGCCTTCCTCAAGACTGGATCTGCGTACTACGCCCCTTCGGCTGCGGCGGCTGCAATGGTGGAAGCAGTGATCACGGACAGTGGAGCGGAGATGCCGGTGTGT
>JAQAZV010000252.1:0-3045 GCA_032127155.1 Acidimicrobiia bacterium
GTCACCAAGTTCGTGGCCGCCTTCATCTCCGGCAGTGCAGCGATGCTCGCCGAGGCGTTCCACTCGGTCGCCGACACGGGGAACCAGTTGTTCCTGCTTCGTGGCCATGCGGTGTCCCGCTACGCCGCCAACGTCACCCACCCGTTCGGGCGTGGGAAGGCGATGTACTTCTGGTCGTTCATGGTCGCCGTCGTGTTGTTCGTCGGTGGCGCCGTGCTGTCGATCTTCAACGGCTGGCAGCGGATCACGCACCCCGTCCACGAGAGTGATGGCCTCATCTTCTCCCTCGTCGTGCTTGCCATCTCAGCGGCGTTCGAGATCGGTGTCGCCCTGGTGCCCGCACTCAAGCAATTCAACGACATGCGGGGATCCCGCGGTGCGTGGCGGATGATCCGAGAGACCAAGGACTCCGCCCTGATCATCGTGATCTTCGAGGACAGTGCGGCAGCTGTCGGCCTTGCGATCGCCGCAGCCGGTCTTCTCATGTCCCACTTCACACAGGACACGTTCTGGGACGGCTTCGCATCGATCCTCATTGGCCTCCTCCTCGGTGTCGTCGCCTTCGTCATTGCTCGCGAGATGCATTCGCTCCTCGTCGGGGAGTCGGCGTCCCGCAGGGATCGCACCTCGATTCGGGTCGCCATCCTCAGCGTCGACGCTGTGCACCACGTCGAGCGGCTCCTCACGATGCAGATGTCCCCCAATGAGATCCTCGTCACCGCGGACGTCGCCTTCGACCCAGGCGTCGATGAGGTGGTGGCGATTGAAGAGGTCGAGCGAAACATCGTCAAGGTCTGCCCCGAGGCGACCCGCATCTTCATCGAGCCGGTGCGCCGATGATCGGATCTGCCTCCGCCCCGGCATCGTCCGGAAACATCGGGCCAGGGTTCGATGTACTCGCCCTCGCCCTCGGTCTGCGCTGCACCGCAACCGCAGAGCTCGCCGAGTCGATGACGATCAGCGAGAACGGCTCCACACGCCGCCTCGACGAGGACGACATGATCTCGAAGGCAGTGCGCATGGCCGTCCACCGGCCCATGCACATCACGATCGACAACCAGATACCACGAGCCCGCGGCCTCGGTTCATCCTCGGCGGTTACCGCTGCGTCGGCTGGTGCTGCGATGAAAGCGGTCGGTGGCGGGGGCGGGAAGGCCGAAATCTTCTCGATCGTCGACCGCCTCGAGGGCCATGCCGACAACGCTGCAGCAGCCGTGTTCGGGGGCCTCGTCGTCGCCACCTCGTCCGGCGTCCAGCGTCTCGACATCCACGAGTCGCTGCTGCCCGTGGTGGCCATTCCCGACGCTCAGCTGCACACCGCTGAAGCAAGGGCCGCCCTCCCGCCCGAGGTTGCACGCCCCGCTGTGGTGCGGTCCCTCGGCAGGCTCGCCTTCCTCATCGAGGGTCTGCGCTCCGCGAACGGCGAAGCCCTGGCGAACGCCGCAGGCGACGAACTCCATGAGGAGCCGCGTGCCTCCCTTTCACCGATCACGGGGGACCTGATGGAAGCCGCCCGGAAGGCCGGCGCCCTCCACGTCTGCTGGTCGGGAGCTGGCCCCACCGCCCTCGCCCTCACCACCTCAGCAACCATTGGCCGTGTCATCGGCGCCCTGTCCGCAGCCCTCGGCCCCCACGGCCAGGTCCTCTCCCTCCCCATCGACACCGACGGCCTCAAGTAGCGGCATTGCCGTTTCAGGCAGGAAGGTGTGCGCCAAAGGCGCACTCCACCTTTCCTTCTCCCCTTTGGGGGAGATGCCCGAAGGGCAGAGGGACACGAATTCAGTCCCCCCTTCAGTGTTCTATTCGGGTTGGTTGTTGACGCGGCTTGCTGGGATGGCGTCGATGGTCCAGTGGTGGCGTTGAGTGTTGTATTCCTCGAGCCAGGTGTCGAGTTGTTGTCGTCTGGCTTGTTCTGATGTGTAGGGATGGGCGTGGGACCATTCCCGTTTGAGGGTGGAGAAGAATCGTTCTGCTTTGCCATTCGTTTGGGGTCGATACGGACGCGTCCGGATGTGGGTGATGGCGTGATCGGTTCTTGTCGCGGTGAAGGTCTTCCCGAGATAGGCCTTGGCGTTGTCGGTCATCACTGCTGTGATCCGGATTCCGAACGACGCCATATAGGTGATGGTGTCTTCCAAGAACTCCGAGCACGAATCGGCCCTGGCATCGTCGAACACGGCGGCATACGCGATACGGGTGTGGTCATCGACCGCAGCATGGACGTGGACGTATCCCACGCGTTGTCGAATCCGGTCAGCGGTGCGATATCCGGCATCGCCAAGCACGAACCGGCCGCCACCATCGGGGATTCGCCCGAACTTCTTGGTATCGATGTGAACCAACTCGCCAGGCGTGTCACGCTCATACCGGATGATGTCCCCCGTTGGTGGGTCCAGATATGTCAGACGGTTCATCCCATGGGCCTTCAGCACACGCCACACCGTTGACTGAGACACCCCCACGAGACGGGCAATTCTCCATGGCCCGAACCGTTTCGCACGCAACTCAAGGATCCGATCCTCGACGTGTGACGGGATCGTGAACGGATGGCTCGACGCCGATGACCGGTCCTCCCACCAACACCCATCAGGATCCTCCAAGAACCGACGCCACCACTTCGAAGCTGTCTGACGCGAAACACCCATCTGATCCGCGATATGAGCCAAAGGCATACCCCCAAGATGTCGTTCAACAATCAGTCGCCGACCATGCCCAGACAACCGTGCGTTACCGTGCACAACGAGCCTCCTTCGGTCATGTGCTGTCTCCAAACACCACACAACCAAGGAGGCTCACCTCATCCAAACCGCGTCAACAACGAACCCGAACAGCACACTTTGGGGGAGATGCCCGCAGGGCAGAGGGGGAGTACGTGGCTACGAGTCTTGAGGTCTCCGCGATCTTCGGCCCTCTCTGCGTCGCTTCGCTCCGCGTCTCTCCCGAACTCGAGTCGGCCTCTGCGTGGCCGCAGATCTCTGCCGATAGGTGGCGGGCACCGTGGGAGTCGGAGATGGACGACTGGGCGCCCGAGACCTTTGGGAGAGA
>JAQAZV010000253.1:0-3209 GCA_032127155.1 Acidimicrobiia bacterium
GTGATTTCGAGGAGGATCTCCGCAATCGACCGATCGGTGTGGGCCGCCTCCCGTTGCTGGATGAAGAACGCATTCTCAACGGCTCGGGTGGCGTCAAGCATCACGAGGATGTCCCTTGAATTGCAGAAGTCGTAGACCTCCTTGAAGTTCGCCATCGAAGCGGGTTGCCCCCCTGCGAGGTTCACATTCGTTTCGAATGATACGTACGGGATGCGGTCGGAGCCGAACTCGTCGACGACGGCCGACAGCTTGTCCATGTCGATGTTGCCCTTGAAGGGATGCATGGATGACGGATCGTGAGCTTCATCGATGATCACGTCGACGAACGTCCCTCCAGCCCGTTCCTGGTGATATCGCGTCGTCGTGAAGTACATGTTCCCAGGGATCACATCACCGGGGGTGATGAGGATCTGGCTGAGTATGTGCTCCGCTCCCCTCCCCTGATGCGTGGGGATCAGC
This sequence comes from Acidimicrobiia bacterium, assembly GCA_032127155.1. Taxonomy (GTDB): domain Bacteria; phylum Actinomycetota; class Acidimicrobiia; order Spongiisociales; family UBA5794; genus SZUA-442. The sequence continues at coordinate 460 of JAQAZV010000253.1, forward strand.
TCGGGATATCCATAGATGTCGCCGACAGCGTCAGCAAGGCGATAGAAGGATCGAGACCCTGCATACGCCTCATCGCCGAGCATCATGGCTGACCACTGGCGATCGGACATTGCGCTCGTTCCGGAGTCGGTGAGGAGGTCGATGTAGACATCATCGGACCTCAGGAGGAACGTGTTGTACCCCGCCTCATCGATCGCGGCCTCTCGCTGGGCACGGGTGGTCATGGTCAGTGGTTCGACCATCTTGATCTTCCAGGGTTCTGCCCAGCTGCGGGTCATGGTGTGTTCTCCTTGTCGTGTCGAAGACGGTCAAACGAACTTCAGGGCATGGGTGAGGTCGGCGATGAGGTCGTGCGGGTCCTCCACTCCGACGGACAACCGTATGAGCGAGTCATCGATGCCGAGACTCGCCTTCGTATCGGGATCGACTCCGGCATGGGTCATCGACGCTGGATGTTCGGCGAGGCTCTCAGTGCTTCCAAGGCTCACGGCGAGATGGATGAGTTCGAGCGAATCGAGCAGTCGGAACGCTTCTTCTTCGCCACCACCGACACGGAACGTCACCATCGAACCCGGCCCGACGCATTGCTGCTCGTAGACGTCGTAACCGGTGTCTCCTTCGCGCAGGAGTCCCAGGTACGCCACGGACTCCACCTTGGGATGGGTCGAAAGGAACGACGCGACGATCTGTGCGTTCTCAGTCTGGCGTCGCATGCGAATGGCAAGTGTCTCGAGGCTCCGCATGACGAGCCATCCGGTCTGGGGTGTTGCCATGGTGCCGAGGATCGTCCTCATCTCTGCGATGCGTGAGATGAGCTCGACGCTGCCGAGGGCGGCACCAGCGATCAGGTCAGAATGCCCTCCGATGAACTTCGTGGCCGAGTACACGACGATGTCGGCCCCATGCTCGAGTGGATGCTGGAAGAGGGGGCCGAGGAACGTGTTGTCGACGATGACAGGCACCGGTTCGGCGGCGGATGAGATCTCGTCTGCAAACGCTCGGGCATCCGCGATCGAGAAGAGGTCGTTTGTCGGGTTGGCCGGTGTTTCCATAAGGATGGCTGCAACACGGCGCCCACCGACTCGATCAGCCAGATTGAAGATCGACGTGCCCGGCATCCAGGCGATCGGTTCGATGCCGAGGCGTGTCAGCGTGTGCTCGAGGAAGTGGTCGGTACCGCCGTAGACCGGCGTCGTGTGCACCACCGTCATCCCTGGCTCGACGAAGGTCAGGAGCGTGGTGGTGATCGCAGCCATTCCTGAGGCGAAGACGAGGCCACGCTCTGCGTTGTCCCACAGTGTGAGTCGCTGTTCGAGGATCTCGAGGTCCGGGTTGTTGAGCCGCGAATAGATGAGGCCCCGGTCCTCGCCAGGAAGGGGATCTGCCAACCCGTAGGCCAGTGCGAAGTATCGCTTCCCAGCTGCAGCGGACGAGAACGTGAACGTCGAGGTTTGGAAGATCGGGCTCTTCAGCGCACCCTCTGACCACTCAGGGTGGTAGCCATAACCCATCATGAGGCTCTCGGGCGAGAGGCGATGTCCGTCGATGTCGGTTCGGTACTCGGGCGTTCCGTCGATCCCTGTCACTGGGTGCTCCCCGTGTGTGGCTGCTCGTGCCGATCTCAGCGAAGCTTCGCCGGACGCTGACAACTAGTATCGGTACATCACCGCCATCTATGAACGCCAACCGAAGGAGATTCGCTCAGTGGACCCCAGAACCGTTCTCGACCGAACAGACCGGCGCATTGTCGAACTCCTCCAGAACGATGGTCGCCTCTCCAACAAGGCACTTGCCGCCGCTGTCGGGATCGCACCGTCGACGTGTTCGGAGCGGGTGCAACGCTTGCGGGACCAGGGTGTCTTCCGCGGATTTCACGCAGACGTCGATCCAGCCGCTGTTGGCGTCGGCCTCCAGGCATTGGTGGTCGTCAGGCTCAGGCAACACGCAGAGGAACTGGTGAATCGCTTCTGGGATCACACGAGTGCCATGCCGGAGGTCATTTCGGTGTACCACCTCTCCGGTGGGAATGACTTCCTCTGTCATGTGGTCGTTGAGGACTCTGACCACCTCAGGCGCGTTGCCGTATCCGGATTCACCAGCCTCCCCGAGGTTTCACATATCGAGACGTCCTTGATCTTCGAGCATCGGGCAAAGTACGCCCTACCGGACCTGGCCGGAGCATGATCAGTCGGAGGGATCCACGATCTCGGGCAGATGGGGTCGATTCTTGGACACATCGCAGCGTGTGATCGATCGGAGCGTGCCTACCGTGGCGGGATGGAATTCGATACGGTTGTTCGCAGACGCAGGAGCGTGAGGAAGTACCGACAGGAAGCTCCGTCCGGTGCTGTCCTTGATCGGATCATCGACACGGCGCGACGCGCTCCAACGGCGGGCTTTTCCCAGGGCGTGGATTTCCTGGTGCTCGATGCGCCAGAGTCGGTCGCGCAGTTCCGGCGTCTCACGGCACACCCTGACCAACATCTGCGAGACGATCTTGCTGAAGCGCAACCACCCGTCATCGTGGTTGTGTGGTCGGATCCCGAGCGGTATCTCGGTCGCTATTCCGAGGCCGACAAGGCGAAGTTCGGTCTCCAGGATCCGGAACGATGGCCAGTGAAGTTCTGGGACGTTGATGCAGCGATGGCTGCCATGCAGCTTCAGCTTGCTGCGGTGAACGAGGGGCTCGATACATGGTTCTTCGGAATCGCCCATGGCGAACAAGCGATGCGTGATGCCTTCGGTGTTCC
>JAQAZV010000254.1:0-20466 GCA_032127155.1 Acidimicrobiia bacterium
ATCTCGTGCTCACCGATCCGACCGAGGTCATGAGGACGGCGATCGGAGGCGGTACCGACCTGATCGTCGGCCCGCTCGATGTCTTCATGGCAACTGATCCCTCGATCGCCGCGGAACACCCGACGGTTGATTTCATGATCATCGACGGGGAGTTCCCCATCGACGAACCCAACGTCACGGTTGTTTCGATCGACGGCACGGGAGGGGCCTATCTCATGGGGATCGCCGCCGCGAGTGCATCCGAGACAGGAAAGGTTGGTCTGGTAGCGGGATGGCAGGCTGCGCTTGCCCAAACGTGGGCGGCTGCCTTCGAGGCTGGTGTGCGATCGGTCGATCCAAACGCTGAGGTCTCGATCGGGTGGGTCGAACCAACCGGAGGGATGCAGTTTCTGAATCGCACCAACGCCTATGCGGTCGCAGCTGACATGTACGAGGAGGGGGTCGATGTCCTCTTCAATGTGGCCGGCGACGCTGGTGAAGGAATCGTGTCGGCAGCGGTGGACCACCACGACGCCACCGGCCGGCAGGTGTGGGTCATCGGTGTCGATGCCGATCAAGGTCTGCTTTCGGGCGACACGAGTCGACCCCTCATCCTGACCTCGATGATCAAGCGCTACGACATCGCCGTCGAGGAGTCGATCCGGGCATGGCTCACCGGTGAGGGAGGCCCCGTGACGACATTCGACCTCTCGAATGGCGGCATCGAGTACTCCACCGACAACCCTGCCCTCGGTGCGACGGTACCGCTCCTCGAACAGGCACGCACCGATCTGGTTTCGGGACGCGTCGGCCTGCCGGGCTCGACAACGGCTCCCAGTCACTGGCTGTCAGCGGTGGATCACATGGTCGACATAACCGTGGCACCGACGGGCTGCCGCTTCTCATCCACCCCAGCGGTAGAAGCCGGACAGGTGATCGGATTCACGATCGAGAACTCGACCTCCGCTCCCGCGTGGATCGCCACCGTCTATGTCCCGCACGATGTGGACCGCGCGATCCTCGAGGAAGCGTCGGCAGTCCAACCTGACATCTTCGCACTGATGCAGGATGTTGACGGTGAGGTCTGGACGTACTGGGAGGTGCCGGCTGCAGGCATCTACGAACTTCGCATCGCAGTTCCCGACTCAACACACGGGATAGCCGCAGCCTGCGCGGCTGCGGCCGCCGCCGAACCCGATGGAACAATCGGGTCCTTCTCCGAGGTCATGGTTGCGCGCCAATAGTCCATCAGTCCTCGTGGCTCGGCCTCCGGCGGTGCCGTTTGGTCTCGCTCCGTGAACGTTTCGCCGAGAGCCTCCGTTGCCGCGCATTGCGAGACGGCCGTGTCGGGCGGCGCGGCGGTGGCTCGGGTTGTGCTGCCTCCGTCAGCATGGCAACCAGGCGCTGAAGCGCGCGTTCACGGTTCGTTGCCTGCGACCGTGATCCCCGCTCGCTGATCCGTACGGAGTGACCGAGTCGGTCGACCAGCCTGCTCCTCGTCTCATCGTCGAAGACCTCTGAAGTCTCAATGTCGAATCGAAGCTCCACACGCGTGTTCGACCGGTTTGCGTGCTGTCCGCCGGGACCACCTGACGTGTCGAAGCGCCACTCGAGCTCGGATTCAGGAATGTCGAACGCCATGGCACCGCCCTGGTGGGAACGACGCCATCGTACAATCGGGGGTTATGCGCGACCGGGACCAATCCGTACTCAACGAGATCCTTCCTCCGGAGGAGCGGGCGATCGAGGCGGTTGTCGCGCGATATCAGCGCGTCGCACCTGCCGTCACGCGGTTTGCACGCACCCTCTCGGGGAACGAAGAGCTCCAGGTGCGTCTCGGTACGCAGGCCGCAGCGACCGAGGACACGATCGTCATCGACCCCGGCGTCTTCCAGACGGCGTACGCCAGATCTGCCCCCGTCACTCCTTCAGAGGTTGCCCTCACGTCTGCGCTCCACGAGGTCATCCACCTGATCGCGACTGATCTCGATGAGGAGCGCCCGATCCCCGCCGAATGGCGCGCATTCCAGCCGGAGGCGAAAGAGGAGGATGCGGAGGGCGAAGGACCGATGGTGCCCCTCGGACTGTTCCAGTTCGGGGAGATGGATGAGGATGTGGTCACGCCAGAGGTCCATCCTGACGACGACGAACTCGACGAGGACGCGAACTCGACATCGGACGCCGTTCCCCTCCTCACGGCTTTGCATGCGATCGGCGGACCTGCCGCTGAAGCCCTCTTCCTCTCGATCGAGGATGCCAGGCAGGAACGCATCCACTTCGATGCATACCCAGGTGCAGGATCCGTACTCCGCGATCTCTACCGGACCTCGGTCGGGCACGCGATGGGGACTGCGCGCCCCCTCGGACAGTTTGCCCTTGCCTGCTTCCTGATCGTTGGCGGCCACGAGGAGCGCAACCAGGTTCAACGGAGGGTCGAGCCCCACGTCGCCCTCGCCCTCGACGATGCGATGGCATTCATCGAGCCTGTCTACGACGTCGATGACCCATGGTCGGTCGGCACGATCGCCCTCCAGCTGCTGTCGGTTGCAAGGATGCACGACTTGCTCCAGGAGGGTGCGGCGTCCACGAACCAGCAGGGACGCAAGGCGGAGATGGCCGCAGACAGCTCTGCGATCTCGCAGTCCGTCGATGCCGTCCGCATGGTCACGCCATCCCTCGCGGATAGGGACTCCTATGAGCAGACACGTGCCGCAGCCCAGGCCGTGTCCGCCCAGGATGGGAAGAAGGGCGACGCGGACTCGGCTGGCGACCCTGCCACCGACCAGCTGATGAAGGTCTCCACGGCCCCGACCGTCTACCTGCCGACCGGGCAGGGAGGCAAGCTTCTCGTTACTGATTTCCCCCATCGCTTCGCCAACTTCGCTGCGGATGGCAGGGCGATGCTCCAACGCGCGTCGATCGATTGGGGGGTCGCCCAGCATCGCGTGTCCGGTGAGCTCTATCCCCTCTTCCTGGCCAACCAGAGACGGGGCCTGAGGAGCGGCTTCGATGCCGGTGACCTTTCCCCCTACACGCCGCTGCTGCTCGGTGCGGGCATCTACGACCGCATGTTCGAACGCAGGGACCTGCCTTCGCGGCGCAGCTATGCGGTGAGCCTGCTCGTGGACGGTTCCGCATCGATGCTCCAGCCCCGCGAGACCGGGGGGCGCAAGGCGCCGTGGGCGATGGCAGCCGCACTCCTTGGCGCATGGACGCTCGCACGCCTCGCCGACGAGCTCCAGATCGACTTCGAACTCGCCATCTTCAATCGCTCATTCGCCACGGGCCCTGAAGACTCCGAGTACTCCTATCGGGAGCGCAGGACGAAGGCGACCGCTGGCCTTCGCCAGGCCCAGGGTGGAAACGCTGAACGTCTCACCCGTACGGTGAATCACTACGTCGTCAAATCCTTCCATCAACGCTGGCGTGCAGCGGAGGAGGTTCTCGCCGGCCTGTTCTACACGGCGGCAGCTCCGCACGAGGCCGCAAAGGAGGCGCGCCGTGACCCGAAGGAAGCTCCGCCCGTATCGATGTTCGACAAGGCTGCGAACGTCGACGAGTTCAACCTCGCCCACGCAGCCGACCGTCTCGCGGCACAACATGCATCGAACCGGATCATCGTGGTCCTCGCCGATGGGATGACACGCGGTTCCGTCCAGGCGCTTGCCGAGACATCAGCCGCGATCGAGCATGCCGGCACCACCGTGCTCGGTATCGGCATCGGCGACGACACGGTCCGTGCCGCGTATTCGAGGGCCCAGGTCGTCGAACAACCTCTTCAACTCGCCGCGGCCATGGTCGACGGCGTCCGATCCACTTTGTACCGCTCGATCGCAGCATCCGGCATGGATGCGTGGTGGGTGCACGAAGGCGAACGAGCTCTCGTCGATCTCACGAAATAGGAGCAATCACACGTGTCAACGAATGTCACCTTCACCGACCCAACCGGGGTGGGACCCGATGTGGTCCTGCCGATCCCCGAGATCGACAAGGCCCTCGCAGACCACGACAACCGCCTCGACCACATCCCAGAGGTCGACCCTTCCTATGTCGATCTGGGCATGCAGTACCGCCTTGCACGGCTGGAGGAGATCAGGCGGTCCTATTTCTCGGACTCGCCCCTTCACCTCGCACTGCGTGGCCACATGGGAACAGGCAAGGACCACGACCTCGAGCAGTTTGCAGCCAAGCTCAAGACGCCGTACTACCGAATCCCGTTGACGGGTGAGGTTCGTGACATCACCCTCATCGGTTCGGTCAAACTCCACGGCGACGGAAAGGGCGGCACCGAGAGCCGCTGGCAGGACGGGGACATCACGAGGGCTCTTCGTGGTCCAGCCATCGTCAACCTGTCCGAGCTGAACGCCGCTGGTGCAGAGACCCTCTTCGCCCTCCATGGGCTCCTCGACCGCCATCAAGCACTCGAGCTCCCGACAGGCGAGATGGTTCGCCTCAGGGACGACGTTCGAATCTTCGGCACGCTCAACCCGACCGACCTGCGTGACTATGCCGGCACCCAGACATTGAACAAGGCATTCGCCGACCGCTGGATCATCTGGGAGAAGCTGTTCCCTGGTGAAGAGGACCTGGGCACGATGCTGGAGCGACGCCACCCTGATCTCGACCCCACAGTGCGGACCCTGCTCACCAAGCTCGCGGTCGAGATCAACACGTCGTTCACCGCTGGTGACTCCCGCACGAGAGTGGAGACGCCGATGTCGCTGCGCACGGTGCTCGACCGCTATCCAGCGGGTCTGCGCATGTACGCGACATCTGAGGACCCGATGCGGTCCGCTTGGGAGGAGTTCGTCCTCCCCCACATCGATCCATATGACCGTGACCACTATGAGACCGTTTGGTCTGCCGTCGTTCGTAAGGGGCCAGCCGGACCGCCCTTCACCACATCCTGACTGAGGAGGACACCCAATGCCATCGTTCGACATCGTTTCCCAGGTCGACATGCAGGAAGTACGCAATGCCGTCGATCAGGCATCGCGAGAGATCACGAACCGCTACGACTTCAAGGGCACCAACACGTCGGTGCGTCTCACCGATGAGTCGATCGTCGTCGAGTCGACAGCAGAGGGCAGGCTCGACGCAGCCATCGACGTCCTCAAGACGAAGCTCGTTCATCGCAACGTCAGCCTGAAGTCGATCGCGGGCGGAGAGCCGAAGCAGATAGGAGGCGGCCGCTACGAGGCGACCTTCACCTTGAATCAAGGGATCGCCCAGGACGCTGCCAAGGAACTGTCGAAGGACATCAGGGACATGAAGCTGAAGGTGACCGTTCAGATCCAGGGTGACCAGCTCAGGGTGCAGGGCAAGAAGCGAGACGATCTTCAGGACGTCATCGCAGCGATGCGCGACCTGGAGTTCCGGCTCCCGCTCCAGTACATCAACTTCAGGGACTGAGAGCGACCGGGAACTCGACCTTGGTCAGGAGATCGGCAGGGGAAACCTCCTGGGGATCGTTGAGGTAGATCTCCCTCGGGGGCCCGGTGAACGTGTATCCGTGCTCTGGCACCCAACCCATGAGCGCCTGATACGCCTGCCCGATCTCCTGATAGGGACCTCGGTGGACGGTCATCGCCATCGAACCACCCTCGAGCTCCGTTGAATAGACACCGTCCACTTCGGTGATCGCATGGTCGATCGGCGTGCAGATCTCGATGTCACCCTCGGTGTGTTCCTCGATCATGTCGTGATAGATGACCAGTGGTGGGCCGAACGGCACGACACCTTCGCGCCCGAGGGCCTGCATGATCGTCCCGAACCCGGCTCCGATGTCGCGTCCGATCCTCCCAAGGTTGGTACGCACTTTCGTTGCTGCCACGAGCTGGGGCATCTCCTCCGATACCTCAATGTCGTATCCCATCGTCCCTTCCTTTCGGTGTGGGCGAACCGACAGCGGTCGGACCTGATTCCCCGGCTCAGGCCTCCGTTGGCGGCTGTGCCTGCATGATGTCGAAGACATTCCCTTCCGGGTCCGAGCAGGTTCTCCACACGAACTCCTGCCACTGCTGACGTTCGCCGACCTGACCACCCAGGTCTCTGACTCGATCGAGTGCAGCATCGAGATCATCAACGACGAAGTCGAGATGCACCCGATTCTTCCCAGCCCGCGGCTCGGGAACCTTCTGGAGCCAGATCGTCACCTTTCGTTCTGGTGCATGTGCGAGGAATCCGAAATGGTCAACCGTTGTGAAGTCGACGTCGAGCAGCGATCCCCAGAAGTGCGTCATCGCATCGAGGTCAACGCAGTCGATGGTGGCGGCAATGATTCTCGGGGTTGCGCGCCTGTCTTCGCTTGTCATAGCTCGAGCCTACGCGACCACCTGCCCGGGTGGTCATCACCCTGGTCCGGGGCCCCATACCTGCGAACATGGGAGACGAACCGACATCCACCTGCAGGAGCACCCATGCCCAGTCGATGGCAGATACAGCACGCCAGAAACCTCTGGAGACGCCACCCGGCAGTCCGCGAAGACGACGCACTCACGGTCGGCGAACGCGCTGCCGACCGGCTACGCAATGGCATGGGCTCGTGGTACTTCGTGATCGCTGCCCTGGTCTTCCTCGCCGGATGGATGATCGGGAACCGCGGCGTCGGCTTCGATCCGTACCCGTTCATCTTGTTGAACCTCCTCCTTTCCTGCGTGGCCGCCCTGCAAGGAGCCATCCTCCTCATCGCGGCCCGCCGTTCCGACCAGATTTCGGCCGAGCTCGCAATCCATGACTACAACACCAACGTCGAGGCTGCCGAGATGATCAAGGCCATCCGTGACATGACCGAGGACATCGTGGGTCGCCTGGACGGCGCTCCTCAGGGCATGGCGGATTGACTAGTCCACCTGGACACCGCGAAAGGGTCATCGATTCTGGCGGCCCGATTGCCGATGGCTCATCTATGGAACGAACGCAGCCCGAAGAGCTCGAGCCCACACCTGAGTGCATCGTGTGCGGCAGGGATGCCGTGACGATCGACAGAAACGACGCACCGATGTGTGGTCGGCACGCAGCAATCTTCGTCACCATGGATCACCGAGAGTACGTCAGCGAGAGGGCGCGAGTCGTCCGCTGAGAACGGTTCGATCGCCTACGACACGTCTGCCGCGCTGTCATCGGGTACGGTCGCGAGTACACGCCATCCTCCCCTTCGCCACGGCGACCGCGCAGATTCCCACTAGGTTGATACCAATGAGATACCGCATGAACGACGAGTCCCTCGACGCCAAGATCCAGGCTCTCGTCGCCGAGGCCGCCGGCCCCACCGGCGACGTCAAGAACACCGATCTGGTCACGGAGATCATCGTGACGGCGCTCAAGCTCCTTCGGGACGAAACCGACCGTGCTGACACCAAAATGATGAACACGGCGTTGAAGGAGCTGCGATATTCGTCGAGCGTCTTCGCACCGCACCGCCATCTCAAGAAGGTCGCGGTGTACGGATCGGCCCGCACACACCCCGACCATCCTGACTACCTCCTCGCCGAGGAGTTCGCCCGACGCATGGCTGAGGATCAGGGTTGGATGGTCATCACGGGTGCAGGTCCCGGCATCATGGAGGCAGCGAACAAGGGCGCAGGTTCGGATGCTTCGTTCGGCGTGAACATCCGCCTTCCCTTCGAGAACGGCGCCAACGAGTACCTCTCCCCCGGCAAGGTCATCAACTTCAAGTACTTCTTCACACGCAAGGTCCAGTTCGTGAAGGAATCGGATGCCTTTGCATTGTTTCCCGGTGGATGGGGAACGATGGATGAAGCCTTCGAATTGCTCACCCTCATCCAGACGGGCAAGTCCGACATCCACCCGATCGTCATGGTCGAATCCCGTGGATCGGGCTATTGGGATCCGTGGCAGGCCCTCTGCGAGTCGCTGTTGACCAAAGGGATGATCTCGCCCCCTGACATGAACCTGTACCGGATCGTCGAATCGATCGATGAGGCGATCGATGAGGTCGTGCACTTCTTCGCTGTGTACCACTCGATGCGCTTCGTCGAGGGCAAGCTCGTGGTTCGCCTCCAGTCAGACGTCTCGGACGCCGTCGTGGACCTGCTCAATGAACGCTTCGCCGACATACTCACACACGGCACCATTGCCCGATCCGAACCAACAGAGGCAGAGATGCTCTCGGACGACCATGTCGACCTTCCTCGCCTGATGTTCGCCTTCGATCGGCGCAGCTACGGGCGCCTCAGAGGGCTCATCGACACCCTCAACGACAGCTCGAGCTGACGTCGAGCATTCTCCAGCGACGGCGGGTGCAGTAGAATCGTTCGAATGCGGGAGATCCTTTCGGACCTTGTGGCCGAACAGCAGCAACTCGATCAGTTCCTCCAGTCCTTGCGCGACCGACAGTGGCCGACCAAGACTCCGGCGGAGGGCTGGACGATCCAAGACACGGTCAGCCACCTGGCTTACACCGAAGCATTCGCGGCCGAGGTCCTCGCCGAGGGACAGGCGCGCATCGACGCTGAAGCCATCGGCGACATCGACGAGTGGACGTCGATCGGTGTACGCAAGGGCCGCGGTCGACGTCACCAGGAGATCATCGAGTGGTGGCGATTTGGAAGGGCCGACGTTGTCGAAGCCCTTTCGCGAATGATCGCAACCGATCGCGTACCGTGGATCCATGGCGACATGAGCGCTCGTTCGTTTGCCACCATCCGATTGATGGAGACCTGGGCACACGGCCTCGACATCAAGGCGGCCATCCTCGGACGGATGACACCACTCGAGGAACCTCCAGAGGAGGACGAGGCTGCAGATCCGCTCGCCGACACCGCCCGTCTCCGCCACATCGCCGCGCTCGGCCAGAGGACTTTGCCCTTCGCCTTCGCCCAGGCAGGGCTCGAATACCCCGAGAAGGGCATTCGGGTCGAGGTCATGGGTCCGCTCTACGCAGCGTGGCGTTACGGTCCCGAGGACACGGACCAGGTCATCAAGGGCATGGCAGGCGACTGGTGCCGCCTGGTGGTTCAGCGCGTATCAGCCTCCGAAACTGGTCTCAAAGCTGTGGGTGAGGACGCAGAGACAGCTCTCACCATCGCAAGGGCCTACTGAGGTGGCACTTCCCAGGCTCATCGGCATGGTGCACCTGGGCCCCCTTCCCGGATCGCCCGGCTTCGACGGCGACCTCGACTCGGTGATCGAAGCCGCTGTCACGGACGCCGAGCGCATTGCCGTCGCCGGATTCGACGGCGTCATGGTCGAGAACTTCGGGGACGCCCCCTTCTTCGCCGATGACGCACCCAAAGTGACGATCGCGGCGCTCACCACGGCTGTCAACGCCGTCTACGAGGCGTCGCGCCTCCCCACGGGCGTCAATGTGCTCCGCAATGACGGACTCGGTGCGCTGGCCGTTGCCGCCGCAACAGCTGCTTCTTTCATCAGGGTGAACGTCCTGTCAGGAACGATGTACACCGACCAAGGACCGATCATCGGGAACGCAGCCGGAATCGCTCGCATGCGTGCAGCTGTATGCCCCGATGTCGAAATCATGGCGGATGTGTTCGTCAAGCATGCGACGCCACCAGCCGGCCTTTCGCTCATCGACGCCACCAATGACCTCGTGGAGCGATCCGCTGCCGATGCCGTCGTGGTGTCGGGTGTCGGGACCGGTGCACCCGCCGATGAGCAGGACCTCGCAACGGTTGCGCGGATCAGCCACCTTCCCGTCTACCTCGGATCTGGGGTCACCCAGGGCAACGTGAAGGCGATGCTCTCCATTGCCCATGGAGCGATCGTCGGCACATCGATCAAGGTCGACGGCAAGGCGACGAACGCTGTCGATGCAACGTCGGCAGCTGCCTTCATCGCAGCCGCGAGCTGAGCCTGAACCCGCACCGGCGTCTTACCCACAGAGTCGTGAGTAAGTCGGTTTTGTCATTTCGATCGCCTCGATGGAGAGTCGAAGGATCAGACGCAAATGCCTGCCATGACTGCGCTGTGACAACCCTCAACCACTACATGAAGGTTCAGGGAATGCGGCCGCCACCCCACCCTGGGGGACGCGTCACGCCGACTCGGTAGCCTGTCGCCATGGCAGCGCTCGATCGATTCTCCCCCGCAACGACAGCGTGGTTCAACGCCGTGTTTCAAGCCCCTACCGCTGCACAGGAGGCCGGGTGGGAGTCCATTGCGGACGGGAATCACACCCTCATCCATGCTCCCACCGGATCGGGCAAGACCCTCGCGGCGTTTCTGTGGGCCATCGATCGGTTGGCAAACGATCCCCCTCCCCCTCGTGACCAGCGGTGCCGGGTCCTCTACATCTCCCCCCTGAAGGCGCTGGCGTACGACGTCGATCGCAACCTCAGAGCCCCCCTCACGGGCATTCGCTCAGAAGCAACCCGCGCAGGGATCGACATGGGGCCCGTGTCCGTGGCGATGCGGTCAGGCGACACTCCACAGCGGGAACGCCAAGCGATGCTCCGGAATCCTCCTGACCTCCTGATCACGACGCCAGAGAGCTTGTACCTGATGCTGACCTCCAGGGCGAGAGGGCTCCTTGCATCGGTCGAAACGGTGATCGTCGATGAGATCCATGCGCTCGCGGGAACGAAACGCGGATCCCATCTCGCACTCAGCATCGAACGACTCGAAGCTGTGGTCGATGGTCCGCTGCAACGCATCGGGCTGTCGGCAACCCAGCGACCGCTCGAGGACATCGCCGCGTTCCTCGGCGGTGGAACGATCGACGGCGAGGATTGGGTCCCCCGCGAGGTGTCGATCGTCGACGCTCCCAAGGACAAGGAGATCGACGTCGAGATCATCGTCGCCGTATCGGACATGACCCAACCCGATGCCGATGATCCATCGGATGACGAGCCGCGGAAGCGATCGATCTGGCCCTCGATGTATCCGCGTCTTCTCGACCTCGTCCTCACCCACCGCAGCACGATCCTGTTCGTGAACAGCCGCGGGCTTGCCGAACGCCTTGCCGCAGAGCTGAACCGTCTCGCAGACGATGAGATCGTCCAGGCACATCACGGATCGGTATCGAGAGAGCAACGTGTCGACATCGAGGATCGCCTGAAACGAGGGGACCTCAAGGGTGTGGTTGCAACATCGACCCTCGAGCTTGGCATAGACATGGCGGCGGTGGACCTCGTCGTTTTGGTCGAGTCCCCCTCGTCGGTGGCCAGGGGGCTCCAACGGGTCGGTAGGGCAGGACATTCCGTTGGCGCCCCATCGGTTGCCAAGATCTTTCCGAAGCATCGTGGCGACCTCCTCGAAACCGCTGTCGTCGTCGAGCGCATGTACGCAGGTGACATCGAGCACACGTCGATACCTCGCAACCCCATCGACGTCCTTGCCCAGCAGCTGGTGGCAACGGTCGCGATGGACGACACGGGTGTCGCTGAGGCCTTCGACATGGTTCGCGGCGCCATGCCGTTCGCCACGCTCACGCGTGCGACATTCGAGTCGGTCATCGACATGCTCTCGGGACGCTACCCAAGCGACGACTTCGCAGAACTGCGACCGCGTCTGGTGTGGGACCGTGCGACCGGGGTCCTCTCCGCTCGCTCGAATGCCCGCCTTCTCGCGACAACCAATCCGGGGACGATCCCCGATCGGGGTCTGTACACGGTGAACCTCCCTGGCGGTGGGCGCGTGGGAGAGCTCGACGAAGAGATGGTGTACGAGTCGCGGCCAGGAGACACCTTTGTGCTCGGGTCCACGACATGGCGCATCGACGACATCACGCATGACCGGGTCACGGTCACGCCCGCCCCCGGTGCGGGGGCAGCGCGCATGCCCTTCTGGCACGGCGACGCCCCCGGCCGCCCGGTGGAGCTCGGCCGCGCCGTCGGAGCATTCACGAGACGTATCGGCTTGCTCGAGCGGGAGGAGGCCATCACCATCCTCTCGACCACCTATCGGCTCGACCCCCTCGCGGCCCTCAACCTCGCGACGTTCATCGAGGAGGAGAAAGAGGCTTCCGGTGTCCTGCCCACCGATCGCACCATCGTGGTCGAGCGATTCAGGGACGAGATCGGCGATTGGAGAATGGTGGTGCTGTCACCCTTCGGAGGAAGGGTCCACGCGCCATGGGCGCTGGCCATACGCAACCGGTTCCGGGCGGAAACCGGCGGTGCGGTCGATGTGATCTGGTCGGACGACGGCATCGTCCTCAGATTCCCAGACATCGATACCCCTCCCGATACGGGCATCGTTGCCGTGGATCCGTCCGCTGTCGAGGAGGCGGTCCTCGACGAGGTCGGCGACACTGCGCTGTTCACCTCCCGATTCCGCGAGGCCGCGGCGAGGGCGCTCCTCCTCCCCCGCCGTCGTCCGGGCACGCGGACACCACTGTGGTTACAGCGACGCAAGGCAGCGAACCTCCTCGAGGTCACGAGGGGTTTCGGATCGTTCCCGATCATGCTCGAGACCTATCGGGAGGTCCTGCAGGACCACTTCGACGTACCTGCCCTCATCGACATCCTGTCCGAGATCGAATCGAGGAAGACACGCCTCGTGGACATCGACACGCACGGGCCGACACCCTTCGCGTCGTCACTGATGTTCGACTTCGTCGCCTCCTTCATGTACGAGTACGACGCCCCCGTGGCCGAACGGCGTGCCGCGGCACTCACGTTGGATCGGTCGCTGCTCGCCGAGCTGCTTGGTGAACCAGAGTTCCGGGATCTCCTCGATGCTGACGTGATGGATGACGTGGAGGACGACCTCCAACACCTATCGGAGGATCGCAAGGTGCGGTCCATCGATGGATTGCACGATCTCCTCAGGGACCTCGGTCCACTCACGGTGACGCAGATCCGCGATCGCATGGTCGACCCCACCAACGCACCCTCATGGACGGACGAGCTGACGATCACCAGTCGTGCCTATCGCCATCACACCCCAGAAGGCGAACTCCTCGTGGCTGCCGAAGACGTGGCCCGAATGCGAGATGCCATCGGTCTCCAGCCCGCGCCCGGTGTCCCTTCGGAACTCCTCGAACCGGTTGCTGATCCGCTTGGCGACATCGTCGGACGATTTGCCAGAACGCATGGGCCCTTCACGACCTCCCAGGCTTCCGAGGGGACGGGACTCCCTGCCGTCACCACGATCGAGGTGCTGAGGCGGCTCGAGGGCGACGGCAAGGTACGGGCGGGGGCGTTCAGACCGATCGGCCATTCTCCCGACACCTCCTTGGAAGGAGGGCCTGACCATGAGTGGGTTTCGACCGAGGTCCTGCGCCGGATCCGGAGGCGATCGCTCGCCGTACTCAGGAGCCAGGTCGAGGCTGTCGATGCCGCCCGCTATGGATCATTCCTGCCTGCCTGGCATGGACTCGACGGCGACCGCACGCTGACCGTCGACGACATCGCCAGGGGGTTGAACGCGGCGGTCGTTCCTGCATCGGCATTGGCAGCCTCGGTGCTCCCCGCCAGGGGACCCGACGCGACACGACTGATTGACCAGGAGCTCGCGTCTGGCGCCATGGTGTGGGTGGGCGTGTCCCCCCTCGGCGCCAAGGATGGACGGATCATGCTGATGCGTCGGGAGACGGCGGCCGCCCTCCTGCCGGACACCACAGATGTCGATGCACCCGAGTCAGCCCTTCACAAGGGCATCGTCGGCCACCTCGAGCAGTACGGGGCGAGCTTCTTCCCCGACATCTACGCGTCTGTCGGGGGTGGCGATCCCAGCGATGTGGCCGATGCCATCTGGGACCTGGTCTGGTGCGGCTCCATCACGAATGATTCCCTTGCGCCGTTGAGGGCATTCACATCCCGGACGTCTGGCCGATCCGGGCGCAAACGAAATGTCGCGGCGACACCTCCCATCGCTTCCGGCCGCTGGTACCTCACCGAACGACTTCGCTCAACGATGTCGGCAGAGGAACGCGCTCTGGCCATAGCGAGCAACCTCCTCGACCGGTACGGCATCGTGACACGGGACATCGTTCTCGCCGAGGGCATCACGGGGGGATTCTCCGGCCTCTATGCCGCCTTCTCGTCACTCGAGGATGTCGGCTCCGTGCGGCGCGGCTACTTCATCGAAGGGATGGGAGGAGCCCAATTCGCCCTCCCTGGTGCCGTCGAGCGACTTCGTCACACCGATCCATCAACCATCATTCTGTCAGCAGTCGATCCGGCGAACCCGTACGGAGCATCGGTGCCGTGGCCAGCAACCGAGGGCAAAGCCGAACGGCGGGCGGGGGCACTGGTGTGCCTGGTCGAAGGAGCGCCAGCAGCGTGGCTGGATCCGCCTGGCCGAAGGATCGTGACCTTCGGTACTGGCGCTGCGACAACGATCGACGGTGTCCATCGCCTGGCTTCGGCTAGATCACGCGTGCAGATAGCGACGATCGATGGCGTCGATGCGCATGATCATCCCCTCGGACCCGCCCTCATCCAGGCGGGCTTCACATCGGGATACAAGGGAATGACCCTTCGCGGGAGCGGTCGACCTCGGTAGGGCCGGATGGTCGCGAGCGATCGCTTCCTGCGGCAACTACTCATCGGGATCACCATATCCTCACCGTCATTCCCGCACCCGACCGAAGGACGGACAATGGATCTCAAGCAGAAGTTGATCGACATGTCACGCGAGGCAACCGGCGACGATGAGATCTTTGTCGCTGGCGACTTCCAGCCAAAGGGCATGGTCTGGAAGCGAGCCGCAGGAGCTGCTGCCGGATCACTCGTGGGTGGCGCCGCCTCCGGCGGCGATTCGTGGGCCAAGGCTGCCGGGGCGGCTGGCGGCATCGCCGTTGGGACGATGGCAGCCGGAAAGGGAAAGCCACCTGTTGTCGTGCTCGCCGCTTCACCGACCAAGCTGTATGTACTCGCCACGTCCTTTGGACAGGGAACCCTGCTCGCAAAGCACCTCGAGGTGCTCAACGTCCTGGATCGTGCGTCCCTGAGCGTGACAATCAAGACGAGGATCTCGACCAGGACCGCAGTCATCGAGGATGAGTCGGGAGACGGCAAGATCGAGCTGGAGGGTCTCAAGCTCGGGTTCCACCACATGAACGACCTTCTCAACGTCCTCGACGATCATGAGGAGATCGAGGCCGAGACACGTGCCCGCCTCGAAGCAGCAGCAGACGAAGAGGGACTCGCACCCGCCTGACCCCCGTCCGCACCGGCCCGACGATGAGCCACGCTGTGGCCCGGCGATCGTTCGTGTGGGCGCTCGCGCCTGCCATTTCGCCCTGCCGGGATCTCAGGGCGAGGAGGATTTCATCGCTTCTGGCGCTGTTGTGAACGCAGGGATCGCATTCGACGGCGAGCGGATGGCCAGTCGAATCGTCGCGCGCCCGCTCTGTGGAGGGTTCAGTTTGTTTACCAGGGAAACAATCACGAGTGATCCGTATGATCCCGGTCCATGAACACCGGAACACCACCCGAGGACACCTCCACGGCCGGAGCGGCACCCATGTCCCCCCTCGGCCAGATGCTCAACGGTTTCCGACCATCGCAGCGATTGATGTCAGAGTACGAACGTTCGATGGTGACCACCGAGCTCTTCTGGGATACCGCAGACCTCAAGGCGCATCTCGCCAGGTTCTTCACGCTCATGGTCCTGTCGACGCTGCTCGCTGCCTTCGGGCTCGCCGCGAACAGCGTTGCCGTGATCATCGGTGCCATGCTCGTTGCTCCGCTCATGACCCCCATCCTGGCGACCGCCGCTGCGCTCCTCGTCGTCGACCTGCGAATGCTCTTGTCGAGTATCGGCACTCTGGCGAGCGGCGTGGCTGTGGCCATCGGGACGTCGATGTTCGTCACATGGGTCGGCCTCCAGAACTTCACGACCACCTATTCGCTACCTTCTGAGATTCTCGGACGCACCCAACCATCCCTCCTCGACCTCGGCGTTGCCATCGCAGCCGGCCTCGCAGGTGGCTACGTGCTGACCCATCCCAAGGCCAGTTCGTCGTTGCCTG
Source organism: Acidimicrobiia bacterium (assembly GCA_032127155.1). Lineage (GTDB taxonomy): Bacteria > Actinomycetota > Acidimicrobiia > Spongiisociales > UBA5794 > SZUA-442. The sequence continues at coordinate 15,881 of JAQAZV010000254.1, forward strand.
GCGTCGCAATCGCTGTTGCCCTGGTTCCTCCCTTGGCGACGGTCGGCATCCTGCTCAAGATCGGCGCCACAGGGCAGGCGGGTGGTGCCTTCCTCCTCTTCCTGACCAACCTCTTCGCCATCGTCTTGTCGGTGATCGTCGTCATGGTGTTGTCCGGATTCATTCCGCCAGAAATCCGTCTCGAAGGCTTTCGCAACGCACGGATCGGCTTGGTCGTCAGCGCGGTGGTCCTGATTGCCATCGCGGTGCCGTTGACAATCCACACGGTCGGGGTGATCCAGGACCAGCGGTTCGCCAGAACGGTGACGATCGAGGTTGCACAATGGGATCCGAATGCCACGATTGAGGACCTGGCGGCAGATCTCCAACCCGGGGGCCGCGCCGTGGTCGACCTGATCGTATCGACCACCTCCGCCGCTCCACAGCCTTCGTGGAAGCTCGCGGACGCCGTCTCAGAGCGGGTCGGCTCTGCTGTCGACATCAGGATCAGGTACCGGCTCGAGGTCGCCGATGAATCCACATCTGGCTGAGCGCCTCGCCCTCGTCACGGTCGCGCTCGCCCTTGTCGCTGGTGCCTGCGCTGCGAACGACGGGCGATCACCCGAAGTTGTCACCGTATTCGGCAACCAGCGCGGAGCGGATGCCGATGCGCTTCGATCCGTCTTCGATCGGTTCGAGTCCGAAACGGGCATCGAGGTGAGGTTCACAGGATCGGCTTCCTTCCCGACGGCGATGCGCGAACGAGTCGAGGAGGGGAATGCTCCCGACATCGGTTTCTTCCCCCAGCCGGGGCTCCTCAAAGATCTGGCGACATCAGGCTATGTCGAGCCCCTTCGCGACGACGTGGCCCAGATCGCGAGCAGCTCCCTGCTTCCTTCCCTGTCTGATGCCTTCGGGTCGTCGGGCGACATTCCGGGGTTCCTCTTCCAAGTGAACGTGAAGAGCCTCGTGTGGTATTCGCCGGATGCCTTCGCGGCCTACGGATACGACGTTCCTGCCACCTGGGATGCATTGAAGGATCTGACCCAGCGCATCAGCGCAGACGGGTCCAACCCCTGGTGCCTCGGGGTTTCAGCGTTCCGTGCCAGCGGCTGGCCAGCAACCGACTGGGTCGAGGACATCGTGTTACGGGATTCGGGAACCGCGGCCTACGACAGCTGGGTTGCCGGTGACCTCGCCTTCACGTCGGAACCGATCGGTTCTGCGTTTGCGGGGTTCGGGAACATGACGCTGGAGGCTGGGAGCTCCGATCGAGACCGCAGGGGAATCCTGAACACCAGCCCCGCCGCAGCACAGGACTCGATGTTCACCGATCCACCTGGATGCTTCATGTACAAGATGGCGTCATTCCAGCGGTCGAATCTGCCATCGGGCATGGAAATCGGTCCCGACGGGGGCGTCGATGTCTTCCTCCTCCCGGGATCGAGCAATGAGTCTGCACCCATCCTCATCGGGGGCACCGTTGCCGCGGCGTTCAACGATTCCGATGCGACGTGGGAACTGATGAGATTCCTGGCGACTTCCCAAGCAGGTACGGCATGGGCAGAGAGGGGTGGATTCATCTCGCCCCACACCGACTTCGACTCCGGCGCCTATCGCGACGACTTCGATCGGCGAATGGCCTCGTTGCTCGCCGACGCCGACATCGTGCGCTTCGATGGCTCCGATCTCATGTACTCACCCGTGGGAACACGCTCATTCTTCGACGCGATGGTGCTGTTCATCGGTACCGACCTGCGGGAAGCAGCCCAACAAATGGCAGAGGACGGTTACGACCGCTGAGGGCGGCCCTGAAGGGAGGCAACGTCATGTGGATACCACCCATCGGGGTGCGACGGGTCTTCATCGACCCCTTGGTCGATTTCTTCGCCCTCCTCTCCGTGCTTGTGAGCCCGATCCTGTTCGCGATCGCGATCGTTCTCGATGTGTTCGGGAAGGGGCGTCACCGTACACGTCCTCCCAACGGGTACCAAGGTCGGGCGTTACAACGATCCGACCAAGCTCAAATATGGCGACCTCTCGAATGCCGAGACCAGCATCGAGTCCGCCTACCAGGCGACCCTCGTCTATCTCGATGATCTCGCCAGTTGAGGTCGGCAAACAGGACCGTCACCGTCCGGCGACCATTGCCTCCAGGGAACGATAGGTGTCCGCCGTGAGTGCACCGAGCGCGTACCCGCCGAGGACATCGAGGGGGTAGTGGGCGCCCACGTAGACACGGGAGAAGCCGACGGCCAGGCCAAGCGCAAGGCCAGCAGCGCCCCAGGCTGGACCGGCGTTCGAACGGACACCGGCTACAACGGCGACAACCACAGCTGCATGTCCGGACGGATAGCCGAGGCCGTTGTCCGCCGATCCCATTCGCAACTCCGTCGTCTCGATGTGGTCCCGAGGGCGACCTCGACCCACGAGGTGTTTGACGCCCTTGGCGATGCCCCACACCGCGACGCCGGTGACGACGGTGCGGGCTGCCTCCCGCCTCCGGCCACCGAGGAGCAGGACGGCGCCGACTGCGATGGGCGCACCAAGGGCACCCGCTTGCATGGGTGCCCACACGACCGGCGCAAATGTGCCCGGTAATGCGTTGATCCTTCGAAAGAGCGCTTCGTCCCACGCCGGGACGCCGGCGCGGGCAGTCATCGACGACGCAACGAGGGCTCCAGCTTCAGCGGCGATCCTGACCGTCCCCATGTGACGCACCGTCCCACAGATATTCGCTTACAGAGGAAGCGGACACCCCTATGCTGCCCGCTGCACCTGAGCCTAGAGGAGCCGAACGTGGCAACCACCATGGACAACACTGGCGTAACGATCGAGGAACCCACCGAGCGGAAAGTCGTTCGCCACCCCACCGATCTGTTGAGGTTGATCATCGCCATTCTGGCGACGATCCTCGGTTTCCTGCTCGCCACGACCCTCAACAACATCTCAGAGGCCATCACCGTCGAGGTCATCGAGGGCTTCGACGTGGTCCCGAATGGTGTCATGATATTCATCCTTGGAATCATCGGTCTTGTCGGCTTCTTCCTTCCTTTCGTCGCTGTCGGCTATTTCATCCGGAAGCGACAGTGGCGCAGGTTGCGACTCGCCATCCTTGCTGTCGTCGTCGCCCTTGTGGCTCTGTGGCTCCTCGAATCCTTCCTCGTGTCGAAGTTCTCCCCTCCCGACCTCTCCTTCACACCCCCTGCGTGGATTTGCGCCCCCGGCACTGACGTAGCCAACGTCGGCGTGTTCGAGTGCATCGTGGACCCAGGGAATGTGAGCCCCGTCGCCCGATACTTCCTCATAGTTTCCCTGACAGCGTTCTTCTCTGCGGTGACTCCGTACCTCAATCGTCGCTGGCGGCGCTTCGGATGGATCAGCATCATCGTCATGGCTGCAACGTCCATGTTGAGCAACTTGACCGCACCAACTGACGAGTTCCTCGCCATCGGTATCGCCTATGCCGTCGGAGCGGCAGTCCTCCTCGCCTTCGGTGAACCCAATCGACGGCCAAGGGGAAAGCAGGTCGTCGAAGGCCTCGCACGATCTGGCATCATGCTCACCGAGCTGCGCCGGGCCGGTGTCGACGCACGGGGTTCGGTGCCGTGGTTCGCCGTCACGACCGCGGGGCAGGGTCTCTTCGTCAAAGTCTTGTCGCCGGACGAGCGCGCCGCGGATGTCATGTTCCGCTTCACGAGGATGTTCCGCCTCAAAGGGGTCGGTGACGAGCGACCCTTCTCATCCCTGAAACGGGCCATCGAGCACGAGGCCGTCGCGTCGCTCATGGCCACGGCCGACGGCATCCAGACCCCCCAGTTGGAGGCGGTCGCCGAAGTTCCTGTGAACTCGATGCTGATGGCGTACGACCTCGTCGACGGCAAGTCCCTCGACTCAGTGCCTGCCGAGGACCTGACCGACGATGTGCTGCAGGGAGTGTGGCGCCAGGTTGCGACCCTCCGTGAGCATCGCACGGCACACAGGGACCTCCGCCTCGCGAATGTGTTCCTCGGATCAGATGGCAAGCCGTGGTTGATCGATTTCGGTTTCGCTGAGCTCGCTGCGACCAATGGCCAATTGCGGTCAGACGTCGCAGAGCTCATGACGTCGACGGCATCGGTGATCGGGGCTGAACGGGCCGTCTCCAACGCTGTGGCCGTCCTTGGGACGGATCCCGTCGCCGATGCTTCTTCGCGGATCCAACCCCTTGCGCTTTCTGGCGCGACCCGTGATTCGCTGAAGAAGCAGAAGGGTCTCGACGAGGCCATCCGCTCAGCCATCCAGGATCAGACCGGCGTCGAGGAGATCCAGCTCGAAAAGCTCGAGCGCGTTCCGACCCGCACGGTGATCATGGTCATCGGCTTCGCCCTCGCGATGTACTTCCTGATTCCTCAGCTGACCGAGACCGACTTCGGTGCCGTCCTCGACGCCAACTGGGCATGGCTCCCTGCGATCCTGCTCGCATCGTTCGTGACCTATGTCGGCGCTGCCTACAACATCATGGGATCCGTACCGGATCGCATCCGGCTGATCCCTGCAACGCTCACGCAGCTGGCCGGGTCCTTCATCAACCGGATCAGTCCCGTGAAGGTCGGGGGCATGGCCAC
>JAQAZV010000255.1:0-6673 GCA_032127155.1 Acidimicrobiia bacterium
CGACATGGATTCGACACCCGCCGCAACGACGACGTCGTATGCGCCAGCCATCACGCCCTGGGCTGCGAAGTGGATCGACTGCTGGGACGAACCGCACTGCCGGTCGATCGTGACTCCGGGAACGGTTTCTGGCCATCCGGCACCGAGGACGGCGTTCCGCCCGATGTTGTAGGTCTGGTCGCCGACCTGGGAAACACACCCCATGATCACGTCGTCGACGAGGGCGGGGTCGATGGAGGTGCGCTCGGCGAGGGCCTTCAGCGTCTCGGCCGCAAGGTCGGCGGGGTGCCAATCAGAGAGAACGCCGTTGCGCTTCCCGAGTGGGGTGCGGACTGCGTCGACGATGACAGCTTCGGCCATGGCTGGCTCCTCGTTCGGCAGTGGAGACGATCGGACTCGAACCGACGACCCCCTGGTTGCAAACCAGGTGCTCTCCCAACTGAGCTACGTCCCCAAGAGCGCTGAAGTGTAGAGCGCTGGTACGGACTTCCGATCAGGCTCCTGGTTTCAGGATCATCACCACGAACGCGATCGTCACGAGCAAGGTCTGGACGTGGGCGAGATTCCCGAGCGATCGCATCTTGGCGACGGCCGACTCATCGTCCATACCGTTCTCGATGATCAGCGCATTGATCTCCTTCTCGCGAGGACTCATCAGGAACATGCTGATCGCAAACGCGAGGATGATGACCGACATACCGATGGTGACGAACAGGTCACTGAACTCATACGCCGTCTCGACAACGACCCAGATGCCGAAGATGAAGGTGATGATGCTTGCTGGCCCCATGACGCGGTTCGCCGCCTTCGACAGTCGGAGCATGACCAGCATGTAGGAGGAGGGGTCGGTCGTACGGCTCGCTCCCGCCATCAGGCTCTCCATGTAGATGCTGGCGCCGAACAGCGTCGCACCGCCGATGGCGTGGCCGAGCAGGATCCATTTGTACATCAGGGCCTCCTTGGGTCGACCGGGACGCATCGTACCGACGCTCACCCAAGCACACACGGACCTCCACCATTTCGTTTCCGAACCCACCTTGGTAGTCTTCCGGACTCGGTACGGGCCCATAGCTCAGCTCGGTTAGAGCGCATCCCTGATAAGGATGAGGTCCCTGGTTCAAATCCAGGTGGGCCCACTCAATCGCCTCCCTCACACCGTGGTTCCCGGTCTGATGCGATCACGACACACCAGGTGGAATGCATAGACGAAGGAACCGAAAGGTTCTTCGCATCACCCAGCGTGACCTCGCACGGCCGCTTCAGGTTCAAATCCAGGTGGGCCCACTCAATCGCCTCCCTCACACCGTGGTTCCCGGTCAGATGCGAACGCGCCGAACAAGGCAGGATCCACAGGCGAAGGAACCGAAACGTCCCTCGCGACAAGCGATGCGTTCCCGCTCGGCCGCTTCAGGTTCACATCCAGGTCGGCCCACACGAGAGAACCCCGACAGTGTCGGGGTTTTCGCTGTTTTCGGGGTCGTCCACCAGATCGGAAACGGCCGCCGCGGTCCGCAGCTCGCTCAAGCATGCCAGCCGATTGCCAAACGGAGAGATGGCGATATCGTCACCGAGCGGCCTGCGCCTTGGCTTCGTCCTCGTCGCGGGTGCGCGGCCAACGCGACCGGTGGCGGGCACGCCAGATGTCCAGGACAGTGGGATCGCCGGTCAACGTGATCGCGGTGTCATCTCCTCGATTCCACACGGCCAGGTACAGGTCGGAAGCGAGTCCACCGAGAACGAGGTCGGCGGGGCCGTCAGCTCGGACCGTGTCGATGCCGTCCGGTCCAAGGGTGACGACCCAACGCTCTTCGACGTCGCTGGGAGAGATTGCCATCGTCACAGAGGACTCGAGTGGGAGCTCGTCGGCCCTGGGAGCCATTGCTGTGAGGATCTCGTCGATACCGTCGGAGGCAAACGTCGGATCGAACCCGCTCACCGACGCGGTTGCCGACTCGGCGTCATAGCGGTGAATTGCCGTCTCGTGAGCTTGCCGCCGCGCCCACATCTGGCGGGGTGATGGCGCAGGGAGGAATGTCCAGGTGGCGAGGTCCGACGGCGCCGAATCGAGCTCGGCCACGAGGTTGGCGTTCGTGGCAAGGTAATAGTCGATCAGGGTCTCGTCGTCCGGCCAGAAGATCGCCAGATCCGGCCAGGCGGCCTCGAGGTCGACCAGCTCCGAGGCGCCGTCTCGCACGGCGCGCCTCGCGACGTGGGAGGCCGCCCACAGGTGGATCTCGCTCAGATGGTGGAGGAGGTCGCGGGTGTCCCAGCCGGGGCACCACGGGATGGGGTCATCGAGCCGGGCTCGGGAGGCGGCTGCGACCAACCGCTCACCCTCTCGACTGATTGCCTCGATGTGGGTATCAACATCCATCGGTGTCCTCCTTGCAGGCCTCGAGTGTCTTGAAGCCCAGGGGGCTGCGGTTCAAGATATCACGAAGCTTACTGTAAAGTGCAGTACCGATCTGGTGCCGGTCGTTTCACTCGCCAGCAACCTCGAAGACGGCCGCTCGCCACAGTCCCGTTGTATGGAAGTCCACCGGGCCCACATCGAAGAGGTAGGTGCCGGGTTCCAAGTCCACCGTCCAGGTATGACTCCCTGGCACAAGACCACCGGAACCTTCGAGATCGACGTCGTCGAAACCCGCCGTCGGGGGTTTGTCTCCCGTTACAACGCGATTGCCCTCCTCGAGGAACTCCAGCTCCTCTGCAAGGGCAGCAGAGCCGGTCTCGTACCGCAAGAGGGCTACGACCGCCTCGCCGTCGGTCTCGTTCGAGAACGTGACGGTGGCGGTTCCCTCGATGATCTCGCGATCGCCGACATAGGTTGTCCCGTCCTCGGTGTACGTGATCTCGATCTGCGCATCATCAGCGGCGACCGCTGTACTTGTGATGTCGGTCACGGTTGTGGTGACCTCGACAGTGGTGAGAGCAGCCGACGTCGCGTCGGATTCCTCACCGTCATCGGACGAGCATCCAGCCACCAATACCAACCCGACCAGAAGCGAGAAGGCGATTCGGGCACGCATCAGAGCACCTCTCTGAGTTCCCGCCCTCCCACCGGAAGCTGAATGCCTCCATGTCACACCGTACGCCCGGTCTGGCCGCCGGAACAGGTGGAAGAATCGGCGATCTTCGACTGCGCACATCCGGCAACGTGCATCGCCGGTAGGAAGCGCACATCTGCGGATTCGGACAGGTTCAGATCCGGTCTGGCCCACCCGACGCCCTTTCATCGACGAGGCAATACCTCTTCACGTGGTCCAGGGATGACCGTCGTAGGCGGCTCGCCCGGTAGACTGGGACCACAGGGCGGCCTCAGCCGCAGTGTTTTCTTTGTCCTCGCGGAACTTTTCCAGGGTCCTCCCTCACCGCTCGCTCGAACGATCGCTGTTGCCTCAACCATCAGGAGCCCGATGGAGCGTTCGAGAGCATGACCCCCCACATGAACCAAGCCCCGACGCGGCCTGCCGTCGGCTTTCTGAGTACCTATCCCCCGACGTCCTGTGGCCTTGCCACCTTCACCGCCTCCCTTCGCGACGCCATCGCAGGTCATCGAGGCTCCGGCACCGGACTTGGCGTGGTGAGCGTCGCCGACAACCCGAGCTTCAGCCTCCGAAACGAAGTCGTACATGAGCATCTGAACGGAGACGACGTCTCCCTCGTCGAGGCGATCGATGCCCTCAACGGCTTTGATGTCGCGTTCATCCAGCACGAATACGGCATCTACGGAGGGCCGGATGGCGACGAGGTGCTCGATCTCCTTGCTGGACTCCGGGTGCCAGCCGTGGTCACCCTCCACACCGTCCTCAGCAGACCAAGCCCCGCTCAGCGATCGATTCTCGAGAAGCTCGTGGCGCTCGCAGCCATCACGATCGTGATGAGCGAAACGGCATACTCGAGGCTTGTCGATCGCTATACCGTCGACGAGTCGAAGATCCGCGTCATCCCGCACGGGGCGAGGACCGGCCTGATGGGCCCGTCCCTCGTGACGGGAGACCGCCCCGTTGTCCTCACCTGGGGCCTCATCGGGCCGGGTAAAGGACTGGAGATGGCGATCAGCGCCTTCGCCGGTCTCGAGAAGCTTCACCCAAAGCCGCGATACATCATCCTCGGCAAGACCCATCCCAAGGTCCAGGCCTCCCAGGGCGATGCCTATCTGGAAGGGCTCGAAGATCAAGTCCGGGCTCTCGGGCTCGGGGATGTCGTCGAGTTCGATGGTCGATATCTCACGACCGAAGAGCTGACCGTTGCTGTCCGTCAGGCCGACCTGGTCGTGTTGCCATACGAGTCCACCGAGCAGGTCACCTCTGGCGTCCTCGTGGAGGCACTCGCCGCAGGCAAGCCCGTCATCGCGACCGCCTTTCCCCACGCCGTTGAACTCCTTGGCACCGGAGCAGGGATCGTGGTGCCGCACGGAGATCCTGCTGCCATGGCGGCTGCGCTTCTGCTGTTGTTGACACATCCCTCCGCTGCGTTCGACATGGCAACCGAGGCGAGACTGATCGGCTCGACTCTCCAGTGGCCCGCCATTGCACGCCGATATATGGATGAGGCCGAGATTCTCATCGCATCGCGCGCAGCTGGTCACCTCCGCGCCGTCGCGACGCCGCACCGAAAGGTTGCCGATGGCCTTGCCAAGGTCGGCTGACGTCCGTACCAGATTGCCTGGGGCGACAGCCAGCGGGGAAGAGGCAGGAGCGCGTCCAGCCGGAACTGACCCACTTCCACGACCCCGCTTCGATCATCTCGTGAACATGACCGGCCACCATGGCCTCTGGGAACATGCGGAATTCACCACCCCGCGCTTCAACCATGGGTATTGCACTGACGACAACGCTCGGGCTTTGATCGTGGTCGGGCGCGTCGAGGAGCCCTCGAGCGACCTCATCGCGCTCGGTGAAACCTACTTGGCGTTCCTCCAACACGCCGAACTCCCAACCGGGGGATTCGTGAATCGCCGCAACCCGGACGGAACGTGGTCTGCAGGCGTCGGGTCCGACGACTCGCAGGGGAGAGCCATCTGGGCGCTGGGGACGATCGGTGGTCATGCACCGACCGCAGGGATGCAGGACATGGCCCTCTCCATCTTCGACAGGTGTCGCGGTTTCCGTTCGACGTCGCCGCGTGCCAACGCGTTTGCGATCCTTGGCGCTGGTGAGGTGTTGTTGTCTCACCCCGATCATCCAGCGGCGTCAGAGCTGCTCGACCGGTGCGTCAGTCATCTCCACATCAACGATGACGCTTCGTGGCCGTGGCAGGAACATCGACTTGCCTACGACAATGCCCGTATCCCAGAGGCACTCCTTCTCGCAGGCACGGTGCTCGGGAACGATGGTCTCATCGACGCGGGTATCGATCTTCTGGCCTGGCTCGCTGCGATCGAGACCAGTGACCGCCACTTCAGCTTCACACCAACCGGTGGGTGGACCCTCGGTGAACCCAGACCTGCCTTTGACCAACAGCCCGTTGAAGCCGCAGCGATGGCCGATGCATGTTCGCGGGCCTTGTCCATCACCGGCAACCCACGATGGAAGGATGGCGTCTCCATGGCGGCACGCTGGTTCCTGGGCGACAACGATGCCGGACTCCCCCTTTACGACCCCGTCACCGGCGGATGCGCGGACGGGTTGGGGCGCGACTTCACCAACCTCAACCAGGGGGCTGAGTCGACGCTCGCCGCACTCTCAGTGCTTCAGCAAGCGCAGAACGTACTGTGACCGCCTCAACGGAGGGCTCGACATGGAGAGGGCAACTGACGCCGTGAGTCTCCTCACTATGACCCGCCAGCCCGTTCGTTTCGTCCCAGACGTCCATCGCGTGATCACGAAACCGTTCCTTGCGGAACAACACGGTTCCGCCGACGAAGGGTCGCGGGCAGAGCCGATCATTCGTCGGATCCTTGCGATGCCAGCGACGGAGGTCTCCGTGACCTTGTCGGGGATTCAGGCGGACTTTGCGGACCGCCACGCTGACTTCACCGGCGTTCTGGAACGCTCCTTCGCGCTGGTTGCCCGCCACATCGAGAACGTCGAGGACCTCTCCGAGGACCGTCGACTCCTGATTGGCTCCTACTTCACGCATGAGTACGCAATCGAAGGCGCGGCACTCAGCAATCCGTCGATCGTCTCTGCGCCCGATCAGTCCGGCCTCCGCCAAGGCGAGCAGAGGTTCGTCATGAGTCTGAGGGCGATCGGAGAGGGCCACATTTCCTCGATCGAGTTCCGTACGGGGCTTATCGATCCATCAGGTGGGATCACGGTCGATTCGCCAAGTCACTTCCCTGTGATCGGCGATCGCAGATCTCCGACATACGACAAGGAACACTTCGCTGCCAAGCTCGAGGAACTAGGGGCGATGGATGACATCGCCCGTGCGTGCCTCGATGCCCTCCCTCCCCACTTCACGCTCGACCGACTCGAGGATGCCCTCGGCGGAATCGAGCGGCAGGGCATCGACCACTCGGTGTGGGCTCACACCACCAAGGTCATCCACTGGCTCGCATCGTCCAACTACAACACGCTGTTCCCGACGGACTCGGAGATCTCGGATCGCGTCATCTTCCCCGCCGGGCCCACCGAGAGCCACGGGATGGAGGATGCGCGCTTCGTGAGATTCGTCCACGAGAACGGCAGGGTGATCTACTACGCGACCTACACCGCGTACGACGGTT
>JAQAZV010000256.1:0-6020 GCA_032127155.1 Acidimicrobiia bacterium
GGCCGTGAACGGTCGAATCGGGAGGAGCGCCACGAGCCCGGCCTCACGCTCACTGAACAGCATCTTCAGGATGGCATAGAGCACGTCGGAGGGCGGCGCGCCCTGCGGGAAACGGTTCAGGCGATCGACGAGCTGCTCGTAGCCCGCTCTCACCGTCTGATGAGCCATGCGTAGCCTTCCCTCGCGTCGGGGAGCCCAGTTTCCCCGATTCTCGCTCAGCCGTCTAATCCAGATTCGGAGGCGCGCCCACTCGTGCGAAGAGTGCGACGAGAGGCCCGGGTCCTTCAAGCGGCGACGCACTCACGAGTTGAGGCGGCACCGGACAGGGGCCGCTGTGGAAGTGCTCGTCGCGACGCCTTTGACCGGTAGCGTCGCTCTGGAACTCGCCGATGGTCCGAGCCCGACGCGTTGACCAAAGGGCGTCGAGACCCGCCGTGCGCACTAGGCAAGATCTCCCGGACCATCGCTTTGAGAGAAGCGCGTCGCATGGCACCATCCGGAGCAATTCGGAGACAGGCTTGGATCTTCTCACCGGATCGCCCATCGTGCCGATCAAGCGCCCTGTGATCGGCGACGCAGCCGGTGTGGACGGGTTCAATCCTCGACGGAGTCGAGGATTCGGTTCCACTCCCCCGTGTCCGGTTCAAGCGACCAGACGGCGCCCTCCGAATTCACCCACCAGTCCCCGTAGATCCGATGGATCAGGAGCACGCGATCGTTGACTGGATCGTCAACGATTGCGCCGAACGCAGCGATGTCCGAACCCGTTGCCCCAGCCGTGTCGAAGCAGTCCCAGCTCAACGTCGACGTGTTGAAACCGCAGAGCGACATTCCGGTCGGCCCGTGGGTCGTCACGTAGACCGTTCCATTCGCGGGGCCGTATTGCGCTCCTGGCCAGCCGAGATCGACGTTCGGAGTCTCGGTGAAGATCTTGGTCGTTTCGCCGGTTCCGGGATCCACCAGCCCGGTCATGCCCGGGGCCACGAAGAGGAATCGGTCGATCGCCGGCACGTAGCCCAGCAACTCCCTCCCCTCCCACGCACTGCTGAACGGTGGATCGCCGACTTCGGTCCACGCGTCTGCCTCGACGTCGTACGCCCACAGCGACCCGTCGATGGTCGTCACGACCAGCCCCGACGGCGGGTGATAGACGACACCCAGAGACAGAACGTCACGGAAACCTTCGTGACTGCGGAACTCCCAGACATTCTCGTCGCTGTCATAGACCGCCAACTTGTCGGAGTACCCCAAGCCGATCGTCAGCGCCGAGTCGGCGTCATACACGAATCCCTGGTAGATGGATTCCCGTGCGGTGCTCGTCCACGGGTCTCCTTCTGGCGTCAGCGCCGACCACGTGTTCGTGCAAACGTCGAACGCCCAGGTGCCCCCTGACTTGTCAACGAACAGCACATTGCCCGTTGCGGAATCGAAGACGCCTGAGAGCAGTCCCGCCCATCCGGTGGCCGGACGACTCTGGAGGACGCTCGCATCGCCTTCGCTCGTCGTCGGACAACCGACCGTTGCGGGCTCCTCACCTGCGACCGTCTCCGCAAGGATTGGATTCCACGCGCCCGCCGGTTCGGCCGTCTCGGCCGGCCGCTGGCCGAGCGTGGGAGCGTTGAAGACAACCGTTTCCGTACCGTCGAATCCGGCCACACCATCCGCCGTCGGCATCCAGAGCATGCCGTTCGGGTCGACAGCTGCCGGGTGCCGGTCGGCCGTGTCGGGATAGGCGGTCCACGACGATCCGTCGAAACGGGAGAGCCCCCCGTCGGAGCTGGCCCATACGACCCCGTCACCTACGCCGGTGACGAAACTGAGATTGTCGAGGAGCCCGTCCTCCGTGGTGTACAGCTCCCAGGTCGATCCGTCGAAGTGCGCGACCCCCACTGCCGAGGGGTCGGCAACGGTTCCGGTAGGTCCGACCCACACTCCCCCGGCCGGATCAACGACGAGCGACGCACCGTACCCCTCGATCCCGCTCAGCTCATCATGCGCTATCCACGTCTCGCCGTCGAACTCATAGATGATTCGCGTGGGATCATCCGGCTCGGTGACCCCCGCAATCACCCACACGGTCCCGTCGGGTGCGACCGCGAGATTGAACGGCTCGACAGACTGCTCGGGTGAGGGAAGAGTGAGGGTTTCCCACGTTGAACCGTCGAAGCGGCCGATCGCGGACATCCCGATCACGGACCACACGTTGCCGTCGGCATCGAAGCCCTCAGGGCCCCACGGTGGGTTCGTCCTGTCGAATTCGAAGAAGGACCACTCTCCGTCGAACCGCGCCATCCATCCGGAGTTGCCCATCCATACGTCACCGTTGGGCGCCTCGCCGATCTGCCAGGCTGCAACGAGCGGCAAGGCGTCATCGGTGTGAACGGTCGCCTCGCCGTTGGCCTTGTCCCACCGGATGGCCCCACCCCGGATTGCCGCCCATACCGCATCATCCGTTGCGACCACAGAAGAGAAGGCCTGTGCCCCGACGGTGTCTCCCAGCGGGGTGGCCGGTCCTGCTTGCGTAGGAGTGGGGGCAACGGGGGTCGTTGGTGCCGTTGCGACTGTTGTCGTTGGGATCGTCACCGCGGCGTCCGGTTCACCGTTGCTCAACGCCCCGTAGAGCAGCGGAACCGCTCCGAGCACGACCAGAACCGCCACGACACCCGCACCGAATGCCCAGGCAGGATGGAGACGGCGAGTCGATCGCGTCTCAGGCACATTTCCCATCGAGACGGCGGCAATCACATCTTCCACATCGATCCGCTCAATCGTCGACTCGACGTAGTCGCGAAGCTCCGTGTGTAGATCACGCATCGATCGTCACCTCCAACTCGTGCCTAAGTCGCGTGAGGCCGCGCTCCAGATGCGTACGGATCGTCGAACGAGACCGTCCGGTGAGCGCAGCAACCTCTTCCTCGGTCCACCCCAACCCGTGCACCAGGACCACCGAGGTCCGCTGGCTTCGGGTCAACTGCTTCAACGCCTTCGGGAGCTTCGGCTCGACCTCAGGGATCACGGACCGCTCGGGCGGTGGGAAACACACCCTGGGCCGGTGGTACCAACGTGCTTTGCTCTGGCCGACGCGATACAGATACCCGACCGGATTGTCCATTTCCTGGATCCGAGTCCAATTCTCCCAGGCATACGCCAGCGCCTCAGCAGTGACATCGGCGCCGACCTCCGGTCCGTACGCCGCGTAGAACGCATATGACAAACGGGGCTCGGCTTCCTTGACGAACCGGGAGAACTCTCGGGAGGGGGTCTGCTGCGGCTCTCGCATATCGAGCTCCCAAAATGGACTGCTACCCGAATAGACCGTTGAGGCGACGATCTTGGCGACACACAACCTGCAACCACCACAATTGACAACATATCCCCCAACTGCCAGAGCACAAAGACCAACTCGGCGAGCACGCAACGAGGCACGGACATCGGCATAGGCGCTTCCCCACCAGCGGACACATCCGTCAGAAGGTGTCGCGAAGCCCAGGGGCGCCGAGAACGGGCGACCCCCTGACGCCTTCCCTGCGAAGCGTCGCTTGGGCAACGGCAGGCGACCCGATCCCTTCGCGAAGGCACAACAGTGACGCGAGAGCAGCGGCGGACCTGACCACGCCCCGGTCGGAACCGCGGCAACCCAGACTTCAACAGCGTCTCGACACGCATGGAAGATCACATCCTCAGCCGCCCGGCCGGTTATGGGCGGATCATGAGCCAGAGCGGCAGATTCAGGCCGGTGGCGACGATCCGCTCGACGACGTCGAAGCCGAGGTGTTCGTAGTAGGGGACATTGCCTTCGGTTTCTGTCTCCAAGTAGACGGGCGTCTTGTCCCGGTCTGCCCTCGCCATGCCCGCTCGTACCAGCGCAGAGCCGAATCCCGCTCCCTGGTGTTCAGGTTCGACGCCGATGGCCTCCAGATACCAGTGCGGCCTCGGCATGAGTTCTTTTCTGCGCTGATCCCCCTGACGAAGCAGGGCGATCATGCGACGGCGATCCTGAGTGGGCAGAGCCATCACAAAGCGAGGCATAGACATGCCCGATCTCACCATCGGCCACCAGCCGAGTTCCTTGCCTGGTGGCAGCCAGACGGCAACCGCCTCCAGTCCCGGTGTCGTCTCTACCACCCCACGTGCCGCTGCAGTCGTCTTGACCAATCCGGTGAACATCTGGGCGAGCCTGGCCTGGCGTGTCTGAGGATCCGACATCAGAACCGACCAGAGAGGATCATCCAAGAACGCACGACCGAGCACCCCACCTGCCGCCAAGTAGTCGTTGGGAAGCAACGGGATGACTCCACGGGGCTGAGGACCGACCACAGGCCCATGGTAGGTGGAGCCGCCCACTTCACCACACACGTGGGCAGCACACGATGGTCGTGTCAGGTCATGGGTGCCATCGATTCTGGTGATCCGTCGCTGCTGCCCTGCGCCGGGGGCGGAACTCTCGGCCAACGGGTCAGCATCGTTTCCAGGGCGGTGGCGATGCTGACGATCCGGTTGACGTCGACCTTGTCGGGTGTGTCATGCTCTGTGTGGAACAGAACAGCGAGCATCTCCTGGACGCGGTCGGTGGTTAGAGCGAGAGCGGCTCTGCCCTGCATCGCAAAGATCGCATGGTCACTCTGGTACCACTGTGGACCTTCGGTGATGTCCTCGCATGTGGCGAAAGTCCGCCTCGCATGCTCTGCGATCTCGTTGTTGACGTTGTACAACGAGAACGCGGAGCCGCCCTCGCGGTATCCGATCCCGTCGATATTGATCATCAACTCCACGTTGTCGAGCTTGTCTCGATTCGATTCGAGCCAGGCGACCTCTCCCGGTGCCGCGTAGTGGTCTTCGCCGTTGACAACCAGAAGCTCAACACCAATCGGTAGAGGGTGATGTCTACCAGGTGTGAGCAAGTCGGCGAGGAGGAGCAATACGACGACCCCGGCGGCATTGTCGACTGCGCCGGGCGTGCCGGGCTTGGTATCGACGTGGGCGACCACTGTCACGCGACGATTCTGAGGCCCCCGGACAGCAATGATGTTTCGGGCTCCCGACGGCTTGCGCTCCGACCGGATCTCGACCGACGCCATCGATCCTTCACCGTTGAGCAGAAGCGCCGAATCGGCGGGACGCACGTTCGCCGTCGGGATCGTGAAGTCGCCATCTTCGATGAGCGGGAACGGGTCGAGAGCCCCACATAGGTCCGGGTACAAACCAGTGACTGCAATGACGGCTGCGGGTTGGGACCGCTCGAGTGAAGCGACGATCGCCATGTGCTCTTCAGACCCATAGAACGGAAATGCCTTTGGCGTCAAAGGCTCCGATGCGAGATCATCGGCAAGCACCACGATCGAACCAGCCAGGCCCGTGCCCTCCAACTCCCCGGCAGATCGGAGAACACGAAGCGGACCGCGAGCCACAACACCGAGACCATAGGGGCTCGGTGTCAACTCGAGAGTCGAGCCACCGACTGTGATTGAACCACCACCGGTCTCCCAGTCGAGACACGCGAACTCCTGGGCCTGAACCCTCCACGATGACCGAACGAACTCTGCGGCCACATACTCGGTTGCGTCATGATTCCCTCGACTGCCCGGCCTGCGGTCAGGCTGCATGGCACACAATGCATCCAGGTGTTCTCGTGCGGAACGACTTGCTCTCGAGTCCACGTCACTGCCCATCGTTCGTTCATCCAGTCTTGGCCATCGGCGACACCATGGTATCTGGGCAATTCGACCCGCCCATGTCGGCACAGTTGAGCGCCGCAATGACAAGAGCGGCGGCCAACCGCAGCCTGCACCGATTCATCGCAACATCTCCAGAGTGCGCGATGCCAGATTCGGGCTAGCTGCGACAGACGGCGGCGAAGCGACCAATCCAGAAGGAGCCGCAATCGCCCTCAGGCCGCTCCTGAACTGCCGCGAACTCGGCACGAACGTCCAGGGCAAATCCCGTCCACGCACAACGCCGGAATGGCCTCCCTACTGCGAACCTTCGGCCCTCTCGCGAAGTCCGAGCAGCATCTTGCGTTC
>JAQAZV010000257.1:0-2865 GCA_032127155.1 Acidimicrobiia bacterium
GCGATCGAACATCAGGAAGCGTCAGGGGAGTGTCGGCCTAGGGCAGGTCCAATGGGTATTGGCAGAGGCGCCACAACGGCTGCGTTCAGAAGACGTCGCGAGCGAGCAGCGGGACCAAACGCTCGGCGTCGGTCAACCCTCCGTGATGCCCGACGAGGCGGTCGTTCATGTAGCGGGTGAAGGCTGCGGTGCCATCCCGCATGAGCACCACGCCGTCCGGCGAGCGTCGCGTGGTATCCGGTGACAGGGATCCCTGTCCCCACAACGGCTCGAGGTCGGTGATGGGCACCCAGAGACCTCCCGTCTC
Organism: Acidimicrobiia bacterium; assembly: GCA_032127155.1. GTDB lineage: Bacteria > Actinomycetota > Acidimicrobiia > Spongiisociales > UBA5794 > SZUA-442. Next base: position 308 of record JAQAZV010000257.1, read on the forward strand.
GCTGAGCACCTGTGAGGGATCACCGTGCACGTACATGGCTCGACCGTCCCCAGAAAGTCGGGCACTCTCCTCTGCGCGTGGGGAGAGCCTGATTCTGTTCGCATCGGGAATGTCGATGTGTCCGTGGTCGGCAGTTCCGAGGAGGGTGACATGTGGCGGAAGCATGTGATGAAGTCTGGACCAGACCGTATCGGCGGCCGACAGGGCATCGTCGTAGTCGGTGCTTTCCTGGCCGGAGACATGAGCGGCAACGTCGACATGGGGGATGTACAGCACGATCAGCCTGCTCCGATGCGCAGCGACATCAACGGCCACGGCCACCGCATCGTCGAGGTTGCGGTATCCCTCGAACCGTGCCCCTCGATAGAGGACGGTCGTCAGCGCGGAGCCGCGGAAGTTCTCCGGCTGAACGACCACGGATTCGATTCCGCCACTTGCCAATCGTTCGAAGACGTTGGGGTTTGGCAGGAAGCGGTCCAGGTCGATGGCGACGGGTTCGCCCCAGGCGCTGCGCATGTGGATGGTATTGACGATGGTCCCGAAGGAGGGATCCCACAACAGGTACGCGATCAAGCCGTGTTCGGCCGGAGTTCGACCCGTTGCGATGGTGGCGAGGCTCACGGTCGTGGTGGTCGGAAACGGGGCGTCGAGGGATCCGGCGAGGGAGGCTCGGAGTTCCGTCGCCCTCGGATGCTCCAGTTGTGAGACGCCGAGCCCATCAAACAGGACGAGGACGGTCGTTCCCTCCCTGTCCGGTTCCCTCGTCGATCCGGCAAGCACCTCGTGTTGTGGCTGTTGCCCGAAGCCCTCTTCGATGGTGGCGGCCAGGTTGACGAGGCCCCTGCCAGTGGTGTCCGGTGGAGATGGCATCTGCATGCAAGCAACCGTACCTGAAGCCGTGCAAATGATCGCCGGCACGAGTTGGTGGATGAATTGGGAGTCGGCTCCTGAGTGTCGTTACAATCGCCCCCTGTCGGCGACCGACAGGTCGGAACGGGCTGAGGGGTTATTCCGGGTGCTCAACCAGTACTACGGCGACTACATCACGGTCGCGGTGTTCATAGCGATCGGCGCGATTCTCGTTGCCGGTGCTGTCGCCGCAAACAAAGCGCTTGCTCCGAAGGCACCCGGTGGCTTCAAGGACATCGCGTATGAATCCGGTATCGAGCCGATCGGCGGAGGCTGGAATCAGAGCCACATCCGCTACTACATCTTCGCCCTGCTCTTCCTGATCTTCGACGTCGAGGCGGTCTTCATCTTCCCGTGGGCGATCCAGCTGGAGTACTTCTCGCAGAATGGCGGGGGCCTCACGGCGCTGGTCGAGATGTTCGTCTTCATCGGCATCCTCGTCCTCGGTCTCGTGTACGCCATCCGGAAGGGCGTCCTCAAGTGGGAGTGATCGAGAAGTTCGGCGCTCCAAAGCCGTTGTCGTGGCTCCTCAACTGGTCCAGGAAGTATTCGCTGTGGTATTTCCAGTTCGGTCTCGCGTGCTGCGCCATCGAGGTGATGGCCGTGTCGGGTCCTCGATACGACTTCATGCGGTTCGGCATCGTCCCGTTGCCCGCATCGCCCCGCCAGGCAGATCTCATGGTCGTGGCAGGCACGGTGACGGACAAGATGGCCCCCGCCATCAGGCGTCTCTACGACCAGATGCCGGAGCCCAAGTATGTGATCTCGATGGGATCCTGCTCGAACACCGGGGGCCCCTACTGGGATTCCTACTCCGTCACGAAGGGCGTCGACCAGATCATGCCGGTCGACATCTATGTGCCGGGATGCCCGCCGCGACCGGAGGCACTCCTCGAGGGCATCGTGATGTTGCAGGAACGCATCCAGAACGAGGACGTGAAGAAGAAGTGGAGCGGGATCGATGAGCGACGCGCCTGAGACCAGCGCCGACGCACCGTCGGAAGCTCCTGTGACCGCCGCGGATCCACTCGAGGACTACGCGATCTCACTCGCTGACCGCTTGGGTGCCATGGGCCACGTTGTCGAGTTCGGAACCGTACGGATCCTCGTTGATGCCGATCGCTGGGTCGAGACCATCGTTGAGGCGAACAAGGACCTCCCGTTCTTCTCATGGTTATCAGCGATCGACTGGTCGAAGGACGTCCAGGTCGGCGACGGTGTGGACGATCCCGACAGCCTCGACGAGCGCTTCGAGGTGATTTGTCGCCTCTCATCTGTCGAGAACGCTGACGGCGCGCATTTCGTCGCCACGCTTCCGAGGGAGAATCCCACGATCGCATCGCTTACGCCACACATCGGCGGCGCGGCATGGCACGAGCGTGAGGCCCACGAGATGTTCGGCATCATGTTCGACGGCAACGACCATCTCGTTCCTCTGTACCTCCCTGATGACTTCCAGGGCAACCCGCTCCTCAAGTCGTATCCCCTCATCTCCCGCGAGGTGAAACCGTGGCCGGGTGACGTCGACGTCGAAGGTATGCCAGAGGTGGATCCCGATGGTGACGACGAGGCGGCAGATGGGGGAGAGGGCACATGACCTCACCAGCGATGATCCATCGGTCGGAGTCCGCTGTCTCGATCGAGCTCCA
>JAQAZV010000258.1:0-11574 GCA_032127155.1 Acidimicrobiia bacterium
CGGTCGTGGGCTGCGACGTGCAGCTCGATGACGACGCCACCAATGGTCTGCTTCAGATCGTCGGACGTGCCCTCGGCGATCAACAGTCCCCGGTCGATCACACCAATCGTATCCGCCAGGAAGTCAGCCTCCTCGAGGTACTGGGTCGTCAGGAGGAGCGTGGTGCCCCCGCTGACGAGGTCCTCGATGAGTTCCCAGATGTCCACCCGACTCCTCGGGTCGATACCAGTCGTCGGTTCGTCGAGGAACAGGACATCGGGTCGACCAACGAGTGAAGCTGCAAGGTCGAGACGTCGACGCATGCCGCCTGAATACGTCCGGACCGGGCGATCTGCTGCATCGACGAGGTCGATGCGTTCAAGGACTTCGTCGGCGCGTGAACGCGCTTCTGCCTTCGACAGGTTGTAGAGGCGGCCGACCATCTCGACATTCTCCCTTCCGGTGAGGAACTCGTCGACGGCGGCATACTGCCCTCCGAGACCGATCTTGGTGCGAACACCGATCGGATCGACGACGACATCGAGACCCTCGACCATTGCCTGGCCGGAGTCTGGCTTGAGTAGCGTCGCCAGCACACGGATGAGTGTGGTCTTCCCCGCTCCATTCGGGCCGAGCAGACCGTAGACCTGGCCGCGCTCGATCGTGATGGACACCCCACCGAGGGCGGGGACATCTGATCCCTTGTATGTCTTGAAGATGTTCTCGGCGACGACGGATGCTGCCATGGTTCCCCCGGATGCGTCGGTGGCCACCGACGGTGATGACGACGACCGCTGCAGGCTAGGCAACGTCGGGAGAACCCGAGACGTCACGAGGCCTGGCACACGCGTACTGGCCCACCACCTCAGCTGGCGGGCCAGTACGTGTGTCGATCGATTCCTAGACGTCTGCGGTGATGTCCCGGCCGTGGACCGTCAGGGCCCAGATCACGAAGACATTCATCGTGATGATGATGATCGCCCAGATCGGGTAGTACGGAAGCCACGCGAACATCGCAATGAGGCTCCCCACCGCGAGGAGGACACCAACGATCCTCGCCCATACCGCGCCGCTGAAGAGCGCGAAACCGGCAAGGATCACCACGATGCCGAGGAAGAGGTGGATCCACCCCCAGGTCGTCACATCCAGCTTCAACAGGTAGTCGGGGGTGACGACGAGGATCTCATCCTCGAGGACCGCCACGAGCCCGGCGAAACTCTGGAAGAACCCGATGATCATCATCATGATGGCCGCAAAGGCGGTCCATCCGATAGCCCATCTGCTCACTTCTCGCGAGGTCATGCCATCTCCCATCGTCTTCCGGTCGTGGTACGGCCGTGTCATCACCGACTCTATACCCAGGGGACTTCGCCATCTCGATCAATGGTGCCGTGTCCTGGTACGACCCTCCGGGTCGTGTTTCGCCACCGCTCTGCGCCGTGCCTGGCGCCGGAACCTCGTGCGTCGAGCGATCGCGACGCCGACCACTGGCCCGGCAACCAGAAGCGCCACTGCGGCGACTCCCACGAAGGGCTGCTGATCGAAGACCGTTGCCAGCGACGTCTCGTAGCCACGTTCGGTGCCCGCGTAGATCACGAGGTTCAACGCCGCAACCCATCCGATGACGAGACCGACCAACCCTCCGACGAGGAGGTCGATCACCCGGCCAACTGATTTGGCACCCACCCCGACAGCATCGCGCCCACGAGACCCGAACACAACGGATTGTGCTGCTCGCATGGCAGCTCACCACTTGGACGACTCTGGTCGCGCCGAGGCCGTACGGAGTGCGATCAGGTCGAGAGGATCTTTGCCTTCTGCTCGGTGAATTCCTCATCAGTCAGCACACCAGAAGCATGCAAATCGCCGAGCGTCTTCAATTGGGTCAGCATGTCAGTGGTGGACGACGCGGCTGGTTCCGGCGCTGCGGGAGGTGGCTGCTGGTACTGCGGCTGCTGGGAGGCCACCGGCGCGGGCTGACTGCCCTCCTGCACTGCTTCCTCAGACCAGCGTTCGGCCTGGCGACGGGACACACGATTGGACACGGCGGTCGCCGTTCCTGCGATCACCGCAGTACGGGCGACTCCACGAACAAGTCCTGGCATGGCGAATTCTCCTGTCTTGTCAGCTGGCGTCCACGGCTTCGAGTTCGTCGAGGGCAGCAACGATTTCCTGGGTAGGGATCCGTCCCGACGCGACCAGCTGGGCACCGCCTCTTCTCAGGGCTGCCGCGAATGGTCCTGCCCATGCATTCTCGAAGAGAAGCATGGCTGCCGAACTGCCTTCGCGGAGTATCGAGCCTGCCTCCATCGCATCCTCATCCCCCAGGAGCCCCGAAGCTGCGCCGACGAAGACCGAGAGTTCTGGATTGCCGTCGAGGTCGAGGTCGGAGATGTCGATGGCGACGACACTCCCATCGAACTCCTTCCGAATGAAGACGAGGTCGAGGACCCGGATGATGCCGCGTTCGACGAGATCGATGAGGTAGGGAAATGCCTCGCCGGTTGGTTGGTTGCCCGGCTCCCATTCCACCACGAGGTAGTCGATCGGCCCTGTCTCGCTCTCTGTCACGTGGCTCTCCCGTCCGAAGGCACCTCTTGCGCGGCTCACCACGTTACCGAAACACGGGACGTCTGTGAACCGATCGTCAAGGTGAGGGTCGCTTGCGAATCCGCACATGGACCTCTTCGGTCGTGACGAGGCCCCCTTCGATCATCGCATCGAGCATCGGAAGGATCGCGTCGATGCGATCCTTCCCATCGACGCACTCGATGACGATGGGAAGGTCATCGGACAGCCGAAGAACATGGGCAGCATGCATCCGGGCCGAGGCCCCGAATCCTTCGATTCCCCGAAGAACTGTCGCGCCTCCGAGGCCTTCATGCATCAGCATGCTGACGATGGCCTGATAGAGGGGCGCGCCTTCGTATCGGTCAGCCTCCCCCACGAAGATCCGCAGCAGCGTCGGTTCGATGACATCGTCCATGTCGCCCTCCTTCATATGGCCCATATGGCCAGGTAATAGCCGAGTGCCGCAGACAGCAACGCCAATGCTGGCATGCCAAGGACATTGATGACGGCGGGGCGGCTCGGCATCGGCAGGACACCGAGCCTGACTGACTCGATCGTCCATGTCGAGAACGTGGTGAAACCCCCAAAGAACCCGACGGCAGCGACGACGAGTGTCGTTTCGGCGGGTGCCGCGCCGACCAGCACACCGAGGCCGAGGGATCCGATGGCGTTCACTGCCAAGGTACCAAGCGGAAAGGCGGCCCTGGTTCGATCCTGCACCACTCCGGCGAGGATGAACCGGAACACGGCACCAAACGAACCGGCGAGGGCCATGATGAGGACGCTCACGAGGCACCGCCGAGGCGATCGCCAAACCATGCGGCAGCGAGACCGAGGAACAACGAGGCCACCACGTATGCGGATGCAACGGCGACGAAACCGGAGTCGATCAGGTCGACCACCTCGACGCTGAAGGCGGAGAAGGTCGTGAAGGACCCGAGCGCGCCCACCGCCCAGAAGTGGAGTGACCAGCGACGACCCACGCTTCGGTCGCGACGTGCGAGGTACCACCCGATGAGGAGCGAGCCAAGCACATTGATACCGAGCGTCGTGGCAGGGAAGGCACCATCCCCGACAGGGAACGCCACGAAGGCAAGCGCCCTCACCAGCGACCCGATGAATCCACCGGCGATCACCGCGGCGAGGAGGGGGAGGCGTTCCCGAGTCACGGGCGAAGGAACAGTCGCTGGGTGCAACCGCCCACCGGCGGTTCGATCTCCCTGATCATGCAGCGATCCCCAGCGGCATGGGTCGATGGGCGCTGGAACATCGGCGACCCGGAGTCGTTTCGGATGGTGGTGTCATGCGGCTTCCTCCAGACCATGGTCGCGGCGATGGCAGCAGCCAGGCGGTCGGCCAATGATGCCACAGGCGCACCGACAGGCAGCGCGACGGCACAAGGCCCCAGATCGAATTGCATCAGAGGTTTCGAGGCGTTCGCCGTGGGCCGGTTGATGGGTAACGTCCCAATCAGGCTTTGCGTGAACGACACCCGGCCGAGGAGCGACCATGACCAGAACGGCGGCCATGCCACCACCGTTCCACGTGATGGCGAAGCCCTCCGGTGCGATCTGCAACCTGGATTGCACGTACTGCTTCTTCCTCTCGAAGGAGATGTTGTACCCGGGTGATCGGTTCCGCATGGCCGATGGGCTCCTCGAAACGTATGTGCGCCAACTCATCGAGGCATCTCCCTACCCGGAGGTCACCGTTGCGTGGCAGGGGGGCGAGCCGACGCTGATGGGCGTTCCCTTCTTCGAGCGGGCCGTCGAGCATGTGCGCCGCTACCTCCGCCCTGGCCAGCAAGCAGCATTCACCATCCAGACGAACGGCACGCTCCTCAACGATGCCTGGGGAGAGTTCTTGTCGGCCAACAACTTCCTGGTCGGGCTGTCAGTGGACGGGCCACAGCCGCTCCATGATGCGTATCGCGTCGACAAGCGCGGCGGCGGAAGCTTCGACCGGGTGATGAAGGGCCATGGCATCCTCATCAAACACGGCGTCGAGTACAACATCTTGTGCACGGTTCATGCAGCGAACGGTGACCACCCGATTGAGATCTACCGGTTCTTCAGGGACGACCTCGGGGCGAGGTTCCTACAGTTCATCCCCATCGTGGAGCGCACCAGTCCGGACCTCATCCAGATCGCGAACATCGGATGGAGTTCGAGCAACACCAGGCGCCCGCTGTACACGAACACCGGATCACTGGTCACGGAACGGTCGGTCGGTCCCGAGCAGTGGGGGCGATTCCTCAGCGCGGTGTTCGATGAGTGGATCAGGAACGATGTCGGTGAGGTCTTCGTCCAACACTTCGACGCGGCGCTGGCGTCGTGGTTGGGTATCGAGCCTGCCCTGTGCATCTTCAAGGAAACCTGCGGAGGGGCTGTCGCCCTCGAACACAACGGCGATCTCTACTCATGCGACCACTTCGTGGAGCCTGACTACCTGCTCGGCAACATCATGGAGACACCGATGTCGACGTTGGTGACATCCGATCGGCAAGTTCGGTTCGGGAACGACAAACGCGACACGTTGCCCCAGTTCTGCCTCGATTGCGACGTTCGCTTCGCCTGCAACGGGGAGTGCCCGAAGAATCGCTTCACAACCACTCCGGACGGCGATCCCGGTCTCAACTACCTCTGTGCCGGGTACAAGATCTTCTTCCACCACATCGATGGCCCGATGAAGGAGATGGCCGATCTCCTGCGCTCCGGCAAGGACGCCCCTGACATCATGGAGACCTTCCAGGGCTGAGCAAAGGTGTGGGCCAGGGACGCGTCGCTGTCAAGCTGATCAGGTGTGGCCGATCAGGAGGAACGTTGGCCCTGGCCCTGGCCGTCGGGGCCGATCCCATCCGCGGCCGCGGCACGATTGGCCATCAGGAACTGGATCCCCGCCACGGAGAGGTAGGAGGTTGCGACGGCGATCAGGATCGGTGCCGTTGCAAGCGCGCCGACCTGGGTGAGGATCGCCGCAAGCAAGACCATGGTGAAGGGAGCCGCCACGATCGCACCCGGTACCGCCGCCAACATACAGGTGAAGGTCAGACCGAGCGGCAGGTCAGGGAAGATCGCGTTCACGGCGATGCCGGTCAGACCACCAATGAACATGATCGGGAAGATGGGTCCTCCAATGAAGCCGGACGCAGAGCTCACGGCGAACGTGAAGGCCTTCCCGACGATCGTCGCCAGGATGAGGCCGACCCCCAGTGTGCCAGCGCTCGTCAGGGCCGTGTCGAGTTGTTCGCTCCCCGTGAAGTTGGTGAGGGGAAGCATGAAGCCGACGAGTCCGAAGACCGTGCCGCCAATCATCGGAACGAACACGGCGGGGACCGGCAATCGTGCGAACAATCCTGCCATTCCCCTGATCACCAGCGTCGAAACGACGACGACCGCCGCCGCGAGCAGTCCGAGTGCCAGCCCTGCGAACAGGTTCCACGCCTGGTACTCATATGTCGGGACCTGGTACAGGTCGAGAAACACGCTTCCGGCTATCGCGAAGTACATGCCGAAGGCGACGCTCGATGAGACAACGGTTGCGTAGAACGCCCTGCCGAAGAGGGCCCGTGACGTCTTGGCGATCTCGAGCGTGAGCACCACAGCCATCAGAGGGCTCGAGAACAGACCCCCGAACGCGCCAGCGAATCCGGCGAGCGTCGTCGTCTTTGTGGCCTCGTCGTCGAGCTTCCGTGAGCGCGCGATCGCATCCGCCGCACCGCCACCCATCGAGCCGAGGGCGACCTCAGGGCCGAGGCTCGCTCCTCCGATCAACGAGACCGCTGATATGGCAACGATCTGTGGAACCAGCTTGGCATCGACGTGCTGTTCCCGGAGATCCTCGATGAGTCCTGGGGTCTTGTCCGGCGAATGGAAGAACCTCCGCAGAAGTCCGACGATGAGACCCGCAACGGCCGCAACGGCGATCCACCACGGTTCTCCCTCGAACCATCCGTTGCCGGGGTCGCCGTACCACCGCTCTCCCACACCGGTGACCCCGAGGAAGACGAGGCCTGCGAATGCACCGAACACACCGAGAATCGCGGAGTACCCGAGTATGTGCCAGAAGGTCTTGATTTGCGTGAAGTTCGGCATCTCGCCGAGATGCGTGTCGTCGGCCACGGTCAGCCACCCCGCCCTGCGGCGATTCGTTGCGCATGGCGCTGAAGCCGCTCGTTGATGAAGGACGTGACAATGCCGATGCCGCTGATCACGTAGAACACGGTGAAGAGTTTGGCAGGGTTGGTCGTCGGTACCAGATCACCGAACCCGACGGTGGTCACGGCGACAGCGCTGAAGTAGAACGAGTCGATCCACGACCAATCCTCGAGCCAGTGGTAGACGATGGTGCCAAGTGCGAGGAGACCGACGGCGGCGCTGGAAAGGATCCGATACGCCTGCGGGCCCATCGTCCAACCGCGGTCTGGTCGGCGCGGTCCCGACGGGCGCTCCTCCTTCGGTCCACTGTCAGTCATCATCGGCTCCGGTTCCAGCTTGATACGACGGCGACATTGTGCCATGACTGCGGTCGATCCCGAGCCTCGACGCTGACCGATATCATCGGGCGCACTTCCGAACGAACCGTTCGATGGGTCTTCGAACCCGGATCCGGACGTTGAGCCCCGGTCTTCGCAACAACGACACCTCCCACGGGTCCCGGCTCACGTATCATTCCGGCGAAAGGGTCCGCTCAGGACCTGCCGCCGCCGAAAGGACACACCATGGCCATTGGCCCCGTTCAACTCCTCGTGCTCGGATTCGATCACCCGAACTTCCAGGGCGAGATCATCGAGGAACTCGAGCGACTTCGTGAGAGCAATGCCATCAGGGTCATCGACGCCCTTGCCGTCTTCAAGGACGCCGAAGGCGACATCGAGATTGCCCACCTGAGCAACCTCAGCAAGGACGAAGCCATCGAGATCGGCACGGTCATCGGAGGTCTGATCGGCCTCGGCATCGAGGGCGAGGAGGGCATGGAGGTCGGTGCGCTTCTCGGTGCGGAAGCGGGTGCTGATGGTGACCTCGAGGTCTTCGACGACGATGACGCATGGGACATCATCGAGGAGATCCCGAACGATTCAGCAGCGGCGCTCCTCCTCATCGAGCACCATTGGGCCGTTCCGCTGCGCAACGCCATTGCGCGCGCAGGTGGCATGCGCCTCGGCGATGCGTTCATCAGCCCGCTCGACCTCGTCGAGATTGGCTTGGTTGCTGCTGAGGAAGCTGAGGAGCACGCAGCGCTCGACGCAGCCCTCTGAAAACGTAGAATCGAAGAGACGCAAGCAAGGGAGGTTGGACAATGCCAGCACCACGCAGAGTTGCCAGGCGCACGTCACGGCGCGTTGCTCGTCGTCGTTGAGACGAAGCGCAATTTCCAAACGAGACAGGGTGTTCGCTTCGGCGGGCACCCTGTCTCGTTCCATCGCCATCCTCTTGACCACGACCCTTCCCCTCGTGGAAGCTCTCCTTTCGTTGCGCGGACGAGAAGAGGTTGGTGGCAGCATCGATTCGACGACGTCGACACGCCGGTTCACAGACCTTGGCGTCGCTTCAGACATGTAGTGTGAAGAGAGACGCACGCTCGCCCCTGAACGTGTGACACCGTATTCGCCCGGGGTCAGCCTGCCCAGGGCACCAAGGAGCAGATGACCATGAGCGATGGCTTCGAACTGATTCTGGCTGCCTACCCGTCAGCCGCGGTTGCCAATGCCGACTTTGATGCCCTCGTCTCCCTCATCGAGGCCAAGGCGGTCACGTCAGAGGGCGTCATCCTCGTCGAGAAGACCGAGGACGGTCAGGCAAAGGTCACACACACGGCCGATCACATGGGCCGCCGTGGCGTGGCATGGGGCGGAGGAGTCGGCGTGCTCGTCGGACTCTTCGCTCCCCCAATGCTCGCCGCCGTTGCTGTCGGTGGCGCCGTTGGCGGTCTCGTCGGGAAGTTCACGAAGAAGAAGGTCGACAGCGGCCTCGAGGAAGGGTTGGGCGACAACCTTCCCCCCGGAAGCGCAGCCGTCATCGCCATCGTCGACCCTGGTGATCGCCTCGCGACGGAGCGAGCGCTCGCTGGTACACCGGCCCGCTCGGTCAGCACCATGGACGGCACCAGCCTGAGCGACCTCAAGCAGTCTCTCGAAGAGGCAGCGGGCAAGTTCAACCCGGACCGGACCGTCCTCCCGATCCCTGACCGGGCATTCGGCGGCACGATCGGGCGTACGCTCTCCGACTCCGTTGCGGACTGGGCCATGATCCCTGGCCCAACACCGCCCGGGGGTGCACCAAACGTCCTCATCGTCCTCATCGATGACGCTGGCTACGGAGCCGTCGACACATTCGGCGGGCCGATCTCGACGCCAAACCTCACCAGAGTGCAGCAGATGGGCATCACCTACAACCGATTCCACGTCACGGCAGTGTGCTCCCCGACCCGAGCTGCCCTCCTCACGGGACGAAACCAGCATCGCGTCGGATTCGGCTCGATCGCCGAGTATCCCGGACCTTTCCCCGGCTACACAGCCGCCGTGCCGAGATCGTGCGCTCCTCTGCCAAAGGTGCTCTCCGAGAACGGATACGTCACCGGGGGCTTCGGCAAGTGGCACCTCACGCCAGACAACGTCCAGGGGGCGGCTGGTCCCTTCGATCGATGGCCGTCGGGATGGGGCTTCGACCATTGGTGGGGATTCCTCAGCGGAGCCGCAGGTCAGTACGACCCGATCATCACCCAGGACAACTCCACGCTCGGCGTTCTCGAGCGGGAGGACGGAGAGCAGTACTACTTCCCGGATGATCTGACGGACAAGGCCGTTGAATGGCTGCATGCCGTTCGGGCGCAGGATGCAGACAAGCCGTGGATGATGTATTACTCGACCGGGTGCTCACACGCTCCGCACCATGTGTCCCCGGACTGGGCCGACAAGTACAAGGGCCAGTTCGACCAGGGCTGGGATGCCCTGCGCGAGGAGACCTTCGCACGACAGAAGCAGCTCGGGATCATCCCGGAGGACGCACAGCTGACGGAACGACCCGACTTCTTCCCTGCGTGGGACACGCTCACGGAGAGCGAGAAGACCCTCTACGCCCGTCAGATGGAGGTCTTCGCCGGTTACTCGGAGAACGCAGACTGGAACGTGGGGAGGTTGCTCGATGAGATCGAGGGCATGGGCGATCTGGACAACACCCTCATCTTCTACATCTGGGGAGACAACGGCTCGAGCATGGAAGGAACCGTGACTGGTTCGTTCAACGAGTTGACGTTCCTCAACGGCCTCGTCCTCGACGCCGACGAGCAGCTCGCCCTCATCGAACGGTACGGAGGGATCGAGGGACTCGGAGGTGTCCATACGGCGCCGCACTTCGCAGGAGCGTGGGCGCATGCCTTGAACACGCCGTTCAAGTTTGGCAAGCAAACAGCGAGCCACCTCGGTGGGACACGCGACCCGATGGTTGTCGCGTGGCCAAAGCGTATCAAAGCGGAGTCCGCGCTCCGGACCCAGTTCACACACTGCATCGATGTCGGACCTACGGTGCTCGAAGCGGCGGGAATCCCCGAACCGAAGATGGTGGACGGGATCGCACAAGAGCCTATGGACGGCACCAGCTTCCTTCCCACGTTCGACGACGCGGCGGCCCCGGAAGCGCACTCCGTGCAGTATTTCGAGATGTTCGGGAGCCGGGCCATGTACAAGGACGGCTGGTGGGCAGCGTCGCGGCCTGAAAGGCTGCCGTGGGACGTGTCACCAAAGACACTGGCGCAGTTCGGCCCCGATGCCGATTGGGACCCCGACCGGGACGTTCCGTGGGAGCTGTACTACCTCCCCGACGACTTCAGCCAGGCCGTCGATGTCGCCGCCGACCATCCCGACAAGGTCCACGAGCTCCAGGAGCTCTGGTGGCAGGAGGCGGAAAGAAACAAGGTCCTCCCGCTCATGGGTGGCCTGTCGGTGATCTATGGCATCCTGCCGCCGATGCCGACCCAGACGAGGTTCCCCTTTGCAGGTGACGTTCAGAACATCCAGCGGGGCATGATCCCCAGGATCTATGGACGATCGTATGCCATCGAGGCCGAGGTCGACGTTCCCGAGGACGCTGAAGGTGTCATCGTGGCGAACGCCGATTTCATCGGAGGGTTCGGGTTGTGGGTCGACGACCAGCGACGCCTGAACCACACGTATTCGTTCCTCGGGGTGGAGACGTACAAGCAGGTCTCGGACTCGCCGATACCGACAGGCAAGGTCAAGCTCACCATGCACTTCGAGGCTGATGCACTCGTGCCGGGATCAGGCGGAACCGTGACCCTGTGGGCGAACGACGAGCAGATCGGTGAGGGCACCATGCCGCACACCGTCCCCATTGCGTTCTCGTCCTATGCCGGAATGGATATCGGTCGTGACAACGGACTCGTCGTCGATCTTGCCTATGAGGATCGAGCACCGTACGCATTCACGGGGAGGATCGAGAAGGTCACCTTCGACCTGAAGCCGATGACGCTCACGGAGGCTGAATCCCTCCATGAACACGAGCATCACCACTCCGTGGGATCGGGCGTGGCCGGATAGGCCACCACGGCGAGGTTCAGACGTATTCGTTGCGGCGGAGCCAACTCAGCGACGCAGCGCCCCAGAACGGCGGCAGGGCGAAGGTGACGACGCGGTAGATGATGGCCGCGGCGGTAGCGTCGTTCGGCGACACGCCCACACCCACGAGGCCCGCCGCAAGGACGGCCTCCTGGACACCGACGCCGCCAGGCGTGGGCGCAAGGCCCCCCAGAAGGACCGCGCCAACCACGACAGCCAACGATTCCCCCAACGTGATCTGCTGACCAATGGCAACGACAGAGAACCACATCGCCATCGCGAGGACGACTTCTGCACTGAAGTTGCTGGCGAACACGATCACGGCTCGCTTGGGCTCCTCCACGAGAACACTCAGCGCCCCGCGGACCTGCCCCGCGACCTGGACCACCTGATCACGCACCTTCTTCACGGTCACCATGACGATGATGCCTGCCACGACGACGCCCACGACG
>JAQAZV010000259.1:0-15513 GCA_032127155.1 Acidimicrobiia bacterium
CGACTGCTGTGAGGGCCGCCGTCCCGTCCGGATATCGATAGGACACGTCAACGACGTCGACGACGGGTGTGGTCACCTCAACCACCAGGCCGTGGTCGCCACCAGCCAGAAGGCGCCGACGAATCCGATCCCTACGATCCACTGAACGGCTGGCGTCGCGGGTTGTGTTGCCTCAGGCATTCGCCCCGCATACCCCCGCGAGGCCATGGCGAGGTAAATCCGCTCGCCGCGCTCATAGGTGCGGAGGAACACCACTCCGACCGTACGGGCGTAGGGGCCGATCTGTGTGAACCACCGAGGGTCATGGCCCCTGGAGGCCATCGCGATGCGCATGCGGGTCCAATCACCGCTGATCACATCGAGGTAGCGAACCATGAATCCTGCGATCGCCGTGACGACCGTCGGCATCCGGAGGCCGTCGAGGCCTGAGAGGAGCTGCGTGACGTCGGTGGTCGCGCCGAGGATCGTGGCGATGAGAAGGCCCAACGTCGCCTTTGCAACGATGTTCCAGGCATCCCACATCCCAGCGATCGAAAGGTCCACGCCGAGTATCTCGACCGTGGGGGAACCGCCGAAGATGGGGAGCATCGCAGCGAGGATGAGGAAGGGAACCTCGACGGAGAGGCGACGAAGCGCGTATCCGGGCGTGACACCGGCCACGGCCGCAACGATGGCTATCACAACTCCGTAGATCGCAAATGCCCATATCGCTTCGCGTGGTGTCGACACGATTGCTACCAGCGCACCGAACGAGATGGCGATCTTGACCTGGGGCGCCATGCCATGGATCGGCGTATGACCATGTCGATACAGAGCGTGGACGTGACCTGCTGACATCTACGGCGTCCGGCTCGAATCGTGGTGGCGACCCCGTACCAGCCATAGGAGGCCGACGGTGATGATGGCGGTTGCGGCGAGCCCGGTGATGGCAGCGACGGCGGTTCCGACCACGGGTCCCTGGTCGAGGTTCTCGCCGTAGTCGGCGAGGGCCGCATCGTCGAGGGTGTGATCCTGTGCCGCGTCGTCGAAACCTTGTTGCTGGGAAACGTACTCGAGGCCATCGGGATCGCTCGAGGAGAACTGACTGAGAACCACCCCTGTGATCAGGATCACAGTGACCGCTGCGAGAGCAAGGGCGACGTTTCGATTCATCGTGCAGCCGTCATGAGGTGAGTGCTTCTGTACGTTCCCCAACGAAGTCTGGCGATCCGTAGACCAGGTCGGGCCGAGCGTTGACCACGGCCGAGATCACGAAGAAGGTGATCACCCCTTCCCCGAGACCGATGAGGCTGTGCGTCGTGAGCAGTGCCCACAGCACCGACGAGACCGACACCGAGGAGGCCGTCCCTCCAATGGCGAACTCACCGGCAAAGGCCAGGGCAGCCATCGGAACGGAAAGGAACGCGGCGATACAGGCGCTAACAGCGACGGCGTTCCTCGTTCCCGACGAGAGGCGCAGGATGGCTCGATAGACGAAGTACCCGCCAACAGCAGCGACACCGGCCATGTTGATGATGTTCAGCCCCAAGGCGGTCAGTCCGCCATCTGCGAAGAGGAATGCCTGGACGATCAGAACGATGGTCATCACGACGTAGGCCGCTGAAGGACCGACCAGCACAGCAGCCAGGACGCCACCGATCAGGTGACCGCTCATGCCGGGCAGAACAGGGAAGTTGACCATCTGTGCAGCGAACACGAATGCTGCAGCGAGTGCCGCCAATGGAACCAGCCGGTCGGTCAGATACCGCCGAACCTGCCGCAGGGCGTAGGCGAAGCCACCGGCTGCGCCGAGTCCTGCCACCGCTGATGTTCCAACGCCAATGAATCCATCAGGAATGTGCATCCTTGAAGACTACTTGCGACGGAGTCGCAATAAGGGAGTTGTGAGTCTTGAGTTGTGAGTACTGAGTCTCGAGCCTCGAGTCCCGAGTCCCGAGTCAGCAAAGGGTCCGGTTTCTCGCTTCGCTCACGCCTTCTTTGTCTCCCCTTTGGGGGAGATGCCCGGAGGGCAGAGGGGGGAGCTGATGGCTACGGGCGTCTCGGGTGGTGCGGCCCTCTCTGCGTCGCTTCGCTCCGCGTCTCTCCCGCGGGGAGAGACAAAGGAGTGTTCGCTTCGCTCACTCCATTCCCTTTCTCCCCTTGGGGGGAGATGCCCGGAGGGCAGAGGGGGGAGGTGGTGGCTACGAGTCTCGAGGTCTTGGGGAGGGGCGGCCCTCTCTGTCGCTTCGCTCAACGTCGCAGCGGCTACCTGCTACCTGCGGCGCACTGCTTGCACAGGCCGCTGAGGGCGAAGTGTTCGACGTCGACGACGAAACCGGTTTGGGATTCGATCGTGGCGACGAAGGGTGCGAGGTCATCAGCATCGACCGTCACCGTGGTGCCGCACTGTTGGCAGACGAGGTGCTGGTGACCGGATTCCTCGGCGAGGTGGTACACCATGGGACCGTGTCCGATGTGGCCATGGGTGAGGACGCCTGCAGACTCGAGAGCATCGAGGGTGCGATACACCGTTGCGCGATCCGCACTGCCCCCGCTGCCCTCCTCGACGGCTTCGAAGATCGAGGCCGCAGTCAAGTGCTCGCTGTGACGGCTTGCGATGACCTCGCACACGAGCCGCCGCGGTTCGGTGATGCGGAGATCTTCCGCCCTGAGTACGTCGATGAGGTCGTCTGCTGTGATGTGCATCAGCGGTTACGCCCGACCGAATCGATCGTGATCTCACCGTTGACCCGAACCTGGCCAGGCGTCCTCCACGGGTACTCGTCGAAGTCTGTGTACTTGCGAGCAAGCTCGTCGATCAGCCACCACCCGTCCGGTTCGAAGCGTGTGACCCTTCCCCGCAGGACGAAATTGATGTAGTCGTCGCCGATAGCGTTGAAAGACAGGGCCACGCGATCGTCCCTCCGGATGTTCTCGGTCTTGACCCGCCCCTCGGCCGTCGAAAACAGCACGGTGTCATCCCTGCGGCCGATCCAGATCACCGATACCTGGGGTGATCCGTCCGGCATCAGGGTCGCGAGGTGGGCGAAGACCTTCTCGTCGAGGGCCCTCTTGACATCATCAGCAAGCTGCATGTTCGAACTCCGTTGAGGTCTCGAACGGTAGTCGTGGTGGCACGCGTCATTGCCTAGCCTCGCCACATGGACACAGGCCTCGATGGGCGAACGGTTCTCGTGACCGGCGGTGGTGGCGGTATCGGTTCAGCGATCTGTCGCGCCTTCGCCGCCGAGGGTGCGAAGGTCGCCGTGCACTTCCACACCAGCGCCGATTCAGCGACGACGCTCGCAGAGGAGATCGGCGGCATCGCAGTGAGCGCGGACCTCACGGAAGAGGAACAGGTCCAGGGAGCCTTCGACACCGTCGTCGATACCTTCGGATCCCTCGACGTGTGCGTGGCCAATGCCGGGTGGTATCCACCCATCGACGAGCCCGTGTGGGAGATGAGCCTGACGCGCTGGCGCGAGGTGATCGACCGCAACCTCACCGCTTCGTTCCTCACCGCAAGGAGCTTCCTGAGCCACGCCTCGACAACCGGCCACGGATCGCTCGTGCTTGTTTCGTCGACGGCCGGGATCTTCGGGGAGGCGGGGCACGCCGACTACGCAGCGGCCAAGGCCTCCCTTGCGTCAGGCTTCTTGCTGTCGCTGAAGAACGAGGCCGCCCGCATCGGTGATGGTGTCCGCGTCAATGCCGTCGCCCCTGGATGGACGGTGACTCCGAAGCGACGAGCTGCTGGCATCGACCCCGCCCACGTTGAGCGGGCAACCTCGACGATGGCCCGCAAGCAGCTTGCCACTCCTGAAGACGTCGCAACCCAGATCGTCATCCTTGCTTCCGATGACCTCAGCGCCCACCAAACCGGCCAAGTCGTGGTCGTCGCCGGAGGAATGGAAGGAAGAGTTGTGAGTTCTGAGTTCTGAGTTCTGAGTTTCGGCAACCTTGCGGGGTCGGTGACTCGCTGCGTGCAAGGTTGCGGGCACCGGTCTCTCGAGAACTCACAACTCAAAACTCACAACTGCCGAGCGAAGCGAGGCTTTCTCACCCCGTCGGGAAGGGGCTACCTGCGAGGAAGGCGTCGATGTAGGACTGGGTGGCGTCGACGGGGACGACGTACGCTCGGCCGTCCGAGCCCTTGCTGTTCTTGACGGGGAGCGTCGCGGCGTCGATGCTTCGGGTGTCGAGGGACAAGGCATCCTTGCCGAGGTCCGCCATCCTGGCGAGGGTGAGCCCTTCGTCTGCCGTGATCTGGTCGGCGAAGGTCGGGATGAATCCTGCGAGGTTGAAGGCGCTCGACGGTGACGTGGCTTGTCCGAACAGGGCGATCAGCACCTGCTGCTGGCGGCCGGTCCGTGCGATGTCCCCGCCGCTCGTGCTTTCCCACGACCCGTTCCGGAGTTCCTGGTAGTGGCGTGAGCGAGAGTACGCGACCGCTTCCTCGCCGTTGAGGGTGTGACGGCCCGCGTCGGTCTCGAAACCGGATGTGAGGTCACGGCCGGGATATTCGAAATCGATGGTGACCCCGCCGAGCGAGTCCACGACGGCTCCGACACCGGCGAAGTCGATCTCCATGTAGTGGTGAATGGGAACGCCCGTTTCCTGCTGCACGGTCTGGACGAGGAGGTCCGGACCGCCGATGACGTAGGCGGCATTGATTCGGTTCGTGCCGCCGCCAGGGATGTCCGCCTTCCAGTCACGAGGGATACTCAGCATCTGGATCGACTGACCAGGGACGAGGTGCGCCAGCATGATGACGTCGGTGCGCCGGCCTGCGAAGTCGCCGAACTTGTCCTCCCAATCGTCGGGCAGGGTGGAGCGGTCGTCGACTCCGACGAGAAGAAAGTTCAGTGGTGCCCCGGAACCGGTGGCCACCGTGTCGAGCGATGTGAGTTCGCTCGCGGCGATCCGGTCGATCTTGCCTTCGGTGTAGCGGAGATAGCCGTAGCCGGCGAAGACGCCCACGACCATCAGGCCAAGGAGGAAGATGACGAATTTCTGGGCGATACTCCAGCGTCGCTTGCGGCGCGGCGGCACGGGCGGGACCGATTCGACGCGCGGAATCTCTGGGAAGGTCTCAGTGGTAGAGGGCATGATCCGGGAGATTATGCCCAATCGCTCAATAGCGGCGAGGTGTTTGGAGTTTGCGCGCCTCCTTGGCGGGGTACGATCGTGTGATGCCAACCAAGATCCACTCCCAAGACGTCACGATCGGTCCTGCACGAGCAGGCGCACGAGCCATGCTGAGGGCTGTCGGCCTCGGCGAGGATGATTTCGCCCGATCCCAGATCGGTGTTGTGTCTGCCGGCAACGAGGTCACGCCGTGCAACGTGACAGGGCCGAAGCTCGCTGGTTTCGCCAAGATCGGCGTCCGTGAGGCAGGCGCCGTCGGTCTCGAATTCGCAACGATCGCGGTCTCGGACGGCATCTCGATGGGTCACGAAGGTATGCGTGCCTCCCTTGTCTCCCGTGAGGTGATTGCCGACTCCGTCGAACTCGTGATGCATGCGGAGCGTTTCGACGGGATGGTGTCGATCGCGGGATGCGACAAGTCGCTTCCCGGCATGCTGATGGCGGCTGCGCGCCACAACCTCCCTTCGGTGTTCCTCTACGGCGGCTCGAGCCTTCCGGGGGTTGTCGGAGGAAAGGACATCTCGATCGTTGACGTCTTCGAGGGCATCGGCGCCCACTCGGAGGGGGCAATGTCGGACGCGCAGCTCCTCGAGATCGAGCAGAAGGCGTGTCCTGGGGCGGGCTCGTGCGCTGGCATGTTCACGGCCAACACGATGGCGACCGTCGGTGAGGCGATCGGTATGTCACTCCCCGGTTCTGCAGCCGTTCCCGCCGTTGACTCCAGGCTCGACGACTACGCCAGGAAGTCGGGAGAGGCCGTCGTTGCCCTCCTCGAGGCCGACATCCGGCCGCGTGACATCATGACTCGCAAGGCGTTCGAGAACGCGATCACCGCGGTGATGGCCCTTGGCGGATCCACGAACGCCGTCCTCCACCTGATGGCGATCGCCCATGAGGCTGGGGTCGACCTCACGCTCGAGGACTTCGATGAGATTTCGCGGCGGACTCCGCACATCGGCGACATGAAGCCGTTCGGGAGGTACCACATGGTCGATCTCGATCGCATCGGGGGTGTTCCTGTTGTCCTGCGGGTGTTGCTCGACGCTGGGCTCCTCCACGGGGATGTCATGACCGTCACCGGTCGGACGATGGCTGAGAACCTCGCTGATGTGGTCGTCCCGACCGATCAGGACGTGCTGCGTCCCGTGGCTGAATCCCTTGCTCCCCAAGGAGGAATCGCGATTCTGCGCGGATCGCTGTCGCCAGGTGGAGCCGTGGTCAAGATTGCGGGCGTCACTCTGGACGTCTTCGAAGGGGCTGCGAAGGTGTTCGACGACGAGCAGCACGCGTTGGAGGCGCTGTGGAACCACGAGCTCGAAGCGGGCGATGTCGTGATCATCCGTTACGAGGGTCCCATGGGGGGTCCTGGGATGCGTGAGATGCTCGCCATCACCGCCGCCATCAAGGGTGCAGGCCTCGGCAAGAGTGTCCTCCTGATCACCGATGGGAGGTTCTCTGGCGGGACCACCGGTCTGTGCATCGGTCATGTCGCTCCCGAGGCCGCCCACGGTGGACCGATTGCCCTCGTCGAGACCGGCGACAGGGTGCGTGTCGACATCCCGAACCGGACCCTCGACATACTTGTCGACGAGTCGATCTTGGCGGAACGCAGGGCCGGGTGGGAGCCCATCGCCCCCCGCTACACGAGGGGCGCCCTCGCCAAGTACGCCAAGCTCGTGGGATCCGCGGAATCCGGAGCTGTGCTCAGCTAGGGCCTTCCCCGGAGAGGGATTCAACGATCAACTCGACCCACTGGTCGTGCATCGCCCCTGAGAAGTGCACGCCGTCGACGGCCATCAGTCTTGGTATCCCGACGGCAGCACTGCTCATCGTGGTGATGTCGACGAACGTCGCTCCGAGGTCATCGGCGAGACGTCCCAGGTCCTCGTTGTATGCCTCGACGTCGTAGTTTCGGTCAAGGCGTTCCTGACCCCATGGTGCAGCCCGGAAGTCCGGGATGGACAGCACGACCACCGTTCCTTCGGGTCCAGTACGTCGTTCGACATCTTCGGCCAGTGAGGCAAGGCCCTCGCGAAAGTTGTCGATCCCGAAGCGAAGGATCACGTCGTTGACGCCGATCGCCAATATGACGACATCGAACGTGCTGTCGATGCCGGCTCGATCGATCTCCCTGTCGAGTCGCTTCGTGTTCCAGCCCTCGCCTGCGACCACGGTGAGGTCGACCACCGTCCCGTCATCAGCGAACGTGGTCGCCAGTTTGCTCGGCCAGGCGTCTCCGTCGGGGATCGCCGTTCCTGCGGTGTAGGAGTCGCCGAGCGCGAGGATCCTCAATTCGGCAGGTGGTGTCTCCAGCGCAGGTTGGTGATTCGTCGCGCACCCCGCTGCGGCGATGAGTGCAGAGACGGCGATGATGGCCCGGATACTTCGCATCAGCGTGCTCCCGAAGGTCGTGGTTCGCAGTCGGCGCGTTCGTGACGTCACCGACCACATCGGACATTCGGTGTGGCGACGATCGCGGATCAGTCGGGCGGGTGCGGCGACCCGTGGATCCGGCATGGCGCATGGCGGTCAGCAAGGATTCGCGCCGGTGCTACCGTCTCGGCCATGAAGTTGTCACTGGAATACTGCGCAGCCTGAGGCTATACCGACCGTGCCGTGAGCATGGTTCAGGCAATCCTCGGCAAGTTCGAGCACTACATCGACTCCATCACGGTGATCCCCTCCCGCGGGGGTGTCTTCGAAGTCATGGTCGGTGATGAACTGGTCTTCTCCAAGAAGGAACTGGGTCGTCACGCCACGATCGAAGAGGTCTTGGATTCGGTCGATGCCGTCGTCGGTCCGCTCCCAAACCAGCAGGGAGACTGACCGCTCCGGTATCCGGCATTCAGAAGTACCTTTCTGGGATGCCCACCGGTCACTCGAACGCGATCCTGTTGTCCGACCTCCTATCCCAGGACGGTCCCCATCTCCGAGTTGCGGACGACTTCGTTCGCGCCCAGTGCACCGTGTGCGGCCAACCTCTCGCTCACGATCCCCGCTACGGCGAGTGGGGCGCGTACTGCAGCTCCTGCTGGAGCGCCGAGCACGGCGCCTGATCGCCGCATAGGGAGTTTGTGATCGCTGGATCAACGAGCGATCGGGGTCGCGAACCCGTCCGGCTTCACTGCGAGCACTGACGCACCGACGCCCCCGAGAATTCGTTCGGCCGTGTTCCCCATGAAGACGCCGCGGATGCCCACCCTCGCGAGGGTTCCCATGACGAGTATCCCCGCCCCGGTATCCCGTACAACCGCAGGAACCACGGACCCAGGCTCTCCTTTGACCAGATGGACCTCCATGGGTACATCCGTTCGAAGTCCCTCTGTGAGTCGCTTGAGGTTCATCGATGCCTCCAGATGAGCCAGCTCGACGAGTTCGTCCACCTGACCAGCTGGGGGAGTCACCCGACCGCGGCGGAGGAGGCTCTCTCCCTCCAGGCGCCAGGCATGGACGACATGAAGCACGCCGTTCTGGACATGCGCCAGGGAACTCGCCAGCGCGACCAGTGTCGTGTTGAGCTCGATATGGGGTTCGCCTTGATGGAAGGGCCCAACACCAACGACGACGTCGGGGGACTCGCTGGTGTTCGGCGTCTGAACCCACACGGGAACGGGGCACTTCCTGAGCAGATGCATCACGAGGGATGAGCTCGCGACGTTTCGCCTCTTGCGGCCGTTTCCGCCGGCCACGAGGACCAGATCGTGCCCCGCGCGCTCAACCTGGCGAATCACCTCCACGAAATCGACACCGATCGAAACTGTGAGCGCCATCGACGGACTGCCCGAGGCGGATCGCAGTTCGCCGAGCTCATCGAGCATGGCCTCCGCCAGCATCGAGGCGACATCGACCTCGGTCCCATCGTGCAGCACGATCCTTCGTTCGGCTGAACCTTCCGCGACGAATCCCATCAGGGTCACTGTCGCATTGTTCCTGTTGGCCAGCTCGGCGGCGGAGCGCACAACATCGGCGGCATCGGCCGGGTTCGCCACCGCGACCAGGATGTTTCTGAATCGATTCATGATGCGACCCTTTCCATGTTTGGTTCCTCAACGAGATCGGAGAGTCCACCAACGGTGATCCCGCGTTCCATGCGGTGCGATGACGACTTCTCCGCGTCAATGCGATAGCGGTTCCTCCGTCCGACTCGCTCGTGCGTCACGAAGCCACATTCCTCGAGCTCGGCGATGATGCGCTGCGTCGCCCTCTCGGTGATCCCAGCGTCGGCCGCCATCTCGCGGATGCGCATAGTCGGCGTCGAGGCTATGCACATCAAGATATGGGCATGGTTGGTCAGGAGGGTGAAGCGTTGCTCCCTCTGGTCCTGCATCGTCATCCATCCTTTCGTACGTCTCGGATTACATGAAACGTTTGACAGTAGATAGTAACACGATATACAATTCGTGCAACAAGTAGCATACGAAAGGTATGGATCCTGTCGTGACCCTCGATGTGCTGAACCTGATGTTGGTGCTCATGGCCGCCCTCGCTGGTGGCTGGATCGCGGCGCGCTTTGGATACCCGGCCATCCTTGGGGAGCTCGGTGCGGGGATCCTGCTCGGCCCGCCGCTGCTCGGACTGCTCCAGGCTGATGACGCTCTCGTCGTCATCGGCAAGCTCGGCGTGGTCCTGCTGATGCTTTACATAGGGCTCCACCTCGATCCGACCGACATTGGGAGGGCGTCGAAAGCAGGAGCCCTTGCAGCGGCCGGTGGGTTCCTGGTCCCCGCGGCCCTCGGCTTCGGGCTCATGATGCTCGTGAACGGGGATCCCATTGCCTCCACGTTCGTTGCGGTGGCGATGGGGGTCACCTCGCTGGCAACGAAGTCCCGCATCCTCGTTGACCTCGGCATCCTCAACACCCGTATTGCCCACGTCCTCATGGCGGGAGCGCTGTTCTCCGACATCGCAGCCCTCATCATTTTTGCCACGGTCCTCGGGCTCGCAGCAACTGGTGCCATCGCTATCGGTGGCGTCCTTGCGGCCAGTGCGAAGGCAATCGTCTTCCTCGGCGTGACCTGGTTCGTAGGAACGAAGGTGTTCCCGGTCCTCGGTCGATGGATCTCCAAACGCTCCGTCGACAGCACGGTCCTTTTCCTCCTTGTCGTGATCGCAGGCCTCGGATTCGCTGCGGCTGCCGACGCTGCAGGACTCCATGCGATCCTCGGAGCCTTCCTGGCTGGCCTCTACATCCGAGAGGGTGTCCTCCCGCACCGCCAGATGGCAGACGTCGAACGCCGCATGAGAGGCGTGTCACTCGGGCTCCTCGCGCCTGTCTTCTTTGTGACCGCCGGCTACAACGTGTCGTTCGGGGTGTTCACCGAGGCACCCTTGCTTCTGATCGCGGTCGTCGTCCTTGCGACGGTCGGCAAGATCGTCGGGACGGCCATCTTCTACATTCCGACCGGTTACGGAATCCGCGAGGGCATCGCTGTCGGCGCCGGCATGAATGGCAGAGGAGCCGTCGAAATCATCGTTGCCGAGATCGCCCTCGTCGCCGGGCTCATCGACGAAACCGTGTTCTCGATCCTCGTGTTCATGGCGATCTTCACCACCGCAACCGTGCCGATACTCCTGACGGCATCAATCAAGTGGCTGCGGCGGCATGACCAGCTGGTGGCGGACGATCGGGATGGCATCGTGATCGTCGGTGCCGGACCACTCGCTCGGACGGTGGCCCTCCAGCTCGGCGGTGCCTCCCATGTGACCCTCGTCGACGTCAATGCGGCACACTGTCGGGACGCTCGTGAGCTCGGACTCAACGCGATCCTCGGAAGCGGGGTTGATACCGACATCCTGCACGAAGCGGGTGCGGATTCCTCGAAGGCCCTCCTTGCCATCACCCCCAACGCGGAGGTGAACCTCCTCTCGGCGAAGCTCGGTGCGCAACGCTTCGGGATACCGCGGCCCCTGGCTGCGCTTCCTCATGACGCTCCGGACAGCCTCGCAGCGATGCTCGAGGATTTCGATGGTGACCTCCTCTTCGGCCGGCGCGTTGACGTTGGCTCATGGGACGTGTCGATAGAGGCCGGCGAAACGGCTGAGGTGTCGTATACCCTCGCCGAGCCCATCGAGGTCATCGAAAGGGGTTCGACGGTTGACCCGCTTGCTGCATCGCTCGAGAGCCTCCCGATCGCGTTGCTGTCGAGTAGTGGGATCGAGCCCTACAGCGAAGGTCTGGACCTCGCATCGGCAGAGCAGATCGTCGGCATCGGTCGGGTCGGTACCCGATTCATGTCCGAGCGGGAAGGCAGGCTCGCGACGGGTTGAGGCCCTCGAACGGGCGCCTTCCGTCGATATCCCGACGGGCCGGACACGCGCATTCCCATCATGATCATCCTTCTTCCTCTCGCGCTCTACTTCGTCGCTGCGCTGCTGATCCCTTCGGTTGGCCGGCGCGCCCCGAAGCTCGTTGGCCCCCTCGCCGTCACGCCCTACATCATCCAGTTGGGTGCGGTCGCTTGGATCGCCAGTAACGGTGACGTCGCGCGTGTCGCGCAACTCGAGTGGGTGCCGTCCCTCGGGATCGTGATCGGCCTCGCGGCTGATCCCATCAACCTCATGCTGACCACCCTCGTGGCTGGCATCGGACTCCTGATCGTGGTGTACAGCGCTGCATACTTCTCCGACCCTGCCAAGAAGGCTCGGTTCATTGCGCTCGTCCTTGCATTCACAGGGGGCATGGCTGGGATTGTTGCGTCGAACGAGCTGCTGGGTCTCTTCGTATTCTGGGAGGTCACGACCGTTGTCTCGTATCTCCTCATCGGCTTCAACGACGAGGACGAGAAGAGTCGGTCGGCCGCTCTTCAGGCGATCCTGGTCACTGCATCGGGCGGACTGGCCATGCTTGCTGGATTCGTGCTGCTCGCGCAGGCAGCCGGGACAACCAGCATCCCCGACATCGTGGCCGCGCCTCCCACGGGAACGGGGGTCACTGCAGCGCTGCTCCTGATCTTCGTCGGGGCCCTCAGCAAGTCAGCGCAGGTGCCGTTCCACTTCTGGCTCCCAGGGGCCATGGCAGCTCCGACGCCGGCGTCAGCCTTTCTCCATTCAGCGACGATGGTGAACGCTGGCGTCGTACTCCTGCTATTCCTCGCTCCTGGATTCGCCACGACCACCGTGTGGATCGTCGTGGTGACCACCGCAGGCCTCGCGACCATGGTGGTTGGTGCATTGGGTGCAATGCAGCAGACGGACCTCAAGCTGCTCCTCGCCTATGGCACCGTCAGTCAGTTGGGATTCATGACGGCATTGATCGGCCTCGGCCATACGGGGGCTGCGCTAGCCGTGCTCGTGTCCCACGCCCTGTTCAAGGCTGCCCTGTTCCTTGTCGTGGGAGTCATCGACAAAGGGACCGGTACACGCGAGATTCCCTCCCTTTCCGGTCTTGGGAGAACAGCACCGGGTCTCGCGACCACGGCGGGCCTTGCAGCGCTTTCCATGGCCGGGGTGATTCCGTTGCTGGGGTTCGTGGCGAAGGAAGCGGCGTTCGATGTCCTCATCGCCAGTGCCGATTGGTATGCCCTTGGCGTTATCGGCGCTGCGTCGGCGCTGACCGTCAGCTACACGGCTCGATTCTGGTTTGGAGCCTTCACAACCAAGGTTGGCGTCGAACCGATCGAGCGAGCCCCGGTCGGCCTTGGCATGACCGCACCCCCGACCATCCTCGCTGTGCTGTCGCTCGCGCTCGGCCTGTTCCCGAAGGGTCTCGGTTCTCTCACATCCAGTGCCGTCGGCGAGGTCACCAAGCTCGTCCTCTGGCCCGGTCTGAAGCCTGCGCTTGCCGTATCTGCAGCGGTACTGGTTGCGGGTTCAGGCCTCTTCGTGCTGCAGCGCAGGCTCGAAAGGACGCCGAATCGCCGCCTCATTCCGCAGTGGCCCTTCTCCACCGCAACCTCGTGGTACCTGGCGAGCCTCAGGACCCTCAACACCACTGCCGAGCGGACCACGGGGATCGTCCAGAACGGCTCACTCCCGGTCTACGTCGCGGTGATCGTGACGACGGTCGTTTCGATCCCCGCTGTCGTGTGGCTCGCTGGGGCGGACGGTCTTCCCGAGCTGCGCATCACGAACGGGCCAGCCGAGGTGATCCTGGCTGTCGTGGCCATTGCGGGAGCAGTTGCTGCGACGCGTGCCCAACGCCGCATGGCAGCCGCTCTCCTTCTGGGTGTCGTTGGGTATGCCGTTTCCGGGATCTACATCGTCTTCGGTGCGCCGGATCTCGCTCTCACCCAGGTCCTCATCGAGACCCTCACCATCGCCCTCTTCGCCCTGGTACTTGCAAAGCTTCCCCGTCGGTTCGGTGCAGACCCCCGATCCCTCTCCAGACCGATCCGCATCGGTGTTTCGATACTCGTCGGTGCTGTCATCGCTGGGGCTGCAGCCCTTGCGAACACCGGAATACCTGACCGGACGGTCGCTGAGGCCTATATCGAGCTTGCTCCGGAAGCAGGAGGACGCAATGTCGTCAACATCATCCTCACGAACTTCCGAGCCCTCGACACACTCGGCGAGATAACGGTTCTCGCAGCTGCCGCAGTAGGAATCGCGGCGCTCGTCGGAGCGCGGTCGCGCAACCGGGAACGCGAGGACGCGCGATGAACATCCGGTTCTCACCCCTCTTGGCCACCGGTGTGCGAACGATGGTTCCCACATTGGCCCTGTTCTCGATCTACCTGCTGGTGATCGGGCACGATCTGCCGGGAGGAGGCTTCGCCGGCGGACTTGTGGCGGGCATGGCGCTCCTCGTCATGTACCTCGCATTCGGGGAGCGCGGGGTCAGGAGGGTGGTGGCAATCGATCCCGACAGGATCACCGGGCTCGGCCTCGCCCTCGCCGTTGCTGCTGGACTCATCGGCCTCGTTGTCGAGGGGTCGTTCCTTGCTGCGTCGACCGTTTCGTTCTCGGCTCCCTGGATCGGAGACATCAAGATTTCAACCCTGTTGGTCTTCGATCTCGGTGTGTACCTGCTCGTCATCGGTCTTGTCGCTACGGCGATCATCCACCTCGGAAGGGACGAATCGTGAGCTGGACGATCGCCCTTGCTGCCGGGGCACTCTTCGCAGCCGGAACCTACCTCGTGCTCCAGAAATTGCTCAGCCGGATCATTGTCGGTTTGGGTCTGATCGCCCATGGCGCAAACCTGATCCTTCTCGGCTCGGGAGGAGCCCCTGGGTCGCCTCCTGTCCTTGGGGAGGCTGATCCGGGGACCCTGTCGGATCCGCTCGAGCAGGCGCTCGTCCTGACAGCCATCGTGATCACCTTCGGTATCACGGCGTTCCTCCTCGCGCTTGCCTACCGGTCCTGGACCGAGCAGGGATCTGATGAGGTCGAGGACGACGTCGAGGACCGCAGGATCGCTGGCGGAGGACGCTCATGACGACGATTGCGACGCTGCCCATCGTGATCCCCCTTGCGGCAACCGCCTTGATCTTCCTCGCGCGGGGCCAAATGGCGCGACGCGTGATCAGCCTTGTTGCCATGGGCGCCTATCTCCTGGTGGCCCTCTGGCTCCTGGTTGCCGTCGACCGCTCCGGCATGATCGTGGTCGCTGAAGGAGGATGGGAGCCGCCCATCGGTATTGCTCTCGTAGCCGACCGGCTGGCGGTGCTCCTCCTCGCTGCAGCCGCCGTCGCCCTCTTCGCGGTTCTCCTCTATGCCGTAGCTCAGAGGTCGACCGACGTGAGCTTCAGGGGATTCCACGCGGTCTACCAGATGCTTGCTGCTGGCGTTGCCCTGTCGCTGCTCAGTGGAGACCTCTTCACACTCTTCGTTGCCTTCGAAGTGATGCTCACCGCCAGCTATGTGCTGTTGACACAGCGGGCAGGAGGTACCCAGACCAGGGCGACGATCAGCTACGTCGTCATCGGTTTGGTCGCGTCAGCCCTCCTGCTCACGGCCATCGGATTCATCTATGCCACCACAGGAACCGTGAACATCGCTGATCTGACGGAAAAGCTCAACGGAATCCCTCCCGGTTTCAGGGCCGGTCTGGGATGGATGCTGTTCCTCGTGTTCGGGATCAAGGCGGCGATCTTCCCCCTGTTCTTCTGGCTTCCCGATGCCTACCCGACGGCGCGCACCCCGGTCACCGCGGTCTTCGCAGGTCTGCTGACCAAGGTCGGTGTGTACTCCATCGTGCGCACCCAGACGCTGCTGTTCCCCGAGACCCGGCCCTCGACGGTGCTGCTCGTCTTCGCCGGGTTCACGATGGTGGTGGGCGTGCTGGGCGCGATCGCCCAGAACGACATGAAGCGCATCCTCAGCTTCCACATCGTCAGCCAGATCGGCTACATGATCCTGGGGCTCGGCCTGTTCACCGTCTCGGGCATCGCCGGCACCGTGTTCTTCATCGTGCACCAGATCCCGGTCAAGACGGCGCTGTTCCTG
>JAQAZV010000260.1:0-34384 GCA_032127155.1 Acidimicrobiia bacterium
CCGGGGAAGGCAGTCGACTCCTCCGCGTACATCTGGATGTCCGGGAACCGCCCATAGACGGCGGTATTGAGCTGCCTCAGGAACGAGATCGCCTCGAGGTTCTCGCGACCACCGAACTCATTCGGTGTCCACTCCCCCTCCTTGCGCGAGTAGTCCCTATAGAGCATCGAGGCGACAGCATCGACGCGGATGCCATCGACGTGGAAGACATCCAGCCACATCGCCGCGCTCGAGAGCAGGAAGCTGCGGACCTCATGCCTGCCGTAGTTGAAGATCAGGCTGTCCCAATCGGGGTGGTAGCCCTGCTGCGGATCGGCGTGTTCAAAGAGGTGCGTTCCATCGAACGCGGCGAGTCCATGGGCGTCCGAAGGAAAGTGTGACGGAACCCAATCGAGGATCACCCCGATGCCGGCCTGGTGGAGGTGGTCGACGAGGTACATCAGATCCTGCGGATCGCCGTATCTCGATGTCGGGGCAAAATATCCGGTCGTCTGATATCCCCACGACCCATAGAACGGGTGTTCCGTGAGCGGCAGCAGTTCCACGTGGGTGAAACCGAGATCGGACACATAGTCAGCGAGCTGGTGGGCGAGGGCTCGATATCCGCCCGGTTCGTATCGCCATGAGCCGAGGTGGATCTCGTAGATCGAGATCGGAGCGTCGAGGGCGTTGCGTTCCCTGCGATACCCCATCCACTTCTTGTCACCCCACGAGTACTCCCGATCCCAAACGATCGATCCGGTCCTGGGCGGTTCCTCTGCCATGGTTGCGAACGGATCCGCCTTGTCGAAGGGTTCGCCTCCGTTGGCGCCACCTATCCGATACTTGTAGACCGCACCCTTGCCAACGCCGTCGATGGCACCATGCCACACACCGGAGGGATCCGGGTGGAGGTCGATGCCATCCAACCAGTCCGTGAAGTCGCCGATGACCTGGACGCGGGTCGCCGACGGGGCCCACACACGGAAGATGGTCGATGCACCCTCGATGTGCGCTCCAAGTGAGTCATAGAGGGCAAGATGGGTCCCCTCGTTGAAGGACCACCGGTCATCATCGGGCATGGGTGCAGGTTGAGCGATCACCACCCCAACTTACCCTTCAGCCCAGCCCTCCGGAGCGCAGCGACCGAGCGATTCGTGTTGGTCGCTGATGTGCGAGGATGGGGTCATGTATCGAGCAGGTGATGAATCCAAGGTCCTGTCCGTCGTCCTCGCTGGCGGAATGGGGAAGCGCCTCATGCCGCTGACCTCCGTGCGAGCGAAGCCTGCTGTCCCCCATGCCGGCCAGTATCGCCTGATCGATTTCGCGCTCTCCAACCTCGTGAACGGCGGCTTTCGCAAGATCGTCGTCCTCACGCAGTACAAGAGCCACAGCCTCGATGTGCATGTGTCGCGCACCTGGCGCCTGTCCACGATCCTCGGCTCCTATGTGACCACCGTGCCAGCGCAGATGCGCCGCGGCCCCCAATGGTTTGCAGGGTCCGCCGACGCCATGTTCCAGAACCTGAACCTCATCGACGATGAGCGACCGAAGTACATGTTTGTCTTCGGGGCAGATCACATCTATCGGATGGACCCTGGCCAGATGCTCGAGCGGCATATCGAAACCGGGGCAGGGGTCACCGTGGCAGGGATCAGAGTGCCAATCGAAGAGGCATCGCAGTTCGGTGTGATCGAACGCCAGCCGGGATCCTCGATGATTTCGGCGTTCCTCGAGAAGCCGACGAATCCGGTAGGACTTGCCGATGCTCCCCACCAGGTGTTCGCGTCGATGGGCAACTACATCTTCACGACTGAAGTGCTGGTGGACATCCTCCATGCCGATGCTGCGTCGAGTAAGTCGAGCAGGGACATCGGTGGAGACATCATCCCTGCCCTCGTGGCGTCGGGCGAGGCCCATGTCTACGACTTCACGGAGAACGTCGTGCCGGGTGAGTCGCCGCGGGATCGCCACTACTGGCGGGATGTCGGAACGCTTGACAGCTACTACGACGCGAACATGGACCTCGTCGACCCCCATCCGATCTTCAACCTGTACAACATGGAGTGGCCAGTCCACACGTCGACGTCCAGGACGCTGCCCCCTGCCAAGATCGTCGCACACGGTGAGTTCGGTGCTGGGAGGGTGTCGAATTCGATGATCTCCCCCGGTGCCATCATCACCGGTGCCACCGTCGAGCACTCGGTGATCTCGCCGAACGTACGCATCGAACCGGGTGCGGTGGTCGAGAACTCCATCCTCTTCGAGGATGTCGTCATCGGTCCGGGGGCAGTCGTGAAGAACGCGATCGTCGACAAGAACGTCCTGGTGCCGCGCAACCGTGAGATCGGGATCGATCACGACCGCGATGCCGAGGAATTCACCATCTCGAACGGCGGCGTGGTCGCCATCGGCAAGGGCCAGGAGATCAGCTACGGTTGACGGGTCCTGAAGCGACGAGATCGTCGTAGAGGTCAAGGTGGCGCTGAGCCGGGTTCGCCCATGACCAGTCTGCCTCCATGCCCCTGCGCTGGATTGCGGTCCGCCGTCGTGGCTGTTTCCATCCCCGAACCGCCCTGTGGAGGGCATCAACGACACCTGCCGTATCCGTCGAATGCGCAGCGAAGCCCGTGCCAACCTTCGATTCGTCCGCGTCGCTCACCGTGTCGACGAGTCCGCCAACCCTGGTGACGATCGGGATCGTTCCGTACGCCATCGCCTGCATCTGGGCAAGGCCGCACGGTTCGAAACGAGATGGCATCAACAACAGGTCAGCCCCGGCAAAGAGCCTGTGTGCCAAACCTGCGTCGAAGCCGTCGCGGAACCACACGGCATTCGGATCCTCTGCGGACAGGTACGAGGCCCAGTCCGCCATCCACTTCTCACCGGATCCGAGAAGCGCAAGCCTGAAGGGCACGCCATGGGCGAATCTGACCGACTCCAGAGCAAGGTCGATGCCCTTCTGATCCACGAGCCGAGTCACCATGGCCACGATCGGGGTCCGTTCATCGTTCCAGCCGAGTTCTCGAATGAGCGCAGATCGGCACACCGACTTGCCAGAGAGGTCGTCCGCCGAATAGGTCGCTGCTATGGCCGAATCGCTGACAGGGGTCCAGACAGCGTTGTCGATACCGTTTCTGATCCCTACGAGACGGTCCCCGAGCGCCTCGAGCTGTACGTGGAGACCAGCACCGCCTTCTGGCGTTCGAATCTCATCGCCGTAGTGCGGGCTGACGGCAATGACCCGGTCCGCAAGCTGGATGGCACCGGCGAGTGGGTTGGTCCCTCCGTATGCCTCGAACAGGTCCGGCCTTCTCGTGAGCCGATCGAGCCAACCACCTGAAGTCCACCCCTGATGGCCAAGGGTGTGGATTGTCAGGACCGTGGGAACCTCACGCCTGAGAAGACCGAGGACCGGGCTCGTGTGCCAGTCGTTGCAATGAACGATGTCCGGACGCTGTTTGTCCGCAATGGCTGCAACCGCAGCGGAGAAGGCGAAGAAGCGATCCGCGTTGTCAGGCCAACCCGCTCCGTTGGCATCGACGTAGGGATTGGACCTTCGTATCCCGGGAACGTCGACGAGGGTGACGGTTCCGACCCCCGGAACCGTGCCCGACCGCGCAAACGCAGGACCTCCCCATGCAGGCACATCCAACGCCTCGATCGTTTCGTCTCCGAGGCTCGTCGACGCGTAGTCAGGAAGGACGACGGTCACGTCCACGCCGTCGGCTCGCAGGGCACGGACGAGCCCGGCACCTGCCTCACCGAGGCCGCCGACCGTCACCAACGGAGCCAGCTCCGACGCCGCAAACAGGACCCTCACCGATCGACCCCATTTCGCTGCTTGAGGACCACGACGGACCAACCCTCGACTTCACCCGTTTCCGGGGCCTCGATCGGCAATTCGACGCCGAGGCCCGTTGCGGAGTAGACGACGATCTCCCAATGGAAGGCGGCAAGATCGTCGGGCATCACGAACCGTACACGGTCGTGATGGGCGTTGAACAGGATCAGGAAGCTGTCATCGATGACGCGCTCTCCTCTGGCATCCGGCGTCGGGATTCCCCTTCCGTTGAGGTACACCGCCAAGGACTTGGCATATCCTCGCTGCCAGTCGTCTTCGTTCATCTCCTGCCCGTCCGGCTTGTACCAGCCGATGTCGGCATGGTGCGACCCCCGCACGCTTCGTCCCTCGAACCACCGTCTCCTGCGAAAGACCGGATGGTCGCGTCGTAGGCGAATGAGTTCGGAGCTGAACGCCAGCATTCCTTCGTCCGCACCGTCCCAGTCGTACCAGGAAATCTCGTTGTCCTGGCAGTAGGCGTTGTTGTTGCCCCCCTGTGTTCGCCATAGTTCGTCACCACCCAGGACCATCGGGACGCCCTGCGACAGGAGAAGCGTGGTGAGGATCGCCCGAGCCCTCCTCTTGCGAACGGAAGCGATCACGGGATCCTGGGTCTCGCCCTCCACGCCGGAGTTCCATGATCGGTTGGTGCTCTCACCGTCGCGGTTGCCCTCGCCGTTGGCTTCGTTGTGCTTCTGGTTGTAGGTCACGAGGTCCCTGAGAGTGAACCCGTCGTGGGCCGTGGCGAAGTTGATCGAGGCATGCGGAAGCCTGCCGGCGAAACCGTAGAGATCGGAGCTACCGGTGAATCGGGAGGCGAACTCGGCGAGGGCCCACTCCGTACCCCGCCAGTAGTCGCGCACGCCATCCCGGTATTCGGCGTTCCATTCGCTCCACATGTTCGGGAAGTTGCCGACCTGGTACCCGCCGTCTCCGACGTCCCATGGCTCTGCGATCAGCTTGACGGCGCTCACGATCGGGTCCTGGTGGATCAGGTCGAAGAAGGATGCGAGCTTGTCGACATCGTGGAGGTCTCGAGCGAGGGCGGCAGCCAGATCGAAGCGGAATCCGTCGACATGCATGTCCTCGATCCAATACCGGAGGCTGTCCATGATCAGCTTCAGGACCTGCGGATGGCGAACATTGAGCGAGTTCCCCGTCCCCGTGTAGTCGATGTAGCGACTCCGATCCATCGGATCGAGTCGGTAATACGAGGCGTTGTCGATGCCGCGGAATGACAGCGTTGGGCCAAGCGGACCGCTCTCGCCTGTGTGGTTGTAGACCACATCGAGAATCACCTCGATCCCCGCTCGATGAAGCGCCTTCACCAGACCCTTGAACTCCGACACCTGGCCACCACGATCGCCAGACGCCGAGTACGCGGCGTGCGGGGAGAAGAAGCCGATGGAGCTGTATCCCCAATAGTTGGTGAGCCCCCGCTCGATGAGGTTGT
Organism: Acidimicrobiia bacterium; assembly: GCA_032127155.1. Taxonomy (GTDB): domain Bacteria; phylum Actinomycetota; class Acidimicrobiia; order Spongiisociales; family UBA5794; genus SZUA-442. The sequence goes on from JAQAZV010000260.1 coordinate 5,277, forward strand.
GCTCGGAGACGAAGTGGTGGATCGGCTGAAGCTCCACGGCGGTGATACCCAGGGCCACGAGGTGGTCGATGATGGGCTGGCTCGCCATCCCGGCGTACGTTCCCCTGAGCTCCTCGGGAACGTCCGGGTGGAGGAAGGAGAGGCCTTTGACGTGCGTCTCATAGATGATCGATTCGAAGAGCGGTCGCTTGGGCGACACATCGCCCTCCCAGTCGAAGGCGGGATCGATAACGATGGATTTCGGCATGGCGCTTGCACTGTCGCGCTCATCACGGCGGTCGGTGTGTCCGGGCTGATACCCGAAGACGACGTCTGACCAGTCGATCCGCCCTTCGATCGCCTTGGCATACGGATCAAGGAGGAGCTTGTCCGGATTGAAGAGATGCCCCTCGGATGGAGCCCACGGACCGTGGACGCGGAATCCATATCGCTGGCCAGGGCCGATGCCGGGGACGTATCCGTGGTGCACGAACGCCGTCGACTCCGGCAACCTCAACCTCGTTTCGAAACCCTCATCGTCGAAGAGGCACACCTCAACCCGTTCGGCGTTCTCGGCGAACACGGCGAAGTTCGTACCATCGCCGTCGAAGGTCGCCCCCTGCGGGTAGGTCTGACCCGGCCAGATGAATGCGGTCAAGAGTCCCGACCCGGCCGGTACAGCCGCTCGTCGTACTCCGCAACCATCCGGGTGGCCGTCACGAACGGACCGAGTGTCTTCCAATTGTGCCTGACCTTGTCGGCCCACGCCGCCGACGGGCTCACCTCGCCCTGATAGAACAGCGGGATGATCTCGTCACGGAGAACCCGGTGGAGCGTCGCGGCCTCGTCGAGGTCACGAGCGTCCCGGTCCAGGTCTTCGGACGATTCGATCGCCCAGCCGTTCTCACCATCGAAGCACTCTGCCCACCATCCATCGAGCACGGAGAAGTTCAGGCCACCGTTGAGTGCCGACTTCTCACCTGACGTTCCACACGCCTCGTTCGGTCGGACGGGGTTGTTCAGCCACACATCGCAACCTGCATACATCCTCCGCGCGACGGCCATCTGGTAGTCGGGTATGAACACGAATCGACCCTGTGAGGCATCCGAATTCGCGAAGGACACGACACGATGGAGCACTTCCTTGCCGGGATCATCTGCGGGGTGTGCTTTTCCTGCAAAGACGAACTGGATGGGCCGTTCGGTGTCGGCGAGGAGATCGGCAACCGCCTCGGCGTCGCGCAACAGGAGGTCGGCACGCTTGTAGGTGGCGAACCTTCGGGCGAACCCGATCGTCAGGACATCGTCCCTGAGAGCGTGGCGTGGACCGAATCGTTGATTCACCATATCGATGAGGCGTCGTCTCCCCATGGTTCTCAGTTCGCGGAGGTGGTCATTGTCGAGCTGGTCGACAGCATTCCACCTCTCCGCAGGAGCCAGATTCCAATCAGGTCCCATGACGCGCTCGAACTCGGCTTGCAGGCCATTGGCAACCCACGTCTTGGCGTGGACACCGTTCGTCACCGAGGTGATCTCGTCGCCGCCCGGAACATCGGCAAACATCTCCCTGCTCACTGCACCGTGGAGGGCGGAGACACCGTTCGCTCTGCTCGAGACGTTGAGGCAGAACGCCGCCATGTTGAACACATCGTCCTCACCCGGCATGTGGGCAAGATTGAGGAGTTCATCGATTGAGACCCCATATCGCTCGGACCAAACACCGAGATAACGCTCCATGAGGTCGTGTGCGAACCGGTCGATACCCGCTGGCACGGGTGTATGGGTGGTGAAGACGATTCTCGGGCGAACCGCATCGAGGGCCTCACCGAGCGAGAGACCGCGGTCGACCTCTTCCCCGATGAGCTCGAGCGCCAGAAACCCTGCATGGCCCTCGTTGAGGTGGAACACCTGGGGGTCGTATCCGAGTTGTCGAAGTGCACGAACGCCACCAACCCCCATCAGGAGTTCCTGACGGATCCGGTGCTCACGGTCGCCGCTGTAGAGCCGATCCGAGACCTTCTTGCCGCGCTCGTCATTCAGCTCGAGGTCGGTGTCCAACAGATAGAGCTTGGTCCGGCCGATGTCTGCTCTCCACACCCTGGCCTTGACGATGCGATCGTCCATGGTGATGTCGACGATCACCGGCATCTGTTCGAGCCCGAGCGAAATGGGATCGACACGTTCGTAGTGCTCACGTTGGCGCTCACCGCTGATGGACTGGTGGAAGAACCCGTCGCGATAGAACAGACCGACGGCAACGAGCGGCAGGCCGAGGTCGCTTGCTGCTTTGAGGTGGTCGCCAGCGAGTACACCGAGCCCGCCCGAATATTGGGGGAGCTTCTCGGAAACGCCGAACTCAGGTGAGAAGTACGCAATCTCGGCAGTCGGAGATCGGTCAGGGTCCTGGACCCGTTCCGCCGCCGCCGCAGCTTCTGCGATGAATTCTCTGTCGGCGAGGTATCCGTCGTAATCAGCGTCCGTGAAGGCGAGGACCCGCTGCTTCGGGTGGAGTCCCGCCGTCGCCCTTGGGAATTTGGCGAAGAGAGCCTGGGTGTGGCGATCCCATGTCCACGAGTAATTACTGGCAGCCCGCAACAGGGCAGCCTCGAGTTCGGAGCGCGTCATCATTCCGGTCACAGTGAAAGTCCTTGGGGAGCGAAAGCGGTTCAAGTGTATCGGGTGCAGCGGCGCTGCCCACGTCTTGACCCGTCACGGGCGCAACGAGGCAAACTCCGACAGGAGGGAAACGAAGGCCGCATCGGTGTCCAGCTGATCCACCTTTCGCTCGTGGCGCAGCCTCCAGTTCGGTCGTTCCCAGTCCGTCCCAGGGATGTTCTGCCGTCGCTCCTCCATGAGGAGGTCGTCGAGGTTGATGAGGGCGACCGCAGCGTCCGTGCCCGACATCCAGGCCATCAGCGCATCACGCGTCTCGACGGGACCGTCGGTTCCCATCGTGTCCCGCAGCTGATCGATCGTCTCGGCCCTGATGCGCCGCTCCGCGGCGGATCGCTCCTCATCAAAGACACCGAGGTCCTCGAGATCGTCGATGTCCAATCCCTTCCACCATGCGGCGAAAGCAGGAGTGTCGTGGCTCGAAAGGGCGACGAGGTCGGTGGAGGCTGGTTTGGAGACACCGTCCATCGCCATCGCCATCCCGAGCAGCTTGTGCTCCTTCAGGCCCTGACGGATCTCCGGTGGGACGGTCCCAAGATTCTCGCCAACGACACCCGCGCGTGCACGGATGGATTCGATGCAGATGATGGCGAACATCTCATCCGTCGGCTGCATCACGTAGGCGCCCTGTGTTGCGCCACGTCCATGAGGAACCCACCACGTCCGATGAATACCCATGACATGGTCGATGCGGAGGAGTCCCGCGATCGACAACTGCTTGCGGATCGCCTTCCGGAAGTTGGCATGGCCCTCGGCCCTGGATTGGCGCGGGATGGACGCAGGGAGTCCCCAGTCCTGCCCTCCCACGAACAGCGTGTCAGGAGGAGCGCCAAGGGACGCAGGGGCAAAGAGGTCAGGGTTGTCCCAGATGTCGAAACCATCGGGGTGGCATCCGATCGGCAAATCGACATAGAGATACTGCCCGCGCTCGGCAAGATCGCGTGACAGTTCGCGTAGCTGCGAGTCCATCACCCACTGCACGGTCTCGTGATAGGAGACACGATCCGGCGATGGCGTCACGTCTGACCCCCATGCACGCCAGTTCCGACCGTTGATGTCGGCCATCGCACGGAAGGCGGCGTAGCGTCGCATCTCCGGTTCTCGAGCGAGGTAGTCGTCAACACGGGCCCGGAGTGCCGGGGTGACGTCGACATGGGCGGCGTATCGGGCAAGCTCCGCGCGAATGGAGGCACCGGCGAGGTCGTAGTCGACCCAATCGGGGTCCGATGCGGCAGTCACCGGCGCGGATGTCCAACCGGGAAGCGCCTCCAGATCAGCGAAGACCTCGTTCCACGCCCTCCGGGATGCCGGGGCGTACGGCGAGGGTTGGTCATCGAAGGCAGCGAGCAGCGGCAGTGTCCCAACGACGGACACGCCGGCATGATCGCACAGGTCGGCGAGGACACGCAGGTCCCTGACCGTACCGATGCCACCATCGGTTCCCGATGTCCTCAGCGAATATGTGGGGCTGATGAGACCCAGCGCCCCGGTGGGCGTCGGGTGCGCTGCCGTCGGCGCCGAGAGAATGTGGGACCCGGTGCGGCCGCCGTCGACCTCGAGCCGGTGATAGCCGATGGGGAGTTCGCCTTCGATCCGTATCGTCCCGTGATCGACCCTCGTTGGAAGGACCGTGCCATCCTCGAGCACGATCACTGCTGACGAGCACCCACCGCGAACGGGGACATCAGCAAGATTGCCGTCCCAAGCGACGAGGACAGGTTCAATTGCCGGAGCATCGGCAACGGAATCGTCGATCGCCTCTTCGACTTCGAAGGGAGACGTCAGCGAGCGCCCCGTCAGGGCCTCGAGGACCGCACGCAGGTCGTCCTGGGAAACGACCTGCGGTTGATTCCATGCATCCACCCACGCCGGTGCGACTCCGGCAACAGCGGCCAGGCGTTCGAGAGGATCTGAAGATCGCGCGTCGCTCACGGAACCGCCACGATGCACACCGGTGTCGTCTGCTCGTCGATGGGACCTGGGCGCGGACGGAACCGACACGCCCCGTCAGGAGTCGTCAATCGTCTGCCTCACTGATAGTCGCCCGCGGCATCACCTGGCGTCGCGATGATCGGGTCGGTTTTGGGGTCGCCTGGCTTCCGGTCACGCAGGTACTTCGGACCTCGGGTCTTGCGAGCACCGTCCGCATCCTTGGCGCTTTCTTCCTTCGCTGCCTTGATCCGCTCACCACGTTCGAGCTCCAGTTGCGTGAGCACCTCCCCCACCTTGCGCATCTGCTCATCTGACACCGGATCGAGGTGGTAGGCCGCATGGACGAATTCAGCTGTGTCCCCGCGATAGTCGTGACCGAAGCTCTTGAACTCGCCCGGAACGACGCGCATGGCATTCATGGCATCGACGGCGACCTGGACGAATGTGAGCAGGGGAACCCACTCCATGGTCTCAGGCACATTCCGCCCCCTCGGGAGCTTGGGGTCAAGCCACTCGGGATGCTTCACGGCCAGACGGAACGAGATCTGCGCGATGGGATCATTGTCATGATCGAGGATCACGGCCCTGAGTCGATCTCGCTCTTCCTCGGTGAGCGCCGCCAGCTGCTCGTATCGATCGAAGGCCCTGACCGTCCCAGGAGGTACGAGATCGCTCCTGCCGTCGCGAAGGCCCCGCTTGGACCACGCGGCCAGGCCGGGAAGCCCGAACCACAGGGCGCGGTCGATGCCGTAGTGGTCGAAGCCTTCGATGCCTTTGTCCATGACAACGTCAGAGGACGACCACGCGCCCAGGCTCTCGCCGAAGACCAGAACGGTGGGTCGATCCTCGGGAGGGATCGCAGCGAGCCGCTGCTTGACGCCCCACAGGAGCAATCGGAACTGCTGGCGTCCCAGGGCCACCTTCTGGACTGCGAGGAAGCTCGGTGAGCGGCCGTACTGGATGCAGCACGTTGCAATGTCGCCTCGAGACAGGATCTCAGCCGACTCGATCATGGTCTGATCGACCCAGCCGGTCCCCGTCGGGGAGAACAGCAGGAGGTACTTGCGGTCGAAAGCGCCGAGCCGGTCCAGCTCATCGAGCGCCATCTCAGACCGACCCGTGGGATAGAGCGGTTCGCTGTTGTATCCGATGTAGGCACGGATCGGATGGGCGACAGCCTTCTCTCCGAGGGTGCTCTCGATGAGTTCAGGAGTCACCACATCCGTGACGAACCTGCGGCCCTGGAGACCGAGTTCCTCAAATGGAGAAATGCTGTTGGGACCGCCGGAAACGTATGGGCTGTCTGGGGGTGTGCTGTAGGCCGGTTCGATCTTCTCGTTCGCTTTCGCGATGTAGCCAACACCACCCGTATAGAGGGCGGCGAGGCCACCAGCCCATATCGCCGTATTTGCCAGACGACCTATGGCCTGACGTGCCGGATCGTGCCCGAAGAAGTCGACCGATGCCCCCCTCGAGGCCATGAATCCCTGACCGACGAGTCGACCGAATCCTGCGACACCGAGACCGATCGCGACCGAGGTCGGGAGATTCGCGGGCTTGTCCTTATCAGACCACCGCTGGATGATCGATTGGCGCTTCTTGAGAAGGGTTCGCGAGTACACCATGGCACCAGCGAACGCTGTCAGGCCGACCACGGTCGGGCGTATCGGTCCAGAAGCAGGATACTTCCGGCCGACCTCGAGACCGGTCTCGTGCACCATACCTCCGATGGCCCCTGCCATCGTCAGCCTGCCAACCGTTCGAATGGACGCAACGGATGTCGGCTCGTCGACTTGATGGGGAATCTTGGTGAGGCCGAAACCGATACCGGTCGCTATCGCCCTCGCACCGAGCCGTGCAATGAACGGAGAACTCTCGGGAACCTGGCGCCGAATCGCAGCGTCGAGACCCTTCCCAACCACCTCCGCTGCAAGAACGGCCGCACCGCCCGCAACCCCTTGATGCAGCGAGGCTCGCGGCATGAGCGAAGGACCGAAGGCATCGAACAGCGCCATCGTCTTGAGCGGGGACGAGGGATCGCCGGTGATCGGATTGAATCGAGCGCCGAGGGCCACCAATGCGCCACCGGCACCTGTCTTCAGCTTGCCCCGTAGACCCATGTCGTCCTCCATTGTGTCCTCCAATGGTAGACGACGCTGTACCGGTCGATCGTCGGGCGCCCGAGGATGTCCAACCGCGCTCCGGCATCGGTCCACACGGCCAAACGCCCCACAGAGGGGCAACCGGTAGACTCACACGGCGCCGCCCGGCGCACGAGCCAGGAGGGGCCTCATGTCGGAATTCGGCGTCCATTCTGAAGTCGGGAAGCTCCGGAAGGTCATCGTCCATCGGCCCGGCCTCGAGATGCGACGCCTCACCCCTGCCAACAGCAGGGAGCTGCTCTTCGAAGAGGTGCCATGGGCCAAGCGCGCGCGGGAGGAACATGACGCCTTCGTGTCCCTGATGCAGGACGATCACGGTGTCGATGTCATGGAGGTCAACACGCTTCTCGAAGCGGTGGTCGACAATCCCGCCGGCAGGGCCTACCTCCTCGACCGCAGACTCGTCCCGGATGAGGTCGGTGTCCTGCCCGTCCGCGAGATGCGGTCATGGATGGACGAGCTGGACCCTGCAACCCTCGTGACGCATCTCATCGGCGGCGTCACCGTCGGTGAACTTCCCGGCGACTTCCGTGTGTGGGCTTCGAAGGCGTACGGTGAGAACGAATTCGTTCTTCCTCCACTTCCGAACCAGCTCTTCACGCGGGACTCGAGCTGCTGGATCTACGGCGGTGTGACGCTCAACCCGATGTACTTCACGGCGCGTCGCAAGGAAACGCTGAACATGGCTGCGATCTACCGTTTCCATCCGTCGTTCGCCGGTGGGGACTTCACGATCTGGTGGGGCGATCCACCAGATGTCAGCAGGGGAAGCGCCATGCTCGAGGGGGGCGACGTCATGCCGGTGGGCGACGGAATCGTGCTCGTAGGCATGGGCGAACGAACCACCTATCAGGCGGTCGGTCAACTCGCCCAATCGCTTTTCGATCACGGTGCAGCGACGCGGGTGATCGCAGCGAAGATGCCGCGGGAACGAGCCAGCATGCACCTCGACACGGTGTTCACGTTCTGTGACCGTGATGTTGTCACCGTGTATCAACCCGCCATCGATGCGATCAGGCCGATCAGCTACTACCCGGGCGACGACGGGGTCCACATCGTGATCGAGGACGGGAGCTGGATCGATGTCATCAGGGAAGCCCTCGATCTGCCCGATCTGCGCGTGATTTCGACCGGTGGGAATTCCTTCGAACAGGCGAGGGAGCAATGGGATGACGGAAACAACGTTGTTGCTCTCGAACCTGGCGTGGTCGTCGCATACAACCGCAACGAATACACGAACGAGCAGCTTCGGAATGCAGGCATCACGGTGCTCGAGATCGAGGGATCGGAGCTCGGTCGCGGCAGGGGTGGCGGACACTGCATGACATGCCCCGTGTTGCGAGACCCTCTGGATGCGTGAACGGCGTTGACTGCAAGGCGCCTGGGGTTGGCGTCCTTCGATCAACCCTCCATCGTGTCGACCGTCCTGGGGTCGGTGGGCGGGAGGCGGTCCCTCCCCTCCTTGACGCCAACGACCGACGCCCCCGAGAGTGTGAGGCCGATCGCCGAGGTCCATGCAAGAGCGGTCAATGCACCTGCGTCGATGTAGAAGCCGCCGAGTGCGGGACCGCTGGCGCGTCCAAGCGCCATGAGTCCCTGACCATCTCCCGCTCGTTCGCTCGGTTCGAGCGAACGATCGGACAGCATCTGGAGCACGCCGGGGACACCCATCCAGAAGGCGAACCCCCACCAACACATCCCGAGGTAGAAGAAGGGCACCGGCGCCACGACGGTCAGCAGCGCTGCCGGACCGATCGAGGCAAGGAACCAACCGGGGTGGCGGTGGCGAGTCGAAAGCCTTGCACCGACGAGCCCACCCGCCGCGTTGAGACTGAAGGCAATCGACGACGCGAAGGCCGACAGATTGTGGACATCACGCGCCACGATCGCCTGATTGATGAACAACGCGGACCCGAAGAAGGTCATGGCAGCCAGCGAAGCGAGCAGCACGCGGTTCGACCGCGATCGGGAGATCACTCCCCTGGTCCTTCGCTTTCCTGACACCGGGGCGATCAGAAGGGTTGCCGGTATCACAGCCAATGCAAGGAAGGCATACACGGATCGATCTCCGAACGACGCGAGCACGGACAGGACGGGGGCCGCGACGAGGGCAACAACGGGACCCGTGGCGGCGATCGACGACATCGAACCTGATCGCTTCATCGCGCTTGTCCAGGCCAACCAGGCCATGGTGCCAGCCGCCGCACCTGCAACAAGGCGGAATCCCACGAGAATGCCGAAGACACTCGGGGCCATGCTGAGAAGGTTGAACACCAGCAGTACCGCGGCAGCGACCCGGAGGATCCGGCCACTTGGTCGCACGAGTCTCGGCATGACGAAGTTGGCTACGGCGAATGCGCCGACCTGGGCGATCGACACCGCACCTGCGAGACCCTCTGATACCCCGTATCTCTCGGCGATCGGGGCGAGGAGAAACGGTGTCGCCGAGAACATGAGCGTCGTTGCTGCGGTCGCCGCCACGAGGGCGACCGGAGCGCCCGATCGCCCGCCGTAGAAGATTGTTGCTGGGACCTGCACCAACCGATTATCGCGTCATGGCGGGAGGAGCCGCATTCACGCCAGGGTGTCGTGGTCAGGGAGCGAACGCAACCCACGTGGCGTCCCCTATGACGACGGGCGCTCCGCCCGCGACTGTCTGGATGACAACCACATTCTCACCATCAATGACTGCAGGGACGGCGAACCGAGAGCCATCACCAGACCAGAGGGACACGGCTTGCGCGTACTGGTCGAAGAATGGGGCAACCGTGCGGAACCAGTCCTCCTGGATCTCGTGGATCCCGAGATCGGCGATCGACCCGCCCTGCCAGACATGCCATCCGAAGTCGAGGGAGGATTCGTCCTCATACGTGGCGAAGAGCAGCTTCGTGCCCCCCGGATCCCATTGGAACATCGGGGTGAGTTCGCCGGTGATCGAGGTCGTGGAGCCTGATTGCAGGTCGATCACGACCAAACGGCCGGCTGGGAGCGACGGAGTCGTCTGAGTCCTGACGGCAGCCTCCACGGCACCACTCTCCGACGGCACCGATTGCAGCGCTATGAACCGATCGGAGGCGACGAACCGAACGGGGCCATCGACCAGACCGATGTCGCGGAACTCGATTCCGTTCCAGATGGAGAGCGTTTGCCCCCCTGCGGTACTCCTCATCGTGACCAAACCCTCATCGATCCATGACGGGGTCTGGAATATTCCCGTCGGTCGGGCGACCGTGACCGTGCCGTCGCTCGATCGAATGTCGAGGTGGTCTGCGCTTGCATGGATTGCGAGTTGCAGCCCGTCGGGCGACCACGACGCGTAGAACGGCGATTCCTCGGACAGAAGCGTCACGTCCCCGAAGGTGTCGATCAGCTCAGCGACGAGCCCTGTCCCAGAGCTGTTGTTGCGCAACGACGTCGTCGCGTACCTACCACCGGGTGGTGAAGGCAGCATGAAGAACGAAGGCGTGGGGAGCTCGGCCTCCCATATGGTCGAACCGGCCACGGAATCCATCGCCATCACTCGATGAGACGTACCGGCGGCTACCGATGTGACAATCGTTGCGGCGTCGAGCCACACGGGTTGGCTGAAACGATTGCCGTCAGCGGCAGATCTGCGAAGAAGCTCGATACCCGATACATCGACAATCGCGACGTCACCAGATCCTGAGGTGATGGCCATGGTGCCAGGGGGCGGAGCCACGGTCGTCGTCGTGTCGTCGACGGTCGTCTGCGGCGCTGCGCCGTTGGTGCACGCAGTGACAACGAGAAGGAGAGGGGCGACGAGATGCAAGATTCGCTGCACCTCCGGAACGATACGGAGCCATCGAAGGCCTCGTGACGCTCCTCATCCCGGGACTGCATCCGCGCCGTATGCTCGGTGTCGAACAGGAGATCGATGGAAACCCTCCCCATGTTCCCGCTCGGATTGGTCGCTTTCCCCGGTAGCGTCATCCCGCTTCGCCTGTTCGAAGAGCGATATCTCGCCTTGCATGACTCACTGCTCGAGGGGGACGGCGAGTTCGGCATCGTGCTCATCGAGCGTGGAATTGCTGAAGCAGGGGGCGGAGAGCACTTCTCCACGGGTTCCGTTGTGAAGTTGGTGGGGTCGACCGACCTCGAGGACGGATCGGTGATGATCGTCACCGTCGGGACCGACCGCCTCAGGGTCGATCAGTGGCTCGAAGACGACCCGTACCCGCTCGCGATCGTGGAGAGGCTCCCCATGCCAGCGGCGGGAGGATCTGCCGATTCGCTGGTGGCAGAATGCATGGGACTCCTCACGACGCTGCTCGCCCATGCATCCGAGCTCGGTTCGGATGTCGGGCTGACCCTGCCCACCGTGTCGGATGACCTTGCAGTCGCGCTCTACGAACTCGCTCACATGGTTCCGATCCAGGAGCTCGATCAGCAGCGCATCCTCGAATCGGCCGATGTGGCTTCCGGCGCGGAGATCCTCAAGGAAGCAATGGAAGGCGCAATAGCGGTGCTCGAGATGCAGCTCGGCGAGTCCTGACGAATCGCAACTCCCGGTCGTCTGCCGTCTGACACGCGAGCCACCGCTAGCTTGGAGTCAATCCTCCGACATGAGAGTGCCATGGCGACCACACCACGACCGTTCGATGACGCCTTGATCCAGTCCGTTCGCAAGCGCCTTGCCGCGAACCATCGCGTGCGTCGGACCCTCCCCGCAGGGGGCAGGCTGAACATCGACCGACAGCTCCCGTTTCTCGTCGTTCATCGACCCCGCCGTGGCCAAACCGTCGACCTCACACGCTTCGTGCGTGGCGAGGCGTCGTACCTCGTGGCACCGCGAGGCACGACGCACCGTGCCCAGGTGTCCAGCCTCATCTCTGGCATCGCTGAAGACATGGTTGCGGTCTTCGGTGCCTTTGGCATCATCGAGCTTTGGGCAGAAGAGGGCGATCCCGCCGAGCAGTCGGACAATGGAGTCGACCAGCCCCGCTTCTCGATCGCTGTCGCCAAAGCCGACGCGGGCGCACCGGCCGTCCGCGCGCTCGAAGCAAATCTCAGGAACATCAGCATCCTCGGGAAGAAGGCGGAGGTCACATTCGATTTCGGTCGCACCGCGCCTCCGGGTCTCCGGCGTATCAACCCGAAGGTCGGCGCCACGGACTCGCCGATCCGGTGGCTCGGCGTCGGAATGCGGCCGATCCACGAGGACAGCGAGACGGGAACGGAGTATCCGGCGGTGGCGCGCAGCCTGCATCGACAACTCTCCCGTACGATGCAACGAACCGCCTTCGAGTTTGCACGAAGGCAGACAACCCAACGGCCCCGCCACTACCAGGCACTCGGCCGTCGGGCCTTCGTGAAGGCTGCGCGTACGGCGGACCACCAATTGTCCGACATCGCATCTTCGTTCGATCTTCTGCTCCTTGTCACCCCTGTGAACACGGAACAGGAGTACCGAAGGTTCACCAAGAACAAGGGCGGGCGAGCTCCTCGCTTCGAATATCGACCCCTCGACGTCGACGCGACCATTCTGAAGCGGAGGCTGTACGCCACACCGGTTGAACGGGTGGAGGACCCAACACTCGAATCCCTCTTCAGGGAGAAACAGCGTGAGCTGTCCCTGAAGCTCGACCTGCTCTCCGACCGCAACACACCGCGGTTCCTCCACTCCGGTATCGCCCTGTACGGCACGGTCGACCAGTCCACGCTTACGAGCGCCACCGACCTCCTCGCCAAGCTCGGCCATGAGCGGGACACCCGGCCGAAGAAGCCGGTGCCCGCCCAGGAGGTGGCGCGACGGGCGGAAGCGGAACTCGAGCACTACCGGGCGATGATGCCCGAAATGAAGGCCACGGTCACGGTGCGGGACGATTTGACGTCACTCATGGTGAGCGATGGCCACGTCCTCGTCGGCGCCTCGGTGCGGGTTCCGTCCGACCGCGTGAATGCCCTCATCCAACACGAGGTGGGGACGCACGTGGTGACCTTCTGGAATGGTTCGGTGCAGCCCCTTCGGCTGCTATCGACCGGCCTCGCCGGTCATGACGAGCTCCAGGAGGGATTCGCGGTGCTCGCCGAGCATCTGGTTGGTGGCCTCACGCCTGGGCGACTTCGGACCCTTGCGGGAAGGGTGATCGCCGCGGAGTCGATCATCGACGGCGCGGAGTTCATGGATACCTACCGGGTTCTCAAGGAAGACAACCACTTCCTCCCGAGAACAGCGTTCCAGATCACAACTCGCGTCCATCGCGGTGGGGGCCTCGTCAAGGATGCGGTCTACTTGCGGGGTCTGAAGAAGGTGGTCGACTACCTCGCAGACGGCGGTCGGCTCGACACGCTCCTCGTCGGCAAGATCTCGGTGGAACATACCGCCGTCATAGAGGAGCTCCAGCGAAGGGGCCTCCTCAAGCCGCCGCCGCTGCGCCCTGCCTATCTCGACGACCCGGACACGTTCTATCGCCTCGAGGACCTCAGGCGCTCCCCGGACCTCCTCGGCCTCGCCGAGCACGTGTGATCACTGGTCGAGTTCAGCTCGTACGGCACCGAAGGCGACATGGAGCGCATCCCCGATACCGGCGATCATCGACTCGTAGGGCTCCCCTGTCCACTCATCCATGTAGATCTTCTTCATCTCGATCGCAAGGGCGCACCCACGACCCGCATATCGCTCGTTGATCCAGCGTGACATGAACCCACCCTTGAAACGTACGTTCTCGCGCACGTCGAGGTAACCCCCGTCGAAGGGATGCTCACGCATTCCCTCCGAGAATGCATCAACGACCGTACCCCACAGCGCTCGATCCACCGTTCCCGTGCCAACATTGATCTCAGGATTCGCCTCGGGGTCATCGACGGGTGCGTCGGCTCCACGACGGCGGTGGTTGTAGCTATGAAGGTCGAAGACCACGAACCGATCGTTCGCTGCGGCTGCCGCGTCACACATCACAGCGAGGTCGCGGTAGAACTCGTCGTAGACATCGAGGGATGCGGCGACCAGTTCTGCGCTCGGCGGGGACGTCCACAGGTCGAGACCCCACGCGTCGTCGGGCTTCTGATAGACGGAAATGTCCCTTGCACGGTTGAGGTCGACCTCGAACCGTGACCGATCGACCACGATCGAAGCGTCACCGTTACCGACCCACCGGTCGGTGAACGGATCCTCTTCGCGGAGTCGCTCGTCGTCAGCGAGGGCCGTCAGCTCGGCCACCTCGGGGCGGAGGCTGTGTCCTGCGTGGATCGCCGTTGCGATGATCGGCCCATCTCCTGTGACGATCTGCCATGCGGGTTCGGTCATAGGGTTGCCATCTCCCGGTTGTCGAACTTTCGTTCGTAGTAGCCCATGTACTGCACCTTGCGCTCGAGGGAGTCCAGCACGGCCTCGTTGAAGTTCACACCCTCGAAGCGTTGGGCGGATCCGAGGCCGCCAGGGCTGAACACATTGATCTCCATCAGCTTGTTGCCGACGATGTCGAGGCCGACGAGGAACATGCCGTCCTGGACGAGCTTCGGCCGTACCATCTCGGCGAGCGCGAAGGCATCGTCGTCCAAGTCGGCCTTGGCAAGGCTCCCCCCTGCGTGGATGTTGGATCGCATGTCACCGCCACGTCGAATCCTTCGGAACGCGGCGTACCGTCCGCGATGGCGAAGAGGGAGCCCGTTCATGAGGAAGAGCCTCGTGTCGCCCTCCTCTGCCTTCTCGAGGTACTCCTGGGCGATCACGTACCCGTCCCTCGTCACGGCATCGATGATCTGGTTGAGGTTTGCAACGTCGTCATTGCGGACCAGGAACACACCCTCGCCGCCCGACCCCTGGAGTGGCTTGAGGACGCATTTCCCGCGATCCTTGACGAAGGACTTGATCTGGGCGCGATCCCTGGTGATGAGGGTGAGCGGGCGAACCTCCTCGGGGAAAGTCTGGAAATACATCTTGTTCTGTGCTTTGGCGAGCCCGTTCGGATCGTTCACAACGATCACGCCATTGCGCATCGCAACGCGTCCGAAGTCGATGGCGGCCGACTTTGCCCAGTCGCGACGTCCCTTCTCCGTTGACGGGTCGTTCCTGAGCATCAGCACGTCGAGGTCATCGACCGTGATGCGTTCCGAGATCGCCTTGGCGCCCTGGAGGTCTGCGAGGTAGGCCTTCCCCTCCTTGTACCGCGTCTTGGGAACCCGACGGGCGACGGCGCGAACACGCTCATCGGGGTCGTACTCGAGATTTCCGACGCTGATGACCCACGGTTCCCAACCGCGGTTCACCGCGGCCACGCCGAGGCGCGTGGTGGTATACCCAGCTTCCTCGGTTGAAATGTCGTTGACGACGAAGGCAAGGCGCATCGGGTAGCGGCCCTTTCGGAGAGGGGTTTCCACGCCATAGCCTAGGAGCGTCGCGTGGGTCCGGACCTCGGAAATCGCTGGCGTCGTGCTCGTCGATGCCCCGAGTGCTATGTCAGGCGAGATCCTGGATCAGGTCGACAACGCGGTCGACCTCGTCGATGGTGTTGTAGTGCACGAACCCGATCCGTACGAGGCCCTCTGGTCGGTTGAGCTTCCGCATCACCTCGTATGCGTAGTAGTCGCCCGACCATACGAAGCACCCCGCTTCACCAAGGATCGCCGCGACGTCACCGGGCGTACGGCCGTCGACATCGATGGCAAACGTCGGCGTCCGCCCGGTGGGCGTCGGTTGGCCGAAGAGGGTCACTCCCGGTGTTTCCGCGATGCGGGCGAGGAAGCGGTCGGAGAGCTGAGCCTCGTACTCGCGGATCGCACCGTATGCAGAGACGATGCGTTCACGTCGCGTAGCCCCCTTCCCGAGTGATGCGATGTAATCGACTGCGGCGGTCACGCCTGCCAACGACTCGAACGCCTGGGTTCCGGTCTCCCATCGATCGGGAGTGGTATCGGAGGCTGGCCGAAGCTTGTACGGCTGGAGGGAACCCAACAGGTCGTGTCTTCCGTAGAGACAGCCGGTGTGCGGACCGAACCACTTGTAGGCAGACGCTACGAGGAAGTCTGTTCCCGCTCGAACGACGTCCACGAGGCCGTGGGGCGTGAAATGAACGGCGTCCACATAGGTCAAGGCACCAGCAGCGTGTGAGATGTCGACGATCTGGTCGATCGGAGTGATCGTTCCCACCGCATTGGATGCAAGTGTGCAGGCGACGAGGCGGGTGCGGGAATCCACGAGGGACTCGAGGGATTCAACGTCCAGCCGACACCCCTCGCCAGGCTCGAAATCGACGAATCTGACCTCGGCGCCGCGATCTGCCGCCGCTTGCATCCATGGCGCGACGTTGGCGTCGTGATCGAGGCGGGTGACGACGACGTTGTCCCCCGGTCCCCACGTCCGTGCAATGGCTCGGGAGACCGAGTAGGTGATCGAGGTCATGTTCTGACCGAATGCGATCTCGCCAGGCGTGGCACCAAATAGATCGGCGACAGCCGATCTCGCCCCGTCGAGAACGGCATCGGTTTCGGCCGAAGATGCGAACGATCCGTGCAAATTGCTCCCCCCGCGCTCCATGAACCCTGTCATCGCTTCGATCACCGACGCGTGTGCCTGGGTTCCTCCTGGTCCGTCGAGGTAGGCCGCAGGCGAACTGCCAACCGTGCGGGCAAGGGCGGGAAAGTTCGAACGGACGGCTGTGATATCGAGCATCCCACCACGCTACTGGGATCGGTACTTGTTGGGCTGCTGTGAGTCCCGCCGGTATGGTGGCCGGGATACAAAAGGAAGGAGTTTCCATGTCATTTTGGGACAGACTCTTGGAGGAACTCAGGACGCTTGGCGAAACACTCGCCGAATGGATCGTTCTGATTGCCATTGCGCTCGTGGTGTTGATCGTCGGTCGATGGGTGCTGCGTTGGGTTCGCACGATCATCCAGAAGTTCCTCGGAGCGAATTGGATGAAGGGTGTATGGGACCGGTCGGGAATCACTCGGGCGTTGGAACCATCCGGACAGACCGCAGCGTCGATCACCGCGACCATCGTCTATGCCTACCTGATGGTGGCGCTCTGGCTCGTCGTGGTTCGGATCCTCCAGCTCGACACGATCGAGGATCTCCTCGTCCGCTTGCTTGCATGGCTCCCGCTATTGCTGCTCGCGGCCGTTGTCGTGATCATCGCAGCTGCCGTCGCAAGTTGGACAGCGGATCTCGTGCGCCCGTTTGCCCAGGCAAAGGGTGTCCCGTGGCTGACGTGGCTGATCCATATCGGCATCGTCCTGTTCGGCTTGCTGTTCGCGTTCGACATCCTCGACATCACGTTTGCCGAGGACATCGTCAAGATCGTCTTCGCTGCCATGGGCATCGCCCTGGCCGTCGCATTCGGTGTTGGGGGTATCGACGCTGCCAAGCAATGGTGGGCGAAGTACGGCACACCGGCGAAGGTCACCGGTGGCGGATCATCTGCAGGCCAGGAGGGACGCTCCGACCACTGAGCGCTACCTGACGGAGACGAGGGGGCCCCGGATCTTTCGGGGCCTCCTCGCGTTTGCGATGCCGTCACCCTCGGAACGCCTTGCCAACGGACTGAACGATCAGGGCTGGGACGGTGGGCCAACGACTCCGGCCAGGGCGGCTCGTGCCGCGTGATAACCGGACATGCCATGGACGCCGGCACCCGGTGGTGTTGCGGACGAGCACAGGTAGAGGCCCTCGCCAATGCGATAGGGCTTCGACGTCCCGAATTGGAGGGTGCGGCGTAGGGAAAAGGAGCCGCCTGCGATGTCACCTGCGACGTAGTTGGGGTTGTGCGACTCGTATGCGGCAGGGCCCATCGTGTGCCGGGCAAGGATCCGGTCCCGGAAACCTGGGGCAAATCGCTCGATCTGTCTCTCGATGGCATCCGTCATGTCGACCTGCGATCCAGCAGGGACATGGCAGTAGCCCCAGCCGGTCTGCCTCCCCGCCGGTGCCCTGGACGGATCAAAGAGGGACTGCTGCGTCACGATCACAAACGGACGGTCGGGGTGGTGACCTTGGTGGACGGAGGATTCGGACGAAGCGATCTCCTCGTACGTCCCACCGACATGGACTGTCCCAGACCGACCGCTCGCATCGTCTGACCATGGGATCGGCCCATCGAGAGCCCAGTCGACCTTGAAAACCCCAGGGCCGTTCGACCACCTCCGGAGGCGCTTGCGGGCGACGGGATCGATATGCGATCCACCGATTCGCAGAGCAGCCGGTGGCATCACGTCGAGGAGGGCAATGCGGGCGGGCGGGAGCTCATCGATCGATGCAACCAACCGACCGGTCTCGATCACGCCGCCCCCACCGACGATGATGGCCGCCATCTGGTCGGCGATCCGCTGCGAGCCTCCCTCCACCAGCGGCCAACCCCACGCATGGGCAGCGACTGCGAACATCTGCGCCACGGCCCCCGTGAAGGGAGCGGTGAATGGGGCAATGGCGTGCGCAGCGAGACCAGCGAGGAGCGCCTTGGCCTCCTCGCCTCTGAGCCCCGACGACATGACCGATGCGGGCGCGAGCCCTGGAAGCCCGAACCTCGCGAGTGTCACGGGGTACTGCGGTATGACCGAAAGCGGTCCGAGAACAGCCTGTGCGAGGTCGTCGGCACGGTCGACAAGTCCGCCGATGACACGCCGATACCGTTGCTGGTCAGCCCCCAAGCCAGCGGCGGTCTCGTCGAGACTGCGACGAAGAGCAACGACGCGCCCGCCTGGAAGCGGATGGGTTGCGGGTATGTCCGGTTGGATCCATCCTGCGATGCCGTTCTCACGAAAGAAGGGTGAGGCAACGCCGAGCGGGTGCATCGCCGAGCACACGTCGTGAACGAAACCGGGAAGGGTCAGTTCCTCGGAGCGGGTTCCCCCACCAATCGCGGAGGCGCCCTCCACCACGAGTGCCCGGAGTCCTGCGTTCGTCAGCTCCACGGCAGCGGCGAGGCCGTTGGGGCCGGAACCGACGACGACTGCATCGAACGATGACATCACGCTGATTCTGCCGCACGCAAGCGAACGAAGCGACGACCGCCATCTCAGGGACCCGATCTCAGGGATCCGATCCCCGGATTCCGCGAGGGGCTCGCCGGATCTCGAAGGAATGCGTCAGTCGTTGTCAACGGGGCCTTCGCTCGCCATCATGGACGAGTGATCCAACGATCCCTTCAATTCCTGATGGACGGCACCCTCGTTGACAGCGACGCGGCCGAAGGATCGTGGACGTGGTTCGACCTCGAGATCGATGATCCCGGCGCGACGGAACTCTTCGACATCGCGACGAGGCTCGAGCTCGATCCCCTCGCCATCCGGGATGCCATCGAAGAATACGACTTGCCGAAAGTCGATGACTTCGGTCACAACCTTCTCGTGGTCCTCCACGGACTCCGGGAGGACGTTGTCGACACCTATGAGGTGGACTGCTTCCTGACTGCCGACAGCCTCGTCACCGTGCATGGGCCGGGTACCCCCGCCCTCGAGGCCCTCTGGAACCAGGCACACCAGAGCACCCAGCTGGCGAGCGGTGGGCCTGACCATCTCCTCGCACGACTCGCCGATGTGCTCACGAGGAGACTGCTCGCGGTCATGGACCTGTTCGACGATCGGGTCGACGACCTCATCGGAATGGCACTCGCTGCGGACCCTCGCCTGCTGGAGGAACTCACTGCCATCAGGACGGACGTCTCAGCGATCCGTCGCGTGGTCCATCCACAACGAGAGACGCTCGATCTCCTTCGGCAGGACACGACGCCGCTCGTCTCGAGTTCCGCAAGGCGCAGGTTCTCCGATGTCTTCGACGTCGCGAACCGGGCCGTGCAGGGGCTCGACAATGCACGCGGGGTGCTCGCCGAGACGCTGGATGCCTATCGCGGCGCTGAGGCGCGACGCGCAACCGACGTGACGAAGGTCCTCACGATCTACGCTGCGATCATGCTGCCTCTCTCGCTGGTGACCGGATTCTTCGGAATGAACTTCTCCAACCTGCCAGGCATCTCCAGTGGATCAGGGTGGATACTTGTGACCGTCGCCATGATCATCATCGCAACGGTGTCGCTCGGAATCTTCATCTCGGCCGGATGGATCAAACGTCCGTCAGGACGTCAGGCGGGCAGGACGCTCGGTCTTGGCCTGATCGAGGCAGCACGGGCACCCGTCCATGTCGGCGGTGCTGTGTACGAGATCACCACCATGCCACTTCGCGGATCTGTGTCCCACGGGACCCGGACCGAGCGTCACCACGACTGACGACACCAACCACAGGAAGAGCACCAACCGTGTCCTCGAAATCTGCGAATACTGACTCGCTGCCAACAGAGGATGTCGCTCGACCGAGGCGGCCCACTGGGGCAAACCTCGGAACCTTTGCCGGCGTGTTCACGCCTTCGATCCTCACGATCCTCGGGATCATCCTCTTCCTGAGGACGGGATACGTCGTCGGCAACGCGGGCCTCGCAGGTGCCCTGGTCATCATTGCCATGGCCACGGCGGTGTCCGTCCTCACCAGCATCTCCCTCGCCGCGATCGCAACCAACATCGACGTGCGGGGCGGTGGCGACTATTACCTCATCTCGCGGACGCTCGGTCTCGAGTTCGGCGGTGCCATTGGCATCGTCCTGTTCCTCGCACAGTCGATCTCGATCGCGTTCTACGCCATCGGCTTCGGTGAGGCAACGACCACAATGCTCGTCCTCGATTTTCCCTATGCGACACAACTCATTGCCGCCGCGGCGATCCTCCTTCTGTTCGCCTTCGCCTGGGCAGGTGCAGATGTGGCTTCGAAACTCCAGTTCGTCATCATGGGCCTCCTCGTAGCCGCCCTGATCTCGTTCTACATCGGGGCGTTCGAATCCTTCAGCACGGCGACCCTCTCGGACTCGTGGGCTCCGGCGGCCGGTGCCATCGGCTTCTGGGCGGCGTTCGCCATCTTCTTCCCTGCGGTGACGGGATTCACCCAAGGGGTCAGCATGTCCGGCGACCTGAAGGACCCAAGTCGGAGCCTCCCCATCGGAACCTTCACGGCTGTCGGTCTGTCGACGGTGGTCTACGTTTCCGTTGTCGTCCTGCTGGCTGCCGGGGTGCCGATCTCCATCCTCGTCAATGACGACGGGACCGCCATGCGGGATCTGGCCCTCATCGGAGTACTCGTCGGCATCGGTGTCGTCGCTGCCACACTCTCGTCAGCGATGGCCTCCTTGCTCGGAGCGCCCCGCATCTTCCAGTCGATGGCGTCAGATCGGGTCTTCCCACTGATCAGTGGATTCGCCAAGGGTCACGGCCCGTCGAACAACCCGCGGAGGGCCGTCCTGCTCAGTTTTGGCATAGCCCTCCTGACGATCGGCCTCGGGAGCGTCAACGTCATCGCCCCGGTCGTGTCGATGTTCTTCCTCATCTCGTATGGACTCATCAACTACGCAACCTTCTACGAGGCTCGCGCCGGGAGCCCATCGTTCCGCCCGAGGTTCCGATTCTTCAGCAAGTGGGCAAGCCTCGCCGGGGCGCTGCTGTGTGGAGCCGCCATGCTCGCCATCAATCCCATCGCAGGTGCTGCCTCGATCGTGGTGCTCTTCCTCATCTACCAGTACCTCGGACGCCGCGACATACCCGAGCGGTGGGCCGATGCAGGGCATTCGCACCACTTTCGCAGGGCCATCGACAGCGTCAGGGCGCTCGACAAGGAAATCGAGCACGCCAGGAACTGGCGCCCCCAGATCCTGGTGTTTTCCGCAGATGCCGGCAGACGGGCAAGGCTGCTCACGTTTGCGAAGTGGATCGAGGGTCACAGCGGTTTCACGGCTGCCTTCCGGATCGTCGTCGGTGAGGGGATCCGGAAGCGGATCGAGACGGACACGCAGGAAGCCGAACTCGTCGAGGAGATCCAGGAGCTCGGCCTTGACGTGAGCGGGAGGGCCGTGCTCGCCGCAGACGGTCTCGATGCGCTGCCCGTCATCGTTCAGTCGTTCGGGCTCGGCCGCATCAAGGCCAACCTCGTCCTGTTCGGTTGGCCGGAGTCACCGAGGCCGGAGCAACTCGCCTCCTACGTTGGCGCCGTCAGGAACGTGGCAAGGCTTGGTGTCAGTGTGATGAGCCTCTCGACCGACGAGCTTCGGTGGGGAAGGCTCAAGGCGATCCGTCCCGAGAGCCGAAGAATCGACGTGTGGTGGGAGGACGACGACTCGGGTCGCCTCACTCTCATGGCGGCGTACCTGTGCACGCGCCATGACCAGTGGAGGAAAGCCAGCATCAGGTTGATCTCAGGACAGACCGAGGACGAGGACCGCGCACCTGCCCTGCGGTCCATGCTCGAGCAAGCACGCATCGATGCCGAGGTCGTGACCATCACGGATCCGACACGGGACGTCATCGTGAGCTCCTGCTCGGATGCTGCGCTTGTGCTGATCCCCATGCGCCTGCGTCAGGGCGAGATCAAGGATCCGATGGGTGGAGACATGGTCGAGCTCGCGTCCCGACTACCGATGACCGCGGCCCTGCACGCAGGCGCGCCGATCCTCCTCAACACCGACCCGGAGAGTGGCCTCGCCGAGCAGATCGCCGATGCGGAGGAAGCGTTGGACGAGGCGAGGGACCGCCTCAGGAAGCTCGAAAGAAGCGCTGACACTGCCCAGGCTGAGATCGACCGCCTGTCGCGCGAGGATGATCCCGAAGCCCTTGTCGTGGCCGAGGACCGTCACGCCGCGATCTTGCGTCGTGTGGTCTCCGCGAAGTTGAGGGTCGAGCGGGCGCAGGCCGAGATCGAGACCCTGCTGGGGCAACCCCGCTGAGGCTTGGAGTGGCGATCATCGCCCTCGCCACCATCTCGGTGACGAGGGCGAACCGTTTCGGGGTATCTACCTGGTCATCGACCGGGGAAGGCGGCCTCGAAGATCGCCGCCAGCTCGGGCGTCGATGGTCCGCTGTATCCGCAGTAGTTCACAACACCGTCCGTGGCGGTGACCAGGTACTGCTGGCCCTCCTGGAAGTCGATGCCACCAATCAGCGCCTCGAGGCCGTCGGGAGCAGTCACGACAACGGTGGCGGCATCTCCCTCGGTGAACCAGCGGTCGACGGTGAGGGTCACGACCTCACCTTCGATAGCAGTGACTGTGCCTTCGAACGCCACCTGCATGTCGACGAGGAACTCCACAGACACCGGAAGGCACGACGCCATGGCGTCGCCGGGCCCGGCTGTTAGCTCCAGAGGTGGACCTGCGACAACATCGTCGGATGAGTTCGTCGCAATGATGGTGCCGCCGATGGCCACGGCGATGACCGCCACAGCTGCGACGGCCGCGTACCACGGCGTGCGTGAGCGCCGCTCAGGGGCCTGCGGCTGTTCGATGGTTGGGGTGGACATGATGGCCTCCATTCGGTGCCGCGACGATTCGCTCGTCACGGGTTCAGTTGGCACCTCGCGGGGCATCGGGTCAAGCTTCTTCAGTTGGGATCGAAGATCGTCAGTCATGGCCGATGCTCCTGGGTGTGTTCATCTGTTCCATGTCCGGCACTGCCCTCGTTCTGTCGGTCCAATTCGTCCGCCAGCTTCTTCTTCGCCCTTCCGAGCTTGAGGCTGACCGCATTGGCTGAGGTATCCAGCACGATGGCGATCTCTCGCGGCTCGAGTTCCTCCCATGCCCACAGCGTGAGCAGCTCGCGATCCGACTCGGGCAGGGCTGCCATCGCGTCGGCCAGGTGTGGGAACTCTTCCCGATCCATGGGGTCCCCGCTGATCGGGGTTGGTTCCATCGCTCCAGCCCTCGCGATCAGCTTGAGGTGGCGCGCATTGCTCCGACGCTTGTTCGCCAGCAGTCGACGTGCGACGCCGTAGCACCAAGGAAGGACAGCGTCGTTGGGAATGTCGTCGAGTCGGCGCCAGACGGTCAGCATGGTGTCGCCAAGCACATCATCGGCATCGTCGAAGGGTGCACGACGGCGGAGGTAGCGCTGCAAAGGCTCATAGACCTCGGCAGCGACCACCTCGAACCGGCGCTTTCGTTCCGATGGTGAGCTCACGACCTACCTGTGTCCGGCATACGGTCGATTCTGTCACGAAGGTGCGATTGCACCAGTGAATGTGTCTAGGCGCGTGCTCTCACAGCGCGGACACCTGGGGGCCCCGCGGCAAATCGGAGCTGTCCGACCGGGAGACTGTGTGTAGTCCTCCCGGTTCGGACCAGAACCGACCAATCGCCGTGGATCGCTTCAACGCCGCGGAACTCGCCGGAGAGACTCCGGCCCCTGTTCGACACGACCTTGCAGGGCTGACCCATGATCAGGGCGTTGAGGAGGGATGGCCTGACGTTATCGATCGCGATCACGCCGATTGCCCTTCTTGGGCTTCTTGGCATCCCTCGTTGTGTTGTGTGCGTGCGCGAGATGGATGTCCATCTCGGACTGGCGTACGCGCATCGTGCACTTCGAACAGGTGGTGAGCGGGTCACCACTGCCCGTCGGTGCGTCGTGGGACGGTGCGTCGTAGGACGCGTCAGTCGTCACTACCGACGCTTGGGCTGGGCTTCATTGACGGCGATGTTGCGACCGTCGAGGTCCTTGCCATCAAGGTCCCGAATGGCGTCGCGACCCTTTGCGGAATCGGCGAGCTCGACGAAGCCGAAGCCCCGTGAACGGCCGGTCTCACGGTCGGTGATCACCGCGACCGAATCGATGTCGCCGTAATCGGCGAACAGCGAACGGAGGTCGGACTCTGTGGCACTGAATGGCAGGTTGCCAACGAAGATGTTCATTGCGAATCACTCTTTCTGTGGTGAAGGACACTGTGCCCTTCGTGGAGTAGATGTCCCGGAACCGACTCTGATGCAGTCCGGTCCGTGAACGAAGAAAGAACGAGTCGCCGCCGATGCAGCTGATGGTGAGGCTATCACCCTGCCGGCGCAACTCACCGTATCCACTCGCTTGCACATCTGAACGATGTCGCACCGATCCCTCCAGGGGGCGTCGCGCGAACCAGCGTCGATCGTCCCACTCCACCTGGTGAGTCCGTGGGATGGGCATACTGCACGTCGTGCCTGCACACATCGACATCGTTGCGTACCGATCCGAGTGGCCCAACGAGTTCCGTGGCGTCGCTGCCGAGATCAGCAGCGTCCTTGGCGATCATGCGATCACGATCCACCATATCGGCTCCACCAGTGTTCCCGGTCTCGCTGCCAAGGACATCATCGACGTCCAGGTATCCGTCCTTGATATCGACGACCCTCATCTGAGGCCGGGGCTCGAGGCCGCAGGGTTCGTGTGGCGAGGCGACATCACCAGAGATCACACGCCGCCCGGAACACTCCCACTGCCCGAGGACCTCGAGAAGCGGTATGCCCAGCGATTGGATTCGCCCAAGGTGAATTGCCATGTCCGCGTCCCCGGTCGCCCCAATCATCGGTACGCGCTGCTGTTTCGTGACTTCCTGAGGAGCAGTGAGGCTGCGGCCCAAGCGTATGCGGAGGTGAAACGCCAATTGGCCGGTCATTTCCCCAACGACGTTGATGCGTACTACGACGTCAAGGACCCGGTCATGGACATCATCTACGCCGCAGCGGAGGGATGGGCTGCAACGACCGAATGGACGGAACCTGCGATCCCGATCACGGCCAGTGATTGGACACTGAAGCACCGACGCGACAGGGATCTCTTCTTCGGGCACCACTTCGCCTCTCCGCTGCCCGCGGAGGCACGGCCAGGGTTCTCAGGGCTCCGCTATTTCGACATCGAGCCGGCGTGGCGATGCGAAGGCGAGTTCATACCGATTGCCGAGCGTCTGGTCGATGTGCCCTCGACCTCCGGGGTGGCGAGCCGTTACCGACATGTCGGCGATGCATCGGTCGCCATTCCAGGTCACCGATTGCGACTCATGGTCCTCGACGACGGCGATGGCGGACGATTCATCCCGTTCACGGACGAGACGGCAGGTGTCGAGACATATGGCGGGGCACGCTATGTGGGCATCGAAGAACACGGGGATGGCATGCTGACCGTCGACTTCAACGAAGCCCACAACCCGTGGTGTGTATACGACGACGAGTTCGTGTGCCCACTGGCTCCACCGCAGAATGCAATCGCTCTTCGGGTGGTTGCAGGCGAACAGGACTACCGACCCTGAGGCCCGTCAGTTGTAGTGCTTGAGCTCGTCCCATACGCTCGACAGGGGTGCCGATGGCGACCGACACAGCCACACCTCGGTCCCATTCTCGTCGTTGGCGACGTCAGCGTCGTTCGAAATCACGGCGACGACCTCGATGACGGGGCAGATTTCATCGATCGCAGGTCCAACACGTCCAATCCCGATGATGACCGAGCTCTCACCTGCAGGGGGTCCCCAGAGCCAGTAGTTGTTGTGGCCTGACACCGGCTGGGGAAGCGCGTCGGACAGCACTTCTATCGCACCGGCCTGACCGTAGTTCGAGGTGAGAACTGCAGCCGATTCCCTCTCGGCTTCGGAAAGGTCCAGGAACACGGCCTCGATCTGGTCGACGAGTTGATCCCACGCATAGGTCTCGCCGAGTTCGCCGTTCACCTCATTGAATGCATCGACAGATTCTGGGGGAACGAGCGGGAGGGCAATGAACAGCCCGAGGACTGCGCCCATTCCGACCAGGGCCACAGTGGTCCTCCGCACCCACCTGCGTGAGGACTCCAGCCACACCGCCCCGCCGGCAAGGAGGGGCACGTAGAGCGGAGCCACGTAGTAGCCCTTCCCACCGGTTGCGAAGTACACCACGAAGAGCAGGACGAACGCGATCGGGAACACCCGCCACCTGCGACCGGCCGGGTCCCTGGAAAGCCACACGGCACCTCCAATCGTCGGAATGACGAGGAAGAACGAAAGGATGGCGATCTGGAGCAGGACGTACTCGAACGGCCCATCCGATGACCGACGAAGCGCCGCAGCCATCTCGAACTGCGGCCACCCTTGCGTAGCCTGCCATGCAAGGTTCGGAAGCGCGATCAGGATCGCGACCCCGGCGCCCAACCATGGCATCGGTCCCCGAAGGACTGATCGGGCGGGGGTCAGCAGCAACCCGATGAGGAGGACGACGCCCAGGGACGCGATCGTGTACTTGTTCACCATTCCGACGCCGACGAGGCCCCCAACCACGATCCATAGGCGTGGATCGGCACCGTCGATGATCGCGGCAACCGCTGCACACACACCGACCCAGATGAGGACATCGAAGGTGGTCGTGCTCAGGAGGTGACCGACGGCGAGATAGAAGCCTCCAACCGCAGCGAATCCTGCTCCGAGGGCCACGGCTCGGGAACCACCCCCGAATCTCCGAGTGAGCACGCCAGCCAGGACGACGAGCCCAGCAGCCGAAAGCGCAGGAACGACCCTGAGGACCGAGGGGGACACGCCACCGGGGAGGAGATCGGCCAGTCGCGCGACGAGCGGTGTCAGCGGGGGTTGGTCGACGAATCCCCAGGCGAGCCGGCGCCCTGCGGCAATGAAATACAGCTCGTCGCGATGAAACCCGTACCGAGATGACACTCCGAGGAGGATGACGAATACCGCGGCCGCAGCGATCCATACGCCAAGCGGCAGGGGCCGCCGGTTGTCGCCACCTTCTCTGGCATCCACGGGTCCTCCTCTCGACGTTCGTCGCCGGACGAACAGCCTCCGACAGATCACCATTGAAGCAGCGGTCTGTGTCCGTTTGATAGATCCTGAGATCCTGACTGCGCAACTCTGTTTATGCTTGGCTCGTGTGTCGACGGCGACTGACAAGGAGTTGACGCCATGACAACGGCTACGAAGTCCACCCCACCCCAGGCAGCACCCAAGGGAAGAACCGCTCGCATTGTCGCCGGGAGTCTCGCGATTCTCGTCGGCGTCGTGTTCATCGCGGTCACCCTGATCAACAATCTCTTTGCTGTGGGGCCTGCCTTTGAGGACATGATCGATGACTTCCGACCGATACTGACTGATGAGGCCCTCGGTACAGCATCGGCTGATGTCGCCACGCTCCAATCGGCAGGCGAGGAATTCCAGACGACCATCGTCCCTGCGATGTCGCAAGCGCTCGGCATGACCCCCGAACAGTTCACCGGCATGGTGCAGGAGAACTATCCGGCGGTCGCACAGGGAATGGCAGCCCTCCCTGACATCACCGCCACGTTCTCAGGTCTGATCCAGACCCTGGACAGCCAGCAGGAGCTGTTTGCGTCTGCCGATGCCATTCCGACCGAGAACCTCCCAGCGACCACCGTTCCCTGGATCATCACGATCTCGGGGATTCTTGCCATCGTGGCGGGAATCCTCCTGCTTCGACCCGGTCGGGCGGGCGGGATCACGGCCGTCGTCCTTGGCGGCGTACTCCTGGTGGTGACCTTTGCACTCAGCCTTCCCCAGAAGGCTGCGGACGCCGATCAACTGAACGAGAACCTGCAACCCGTCTACACGCAGGAACTGATCGACGGTGCGACCGTGGCACTCCAAACGGTGGGCGCGATGGGCCAGCAGATGCAGGCCCAGATGTTGCCCGATCTCGCTGGACAGCTCGGGATGAACGAGGAACAGCTCGGTGCGTTCATGGCGGAGAACTTCCCCGCGACCGCCGCAGCGATGCAGACGATGGAAGCGTCCCTGCAGAACTTCTCCGGCATGGTGGAGATCTTTGCCCAGAACCTCGAGAACTACGAGACCATCCAACCGGTCAGCTTCACGCCCATCATCTGGATGATGGTCATCGGAGCCGTTGTGATCCTTGGAGCTGGCGGAGCGGTGCTCGTCGTCACCCGCTGACCTCCACAGACCCACCATCACGAGAGGGACCCCTATTGGGGTCCCTCTCGGTGTGCTACAGCTGCCACAGGGGCAGCACCGGTCAATCGTCGGCCGATGCGGTCCGCATATCGACGTCCCGCATTCCAAACCCGATCAACGTGAACAGGACGCCGATCAGGATGGCCATCCCAGCAACGCCGAAGGCAACGATCGACGTGAACAGCGATGCCTGAAGGAACGCTGCACTCTGGGCAACTGCCCGCAGCGGATCCTCCCTGTCGAGCTCGGAATACCGCAGCCCGCCCGTTGCTTCGAGTGCGTGCTTGTCGATGACCTTCGCTTCGCAATAGGCACTGAAGGGTCCGTTGACCTCATCCCCTGCGAGACACGACGCGTCCTCGGATACCGTGATGTTCTGATCGCCAAGCGTGTTGCTGACCAGAACCCAGGTTCCGATACCAGCCACGATCAGCAGGGCACCGATCACAATCGATGCAATGGCTGAAGCCTTCCTCATGCATTCCCCTCTCGTGTTGAGGCCGTGCAGCCTAGGTGCGCCGGTTGGGACCAACGAGCAGAGCAGGAGTTGGATCCCCTGCATGTCGTTGGATGTACGATGCGCGCGTAATCGAAGCGTCGGAGCGAAGGATTTCGATCACGGTGAAGCGGGACGTCAAGCCAATCGTTGCGATTGTCGC
>JAQAZV010000261.1:0-7017 GCA_032127155.1 Acidimicrobiia bacterium
GTTCATGACCGTCCTGTTCAGCCTCGGGCTCTCGTGGCGGATCGGGTTCGTGGTCCTCGCCGTGGCCGAGCTGGCACTCGCTGGCGTCTTGTGGTGGGTGGCTGGAACCATCCGGCTCCCCATGGAGGGATTGAAGGAGGCACCGAAGCGACTGGGACGAAAGCGCCTTCTCGGTATGTCGATCTGGGTGTTCTTCATCTACGCCGGAGTCGAAGGCAGCACGGGCTTGTGGGCATTCACCCTCCTGACTGAAGGCCAGGGACTGTCTGAGACGGTTGCCGGCGTCGCCGTCGCCGCCCATTGGGCCGCCCTCTTCGTCTCACGCCTCGCGATCGGAGTCCTCGGTGATCGGCTCCCGGCCAATCGCACGCTCACACTGTCGGTGGCGGGGATCGCCGCGGGCCTCTGGCTGATATGGTGGAATCCGGTTGCGTGGGTCTCCGTAGCGGGCCTCATCTTTGCCGGGTTCGCCAACGGGCCGGTGTTCCCATTCGAAGTGCTCCTCACGGCACGACGATTCGGCGCACAGTTCACGCCGTGGGCGGTGGGGTACCAACTCTCGGCAGCCACATTCGCCATCGCCATCGTTCCCGCGGTGATCGGGGTTCTCGTCAACGCCCGTGGTCCGCTCGTGATTGCCCCGATTCTCGCTGGGCTTGCCGTGGTGATGGCCGCCAGCGTCGAGGGACTCAGGGTGATGTCCCAGCGCGACGCGACCATCGTCGCCAGCAGCGGGCCCCGCTGACCGACGCTCGTGTCGCGGGATCCGGCATCTGGTCGACACCTTCCTACGATGCGTCGATGACCGGTTCCGAACTGCTGCTCGTCGCGACTGCAACATTGCTCATCGGGAGCGCGGACTTTTTCGGGGGTATTGCGTCGCGAAAGTCTGCGCCACTCGCCATCGCATCATGGTCGCAGGCAGCCGGTGTACCGGTCGTGCTCGTTGTGGCACTGGTGGTTGGCGGGTCGCTCGGTTGGTCAGACCTGTGGCTCGGTGTCGTCGCAGGACTCGGATCGGCGCTCGGCGTCGGCGTGATGTATCGCGGGTTTTCGATCGCCGCCGTCGGCGTCATTGCCCCGATTGCTTCGGCTACTGCAGCCGTCGTTCCCACTGCAATCGGATTGTCATCCGGGGAGCGCCCGTCTGCACTCGTCCTCGCCGGAGTCCTGCTGGCGGTCATCGCCATCATGCTGGTCGGCTACATGCCGGGCGATGGTGACGTCGAACGGCGCGGCGTTGGGTATGGCGTGGTGGCCGGCGTCGGCTTTGGCGCGATGGTGATTGCGTATGCCGCCACGAGCCCGGACTCGGGTGTGTGGTCGGTCGTCGTCGGTCGTTCGGTCGCAGCCGCTGCCGCGGGCGTAGCAGTCATGGTGACCGGGGTCCGATGGGTGGTTGACCCTTCGGTGCGGATCGCAACAGTCCTCGCCGGTGTGCTTGCGGCGGTCGGCATGGCAGCCTTCGTCACGGCATCGCAGTCGGCTGACCTCGTGGTGCTCGGCGTCGCACTCGGTTTGTTCCCGACGGTGACAGCGATCCTCGCTGCCATCGTCCTGAGGGAGCGACTCCGCGCAACCCAGTGGTCAGGCATCGCAACGGCGGCGATCGCGATAGCGATGATCTCCGTCGGGTGAGCCATCTCGTCGTGGTGAAAAGCCGATGGCCCGACTGAAGTAGCCTTGCCCCAGAGACAGGAGAGACCCATGACCGGTTCAGATAGCGAGAGCGAATCCTCCGACCTCGGAGCCACGTCGGACAGCGACCTGCAATTCGACGAGTCCGATGACACGGTCACCTTCATCGAGACGACGTCGAGTGATATCGATCTGGATGGCGATGGAATCCCCGATGGACGGAGGACGGTTACGACCGAGACGCGGGAGACGGACCTCGATGGTGATGGTGTTGCCGATGTGATCGAAACCATCACCTTCGAGGAGACAGCACTTGACGTTGACGGCGACGGCATCGTCGATGTCGTGACCATCGTCGAGACCGATGAGGTCCAGATGGATTTCGATGGCGATGGTGAGGCGGACTCCGTCGAGGTGACCGAGGTGCGAACGATCGGCTTCGATCTCAGCGGGGATGGTGTCATCGACGTGACGAGAACCGATGTCGTTTCAGCTTCAGGCATCGATCCTGATGCCGCAGGCACCTTTCAGGATGTGGAGGCATCGGGCGTTCGGATCTTCGGGTTCGATTCCGACGGTGACGGGACGATCGATGACCTCCAGGCGGAGGAATTGGACATCGAAGTCGTCAACGAGGACTAGCAGGCTGCCCTGACCGTCGGATAGGGGTTCACATAGGTTCCCCCGATGATCATCCCGAGGTGGAGATGGGGTGTGGCGGCGTTGCCGCTCGTTCCGTTGTATCCGATGTGTTGGCCCTTGCTGACCCGTTCACCGTTGGACAGTCCCGGTGCGTACTTCGAAAGGTGGGCGTAGTAGTAGGTGATGCCGTCATCTCCGTACACGTAGACCTGGATGCCGCCGAGATAGTGGGAGTTCAGGCGGACGGTGCCCGAGTTCATCGCATACAGCGGGGCGTTGTAGCCGCCCATCATGTCGGTGCCCTTGTGCGTCCTTCCACCCGAACGTGGATACCCCCACGAGTTGATGAATGACGATCCAGGGAACGGACATCCGACGTTCCGGGTCAGCGAAGGAACCCCGGCCGCCGAACCCGTTGACCGAGCTGCCCTGAGTGCGGCTTGACGCTGCTGTTCGGCCTTGTACCTCGCATACGCCGCGGCGTACTTCTCCTTGGCGTCCTTGTGGAGCTTCTCGGCCTTCGCCTGGATCTCGGCAAGGTGCTGCACCACAACCGCCTGTTGGTCCTGGAGGGTCTGCACCTCGGCCTCCTTGTCGACGAGCTCGACCGTGAGCCTGTCCATTTGACGGCTGACGGCAGCGAGCTGATCCAATTGGCTGAGGTCCCTGGTGGTAGCGGCATCGAAAAGCGCTTGCGATGTGATGAGGTCCTGGATCGACGCAGCCGTGAATGCTGACGTGACCATGTTGCGCCCGCCCGCCGTATAGGCCTCGATCACGATGAGCTTCGCTCGTTCCTGGAGGGCGTCGACATTGTCACCGTACTCGGTGATGGCGTCGTCCAACTTCTCGATCCTCCACTGGAGGTTGTAGAGCTTGCCCTGGATGACCTCGAGTTCCTCCAGACCGGCCTCGAGTTCGGCGTCGGCCTCGAGGAGGGCTTCGTAGGTCGCCTCCTCCTGAGCCTTTGCCCTGTCCACGGACGACTTGGTCTGCGCGACGGCTGGTACCGGTGCAGCGGCGAGGAGGCCGAGCAGCAGCAGCGGCAGCAGGAATCGAAGGTTTCGCTGAAAGCTCATGCGGGACACGAAAGGCTAGCGGCAGGGCCCGGGTAGCGCCGCGGCGAGAAGTCGCTTTTCGCGACCTCCGACGACGGTCGAGAGCTATCTGACGACGAACGAAAGCTTCACCGTGACCTCGAAACGAATGATCGATCCGTCTCGTACGGTTCCTGCCTGTCGTATGACCTCGACGCTCGTGATGCCGTTGATGCTCTCCGCTGCTTTGTCAACGGCGTGGCGGATCGCATCCTCGAAGCTCTCGGTCGATACCCCCATGATCTCAATGATCTTGACGGCGTTCGTATCAATGTGGTCCACGGCAACCTCCGTGGGCGATCCTAGGCATCATCGGATGCGGGCGGGGTACGCTCAATCCCCGTGAGATCCGGGGTGTCCTTCGCAACGCATGGCAAGCGCCTCTCGCCCATCCTGGGAGGGCTGTTCGCTCTCGGCTACCCGACGGTCCTCGTCGCCGTCGCGCTGAGTGTTGGGTTTCGGCGCGGTGGAGACATGGGCGAGTTCGCGGCGACCGTTGCAGCGACGGGTCTGTTCCTGATCGCCGCCCCTACCTCCTGGGTACTCGCCTTCTCCTTCATCGACGTCACGAGATTCACCGTGCTGGTCTTCGGCGTCTTCACGTCGACACCGATCTGGTACGTGGTGGGTGTCGCCCTCGCCCGAAGCTCTGACAGCTGGATGGAATGGCTTCGCAGATACGCCATCGCGTGCGTCGTGTGGACGGCGGCCAATCTCGTGCTCTTCGGTGTCATAGCCTCCTTCTCGGGGTAGGAATCGTCGCTGGCTCCGCTAGCGTGGCTCGCATGGATCTCTTCGAAGCCCTCTATACGACACGAGCGATGCGCAGGGTGTCACGGGACCCGATTCCCGACGATGTTGTTGCTGCGATGATGGATGCGGCCGTCAGGTCCCCATCAGGCGGAAACTCCCAGAACTGGCGTTGGTTGACGGTGTCCGACCGCGCGACGCTCGACAGACTTGCAGTGTTGTATGCGGAAGCGTGGGCCGAGTTGAATCGGACGCACTACAAGGGGAGGGCCGAGCAGGCCAGGGAGCGAGGGGACGAGGCGACGGTGCGTGTGCTCGACTCCGCCCAATGGCTCGCAGACAACTTCGACCAGGTACCCCTCGTGGTCCTTCCGTACCATCGAAACGACCCGACAGGTGCATCCATCTATCCAGGCGTCTGGAGCCTCATGCTCGCAGCACGGGCCCATGGTGTCGGTACGACACTGACGACCGTTCTGGGGCTCTTCCGGCACGCGGAGGTCGCTGCCCTCCTCGAGGTTCCTGTCGAGAAGGGCTGGACGAATGCGGCCGCGATCACCTGCGGCTATCCGCTCGGTCGCTGGGGTGTGGCCAAGCGGGCTCCCGCCCATGACGTGGTGTTCGCGGAGCGCTGGGGTACGGCACCACCATGGACGGTCGATGAACCCCTGTGGAACGGTTCCTGACCGAAGTCGGCGGTCCGGCGGGTGACGTTCAGAAGAGCCGAGGGCGGAAGAGCTCGTCGTGCGTCCGGATCGCATAGCGATCCGTCATGCCAGCCACATAGTCGATGACCTGGGTGAGATCGTCGGCCTCGTCGTGTCGGTAGCTGTCGGGCACCTGGTCGAGGTGTTCGAGGTAGTACGTGACCAGGTCCCTGACGATCTCGGCGGCGCGTCGCCTTTGTGATTCGGCGGCCGGGCGCAGGTACACCTGTTCGAACATGAATGACCGCAGGGTGTGCATCTGTTCGAGGAGCGTGGGCTCCATGGTGATGGTGTTCTGCCGGTAGGACTCATCGATGACACCCTGGATCAGCGTCGAAACCCAAGCCCTTCCCGGTTCGCCAAGTGCCGAGAGCACCCCATCGGGAAAGGATGTCGGATCGAGGACACCCGCCCTGATGGCATCCTCGGCGTCGTGTGCGAGATAGGCGATACGGTCAGCGAACTTCACGATGTTGCCCTCATGCGTTCCCGCGGACTCACCGACCTTCCATGTGTGCGTTCTGATTCCCTCGAGGACCTCGAACGTGAGGTTGAGTGGTTCGAGGACCTGGAAGATGCGCACAGACTGGTCCGAGTGTCGCCATTCACCGTCCACGAACTCGCTCAGGGCGTCCTCCCCGGTATGACCGAATGGTGAGTGCCCGACATCGTGGCCGAGGCATACGGCTTGCGTGAGGGGAACGTTCAGTGAGAGTGCCCTGGCGATCGCCCCTCCGATCTGGGTCACTTGGAGGGTGTGCGTCATGCGCGTGACGAAGTGGTCTCCCTCGGGGTTCATGAAGACCTGGGTCTTGTGTTTGAGTCGCCGGAACGCCTTCGAATGCAGGATCCGATCATGGTCCCGCTCGAATGGCGTCCTCCATGCGTCGGGGACTTCTTCGATCAAACGCCCCCGCGATGTCGTCGACAGCTGAGCCGAGGGAGAGAGGAACTCGCGCTCGCGCTCCTCAGCCACGGCGCGTGTTCTGAGCACGAATGCGGCCATGCCTACACGACACGCTCGCGGAGCCGAGAGCTGAGGTAGTCCATCGAGGCGACGACGATCGCAATGGCGAGCATTTGCACTGCGGCAGCTCGGTAGTTGAGGAGGTTGATGTTCTGCTGGAGCAGGAATCCGATGCCGCCACCGCCTGCAAAGCCGATGATGGTCGACATGCGCACGTTGATGTCCCACCGGTACATCGTGAACGATATGTAGGGCGGCACGATCTGCGGCGCAACCGCGTAGATGATCGTCTGCATCCGCGTTGCTCCCGTCGCCTTGATGGCTTCGATCGGGCCTGTGTTGATGCTCTCTACCTGCTCCGAATAGAGCTTTGCGAGTGCTGCCGTCGTGTGGAGGGCCAACGCGATCGAGCCTGCGAATGCCCCGAGCCCGACCCACACGACGAAGATGATGACCATCACGAGCGGTTCAATGGCGCGAATGCCGTTGAAGACGGTCCTCGAGAAGTAGTACACGGACAGCCCGATACCGACGGACTCGTTACGGCGAACGAGGAATGCACCACCGAGGCCGAGGAGTCCACCGATGAGCGCCGGCCACCACAGTGTCTTGGCGGGATCGGTGATCTCGTACAGCCAAGCGATGCTCTGCGCGAGCAGGACGGCGGCAGCGGCACCCGCCATCACGCTGAAGAGCGTGTTGACGGGCTGGACCGCGCGATCGGGGAGGTGCCTGCGGAGGGCCATGCCGAGTCGAGAGCCGATGACCATGAACACGAGTCCCGTCACGAGCGCGATACCGCCACTGACGAGGAGACGCAGTATGTCTCCGAGGCTCTCGATGAAGAGCCCCAGGAACGATGCGGGGCCAAGGCGATCCCCGAGCCATCCACCAACGTCTTTCATCACGGACGCGAGGAGGAACAAGGCGATCACGAAGCCGAAAGCCGTGGCGACCACCACGGCGAGGCGTGCGGCGCGCAGGCGTGGCGGCGGCTCATCCTCCTCCGCCTGTGGCATGGCCCATCGCACGCCGTACCACATCGCTGCAATGACGATCACGAGGATGACGAGGGCCGCCCAAACCGAGCCGGTGAAGGCGTCTGCGGCACTCCTGGTCATGCGCAGCATGACCAAGCCAGCCCCGATACCGATCATGCCGAAGAGAAGGCCGGAGGTGAGCGCCATGAGTGGTAGCGCGATGTCCTTCATGAGGT
>JAQAZV010000262.1:0-9803 GCA_032127155.1 Acidimicrobiia bacterium
ACCGAAGACGACAATGGTTCCTGCGATGCGGCCGACGGCTGGTCGCCACCCATCCCTCAGCGGAGCAAGGCAGAAACGAAGGGCCCACGGGAGGAGGCCAAGGCCGAGCAGCGTTCCGATGTGGGTGTTTCCTGCGATCCCTTGCGCCGTAGGCCCTGCGACGTATACAACGCCGGCCACGAGCGCAGGAGCCGCTCCGATCGACCATCGGCGGAGGAGCCTCGTCATGCCCCAGATTCCCAGCAGGAGTGCGCCTGCACCGGCGACGTACTCCGAGAGCGTGGCTGACTCCAGTGTCAGAACCTTGGCGACACCACTGAGCATGACCAATGGGCGGAGGGTCTCGGGAGTTCCCAGGCCAGCAGGATTCCATCCCCCCGCGTATCCCTTGATCGCGTCGATCCCGCTCGAGGGGAACGGAAGGGTGTATCCAACAGCTGGCAGCCCGTCAGACCACAGCTCGCGCGACGCAAGGGCGACGAAGGCAACCGCGAGAACACCGATGATGAAGGCGGGCTGTCGCACATCTCGACTGATCGACTCAACCGACACCGTGTCGTCGCCAGGCAGTCGCTTTCGCAGCCCTTCAAGGGTGCGTTGGGCCATGAAGCTCAGCTTCACGCTCCCCTTGCGCTGGAAACGGAACAGCTCGCCGTCGCCAACAAGTCGGTTCCTCCTCGTCTCACGCCTCGCTGCGGCCGTGCTCGGCACCTTGATGAGATTCCACGCCCATGACCGCACGAAGTCGGCGCCGTACCAACGGCCGAAGAAGATCGAAACAATCACCTCGATGAACCCTGCGAAGAAGTCGAGTGGCAGTACCCACAGGAGAGTCAAAGGACCGTATGCCTTGGAGACCGCCCTGATCCGGCTCGCCTCCTCGTGCCATCGAGAGGGTCCCGCCTCAGAACTGACGAAGCGGACTTCCGATGCAGGGGAAACCATGACCCTTGCGCCCTTCAGCCGGGCCCGTTGCGCGAGGTCGATGGCGCCGGCAAGCGGAGCCATCTCCTCGTCCATGCCCCGAAGTCCGTTGATGAGGTCCCTTCGAATGAGGGTCGAGACACCTGCGACGGCTGCCACATCCCTCACAACGTCGTATTGACCCTGGTCGCGTTCAGCCGCATCGAGTCCTGTGTACGGAACGTCGAACACATCAGTGATCAGCCCCACGGACATGAGTGCGTCGTCGTCCCCGACGATCTTCGAGCCGATCATGCCCGCCTCCGTCCGATCTGCGTCGCGGACGAGCGCAGCGAGCGTGTCAGGAACGGGAAGCGCCCCCTCCCTGACGATCCAGACGTACTCCGTGGAACGGGGAATGCGTTCGAGGGCAGCGCCGAAGGTCGGAAGGCCGATCGAGGTCCCATCCGGACCTATCGCCGTACCGACGACCACGGCACCACCTGCCTCGTACACTTGGAGACCGACGGCAGCGACCGTTTCGTCAAGGCTCCCCGAGCCATCAGCGATGACGATCGTCGAGACCGTCGCCTGTCGGGTGGGAGTCATGGACATGTGGAGTGCATTCTGGAGTCGTATCGCCGCTACAGCAATCATCGGGTGACATTGCTCGCCGGCGGAGTCGGTGGTGCCCGCATGGCCCGTGCCCTGAGGGCGGTCCTGGATCCCGGCCATCTGACGGTCGTCGTCAACGTCGGCGACGACTCCGAACGATACGGCGTTCACGTCGCTGCCGACCCTGACACGGTCCTCTACACGCTTGCCGACGTCGTCGGCCCATTCGGCTGGGGCAGGACCGGTGACACCACGAACCTCATGGCAGAACTCGAGCTTCTCGGGGTCGACACGAGCTTCACGCTCGGTGATGCCGACTACGCACTCTGCCTCGTGAGGACTCTCTTGATGCGTGATGGGGCAACCCTCACCGACGTCACCGCACACCTCGCATCGTCGCTTGGCGTTACTGATGTCACGGTCCTCCCTGCCACCAATGACGAGGTACGTACCTGGATCCGGAACGATCAGGGGACATGGCTCGCCTTCCAGGAGTACTTCGTCGATCGACAGCACAAGGACATCGTCACCGAGCTTGCATTCCATGGGTCACCTGCCGCCGAACCGTCCCCCGGAGTCATCGCGGCCATCGACGGAGCTGACACTGTCGTCATCGCACCATCGAACCCTGCTCTGTCGATCTGGCCGATCCTGGCGATCGAAGCCATCGACGACGCCGTACGACGACACACGAATCGGGTGGCAGTGAGCCCTCTCTTCGGTGGGAAGGCGTTGAAGGGACCCGCAGATGCAGTGATGCGCTCCCTGGGACTGTCGCCCGGCACACTCGGTGTCATGGAGGCGTACCACGGCCTCATCGATCGGCTCTTCGTCGACGTCGGTGATGCCGATGACGAGGCACTCAGTGGAAGGATGAACATGGCGGTGATCGCTGAGGACACACGTCTGACCGGTCCTGATGCCGGAGCCCGCTTTGCAGGGCTCCTCCTCGAATCGGGCATCCGATGAGCGAGCTGAGGGTGTTCGGCGTGGAAGGCATCGGTGAGGTAGCCCCAGGTGACGATCTGGCAGGAATGATCACCGCTGCGATCGACGCGCAGGGCGAGCGGATCGTCGACAGCGACATCGTTGTGATCACGCACAAGGTCGTTTCGAAACAGGAAGGCCGGGTCGTCGAGATCCTCGACGAGGATGCCTATCGGGCACTCGTCCTCGATGAGGCATCGGCAATCGTCAGACGACGAGGCGACCTCGTCATTGCCAAGACGCGCCATGGATTCATCTGTGCCAACGCAGCCGTCGACCGGTCAAACGTGGCTACCGGCTTTGCCATCCTGCTCCCATTGGACCCTGACCGATCAGCGCATCGGCTTCGGACCCTCATCGAACGGGCAACCGGATCCTCGGTCGGCGTGATCATCACGGACACATTCGGTCGCCCCTGGCGCAGGGGCCTCGTCGACGTCGCTATCGGTGTCAGCGGGTTGCCCTCGGTCGTCGACCTGAGGGGCACGACGGACACGTTCGGCAACGTCCTCAACGTGACCGAGGTGGCAGTCGTCGACGAAATAGCTGCCGCTGCGGACCTCGTGATGGGAAAAGCCACAGCCATCCCAGTGGCGATCCTGCGCGGGCTCGACCTCGAAGGCAGTGGGAGGGCCACAGACCTGGTGAGACCACCGGACGAGGATCTGTTCAGGTGACTTCGCATGCCTGAGCTCCCCGAGATCGAGGCATACCTGCACGCCCTCCGCCCCCGAATCGTTGCCTCCACCGTCGTCGCTGTGCGAGTCGCTTCCTTCTCGCTCCTCAGAACCTTCAATCCCCCAGTCGACGCTGTCTCCGGGCATGAGGTCACAGGGGTACATCGGGTGGGGAAGCGCATCTCGATCGACCTCGAGAACGACCTCCACGCTGTGATCCACCTGATGGTGGCCGGTCGGCTCGCGTGGGCAGCCGAACCGAAGGCCGTTCCCAAACGCGGCGGCCTCGCCGCGTTCGACTTCACGACCGGTTCGCTGCTGCTCACCGAGGCAGGAACGAAGCGAAGAGCGGGATTGTGGATCGTCACGTCGGGAGGCCTTGCGGACCTGGATCCCGGAGGGATCGAAGTTGCCGACTCGACCGTGGACGAGTTCCGCAACGCCCTGTGCTCCGAACGTCACACGCTCAAACGCGCCCTCACCGACGCGCGGTACCTCTCGGGAATCGGCGGCGCCTTCGGGGATGAGATCCTCCACAGGGCACGCCTGTCGCCGACCCAGATGAACACCAACCTCTCCGACGAGGAGTTGGAGCGGCTCCACGCTGCGGCGACGGCAGTACTCGCCGAATGGACGGAGCAACGAATCACGGAGACAGGCGATGGATTCCCGACCAAGGTCACCGCTTTCCATTCCGACATGGCCGTCCACGGGAAGTTCGGCGAAGCCTGCCCCGTGTGTGGAGCACCCATCCAA
Source organism: Acidimicrobiia bacterium (assembly GCA_032127155.1). Lineage (GTDB taxonomy): Bacteria > Actinomycetota > Acidimicrobiia > Spongiisociales > UBA5794 > SZUA-442. The sequence goes on from JAQAZV010000262.1 coordinate 3,939, forward strand.
CGAATCGTCTCCGCAGGGCGCGAGACCAACTACTGCCCCGGCTGTCAAACCGGCGGTCGCATCCTGGCCGACCGCTCCCTCTCACGACTCCTGAAGGACGACTGGCCCAGAACCGTGGACGATCTGTGAAGCCTCGCTGCGCTCGGCGTAGCAGGCACATGACGCAGCTCCGCTGCGTCGTAGCAGGGAGCAAGTACCAGGCTGGACGTGATTGTCCTCCCTTCAGGGGGGACGGGCGAACTAGGTGAGCCAGGGGGGCGTGCGAGCCCACGAGCACCGAGGCCGGGAACGACCAATGTCACCAGTGGCCGACCGGCCGCTACCTGCTACGGCCGAGCGGAGCGAGGTCTATTGGCTCTTCCTCCACCATTCGACGGTTCGGGCAAGGCCGTCGGGCAGGGGGGTCCAGGGTTCCCATCCGAGATGGTGTCTGGCGGCCGAGGCATCAAGGCAGGATCGCAGCTGCTCTCCGCGGCGCGGCGCAGCCATGATCGGGGCGACGTCAGCGCCTGTGGCCTCGACGACCAGGTCGTACAGCTTTGCCACCGACGTCTCGAGGCCGGTACCGATGTTCAGGTATCTCGATCCCCCCATACGAGCAGCGCGCACCATTGCATCGGTGACGTCCTCGACGAACACGAAGTCACGCGTCTGGCTGCCATCTCCATAGATCGTGGGCGTCCTCCCCGATTCGAGGTCCCCGATGAAGATGGCGACCACACCGGCCTCGCCGTACGGATCCTGTCGTGGCCCGTACACGTTGGCAAAGCCGAGCGACATGCAATCGAGCTCGTACGCGTCGCGGTAGTAGCGAAAGTATTCCTCGACGACGAATTTGGAGACGCCATAGGGGGAGGCTGGCTTCCTCGGCTGGCTCTCGGGAGTGGGGATGTTGAACGTATCGCCGAACGTCGCGCCACCGGATGATGCAAATACGAACCGCTCGGCATCGCCGTGCCTGGCAGCCTCGAGGAGGTTGATGGTTCCTATGACGTTGATCGTGGCATCGAACACCGGATCGGACACGGACCTGCGAACGTCGATCTGCGCGGCGAGGTGGTACACGGTATCCGGCCGGAAGTCCCTGACCAGCCCAACGACGTCGTTTTGCGAGACATCGATCTGGTGGATCGTGACATGTCCGCGACTTCGCGCCTCCCTCAGGTTCGCGAGCGACCCGCTGCTCAGATCATCGAGAACGAGAACCTCCTCGCCCTCGTCAACGAGACGATCAACGAGGTTGGAGCCGATGAACCCCGCACCGCCTGTCACGACGCTCCGCGCCACCGTCAGATCCTTGGTGGGAGGTGCTCGCCGAAGAAGCCGACGAGGCGATCAACCGTGTCCCGATACCGGTCGTCGCTGAAACCATCGGCATCGTCGTTCCAGAAACCGTGGTCACCCTCCCCAAAGATGACGAACGTCGTATTCGGAAGACGATCCCTCATGCCGAGACAGTGATCGACGTCAATCGCCGTGTCGGCCCGACTGGCGATGAACAGGCACGGCACCTCCGCCTCGCCGAGGGCAGAAGTCGTCGAGTCGTCGAGGTTCGAGCCGATGGATGCGCAGGCGACAACCCTGCCGTCGGATGCGGTCAGTGCCGCCGCATCGGCAAGGCCACGCTCGAATGCGACGACCCCGTATCCGTACTCGGCGTTTGACCAATCTCCGCTGGGATTCGCGATGAATCCCGCAATCGACCGTGACACCTTTCGGTTCGACCCGAGATCCTCTCCCATCTCAGGGGCGACAGCGGCGATGCCGTGCCGAGCGAATACCCTGCAGATGTTCTTGATCGATGAACTCGGCATGGCTGTCGGACCATAAATGATGACGGTTGGCCACCCCCCGGTGCCATCGGGACGGGCAAGATATCCACCGTACGTGCGAGGGCCAGCAGGGATGCTCGCTGATCCGTAGATGATGTCGGTGGTGCCCTCACCGGTCTGCACTGCCACGAACGAACTCCCGCGCCGACGGTCGATCCTTGCCTGTGACGAGGCTAGCTCCCACCGAGGAGATGTACGTCACCTGATATCACCCGATGTTGTCCTGCGGAATCAACGACGACGAGTGCACCGTCGGCCCCGACATCAGCCGCGATACCTTCTCCGCCATCCCACCTGACACGTTCGCCGATCGTGACGCACGCTGCACGGTACGCATCGATCGGCCATCCAGCTGCTCCCTCCCGCAACATCGTGCGCAGGGCGTCGACCCACGTACGTGCAATGTCGATCGAGAACCCCGTGCCGCCGGACCCAGCGAGCACTGCACCTGCAAACGCAGGCGGATCGGCCCACACCAGGTTGATGCCGCATCCGATGGTCACCGCATCTGCTGATCCCTCGACAAGGATTCCTCCCACCTTGGCGCCTTCGACAAGGAGGTCGTTCGGCCACTTCACGTCTACCACGACGCCGGTGTGCACCTCGAGTGAGCGGCGAATCGCAAGGGCAGCGAGAAGGGGAATGATCGGATGGTCCTGCGACTCCCATGCGGGCATGGTGGCGAACGACGCGAACATCGCCTCGTCCGGAGGAAGCCAGGATCTGCCGGACCGTCCGCGGCCCTCGAGCTGTCGATCTGCGATCACGAGTGTCGACACACCAGATCGTCTGAAGGCAGTCGATGCCTCGTCCTGGGTCGACGCGACCTCGTCGAGGTGGACGATGTCGTAGTCTGTATCCATCCCGAGTCCCGACGAGTCGAACGTTGCGAACCCGGAGAGCCTACCTGGAGGATCGGTGAGCACAGAGCAGAACATCGAGCGCCTTCGGGAGCTGAAGGAGAAATCAGCCGCTCCCGACAACCAACGCGCGATCGAGCGTCAGCACGACGCCGGGAAGCTCACGGCACGCGAGCGCATCGAGCTGCTGCTCGACAAGGGCTCCTTCCAGGAGATCGATCCGTTTGTCCAACATCACGCGACGGGTTTCGGCATCGAGAGCAAGCGACCCCTCGGTGACGCCGTCGTAACAGGGTGGGGTACGATCGACGGTCGGAACATCTTCATCTTCGCCGAGGACTTCACCCGCTTCGGAGGCAGCCTCGGTGAGGTCGTCGCCGACAAGATCTGCAAGGTGATGGATCTCGCCCTCGACACGGGAACCCCGCTGATCGGGCTGAAAGACTCCGGAGGCGCCCGCATCCAGGAGGGTGTCCTCGGGCTCAACGGCTATGGACGGATCTTCGAACGCAACGTGCGATCGTCCGGCGTGATCCCCCAGATCTCCGTAATCATGGGGCCGTGCGCTGGTGGCGCCGTGTACTCCCCCGCACTCACCGACTTCATCTACCAGGTCGAGGGGACGTCGCACCTTTTCATCACCGGACCGGACGTCATCAAGACCGTCACGGGCGAGGAAGTCTCGATGGATGACCTCGGAGGCGCCCACGCCCACGCATCGAAGAGCGGGGTCACCCACTTCGTCGTCGCTGACGACCGCGAAGCGATGGACGAGATCCGGTACCTCCTCTCGTTCCTCCCTTCGAACAACATGGAGGTTCCCCCGTTCTTCACACCGCTCGACAAGGCAGACCGAATGGACGAAGAGCTGACGACGGTGGTTCCTGACTCGTCGAACCAACCGTATGACGTCAGGGAAGTGATCGAGAGCCTGGTTGATGACGGGGAGTTCTATGAAGTGCACGAGCACTGGGCTGGCAACATCGTCGTCGGTCTCGCACGGCTCGATGGCTACACCGTGGGCATCGTCGCCAACCAGCCCGCCGTCCTCGCAGGCACACTCGACATCGATGCTTCCGTCAAGGCGGCTCGCTTCGTCAGGTTCTGCGACTGCTTCAACATCCCCCTCGTGACGCTCGTGGACGTTCCGGGCTTTCTCCCCGGCGTCGACCAGGAGCACGATGGAATCATCCGCCATGGGGCGAAGCTCCTCTACGCCTTCTCAGAGGCAACCGTGCCACGAGTGACCGTGATCCTGAGAAAAGCGTATGGCGGGGCATTCCTGGTCATGAACTCCAGAGCCGTGCGTGCCGATGTCGTCTTTGCATGGCCCACGGCCGAGATCGCCGTCATGGGAGCCCAGGGTGCGGTCAACGTGATCCACCGGCGCGAGCTGGCTGACGCAGACGATGCCGAAGTGAAGCGAGCGGAACTTGTCTCGGACTATGAAGACCGATTCAACAACCCCTACGTCGCAGCCGAATATGGTCTGGTCGACGATGTGATCGAGCCCCGCGAAACCCGCCCTCGGCTCATCCGCGCCATGGAAATGCTTCGGAACAAGCGCGAAACGCTTCCTCCGAAGAAGCACGGCAACATCCCCCTCTGACGCGCAGAGGTTGGGCGTCCGCAACGACAGAACCTCGTCGCCGCGGACGCCAGACCCTCTCAGATCAGCCGGTGCGCGTGATCGTGACCCGGATCACCGGATCACGCCAGTCGTAGACCGCTCCGAGATCGCCGGCACCCGTGATGCCGCCGTGGCGTCTGATCACGCCGCCCTCTGCGAGCAAAGGATTCGATTCACCGGTTCCTGAGGAGAGGTCTCCATCACATGGCGGAACGAGATCAGCGATGAGCTCGGTGTTGAATTCGGTACCGGCGTCGTACGCGCCTGCGTAGGCCGTCGAGGATTCACCGATCCATCGCGGCAGACGCTTCCCATCGATGCCGCCGAACCCGTCATTGGTGCAGACCAGCATCGCAGCAAGCGACAGCCTGGATCCGGATCCGATGACCTCGAGAGAGGCTGTAGCCGAACCCCCTGGACCGACGGGACCAGCCCCGACAACTGTCGAGGCCGTGACGTCCGGGTTGGCCGCCACCTCCGCTGCGAGTATCGGCACACCGCCGTTCTCTGCGAGCTGCTGGATACCGTTCGAGGCAGCCATCCCAAGCTGGAAGAGTTCGTGCCTGCCGTGGTGGATCGCAACCACAGCCGGCGTGATCGGCTGGCCTCCTGTGAGGTTCTGGATCGTGATCTGGTAGGTGGCGACACGCTCGATCGTCACCCGCATCACGGGGCCATGCCATCCGTGCTGGCCTGGAGTCAGGTCGCCGACGTTGCGCAAGATCCCGCGATGGCGCATGACGTTGCCATGCTCAGCAAGCGCAGGATTGCTGACTCCGGTCCCCGTCGTCATGTCTCCATCGCACGGGGGAACGAGGTCGTCCACGTCCTGCGTATTGATCTCGGTCCCTGCGTCGTATGCGTATGCGTACCTGACCTTTGACCCGGAAGCTGTCGAGAGCTTCACGCTCGCCAATCCTCCGAAGCCGTCGTTCGTGCAGACCAGCATCGCAGCAAGCGAGATCCGATCAGCGCCTCGGGATGTGGTCACCAGGGCGCTCTGCGAACCGCCAGGCGGAATCGGCGCGTTGCCAACGACCGCAACTGATGCGACCGCCGGATTCGCCTCCAGCTCTGCGACGAGAACGGGAACACCGCCGTTCTCTGCGAGCTGCTGGATACCGTTGGATGCCGTTCGATGGTTCCGGAACAGCCGGAATCCATGTCCATGAACGGCAACGACGGCCGGCGTCAGTGGCTGGCCGTGGGTCAGATTCTCAACCGTGATCCGGTAGGTCTCCGATGGGCTCGATGCCCCGGCGGTCGGGGCTATCGCGACGAACGCAAACGCCACCGACATGGCAACGGCGACCATCGATAGTGTGCGCCAACGTGGCGCCTCTGTGGATATCGACATTCACACCTCCTCGTGTGTCTCGACCGAACCATCACTCGCACATGTGCACACGCTCGGAACGGGCAATGAACAAACCCTGAACAAGGGCGGAGAAGTCGGGTCCCAGCCGTACGATCCTTCGTGTGACCCATCCGAATGGCTCCCGGAGGACGATTCTCGTCGTCGACGACGAGCCGATGGTGCGCG
>JAQAZV010000263.1:0-2888 GCA_032127155.1 Acidimicrobiia bacterium
GTGGCGACAACGAATGCCGCCGCAACTGCCGATGCCGCAGCGAGCGCAACGGCCCTCGGCGGCACAACCCATCCTCGGGCACCGACCGTCAGCCTCCGGATCACGAGCTGTTCTATCGGCATCAGGATGATGACGAACACCAAGAAATGTGCCGTCAGGAGTACGCCGATGGGGGCGAAGCCTGCGACGCCGAGGGCGCGACCACCGATGAACTGGTAGGCGTAGGCACCCAGACCCGCGACGAGGCTGCCAACGACGATGTCGAGCGTGCCGTCGCTTCGCATGTACGCGTAGCGGCCGCTACTGCTCCGATCATCGTCGGATTCGGGTGGTGGAGTGGTTTCGGAGTGGCTCACGTGATGGCGCGTCTGCGCTTGGTGCAGGTTACCGAAGGATGGCTCGCACACAGGGTCACTCGGTGGCAGCGATTCCGCCAACTATTCGGCACCCATCTCTACCATCGCATCGATGTCGACCCCTGACACCGCCCCTTCATCATCAAGACCGTGGTTCGCCGCGCTCGCATCGGCGATCATCCCCGGAGCCGGTCAGTTCATCGCAGGTGATTCTCGCAAGGGACGACTCCTGCTGATCATCGACGTCGTGATCCTTGCGGTCATCGCGTTCGTATTCAGGGGCGGGAAGGTTGCGGTTCTCACGGCTTGGCTCCAACCCACATCCTTGGCCTTGATGATGGTTGCCAACATCGCCTTGCTGGGGTATCGCCTGTGGGCAGCCGACGATGCATATCGCATTGCGAAGGGCCGCGGTCCCGTTCGACTCTCGGCCTCCGCGGGTGCCGTCATCGCCGGTGCCGTGGTCGTCTCGGCCGTGCTCGTCCTCCCGCATGTCGTATTCGCGTACTACGACCTGATCCAGTACGACCTGTTGACCTCCGTATTCACCGCATCGGGCACGACCTCCACGACCGTTTCGAGCACTTCATCCCCACCGTCCACCGATGCAACCGGTGCGACCGTGACCACGCAACCCGGCGACACCACGAGCACAACCACAAACTCCGGCACCATCCTGGCCGGAGAGGATCGGCTGAACATCCTGCTGATAGGCGGCGACTACGGAACCGGCCGGACCGGTATCCGAACCGACACCATGATCACGGTGTCAATCGACCCGGCAACCGGCGAAACCGCCATGTTCTCCGTACCGCGGAACTGGACCCAGGTACCCCTCCCCGAAGGAATGGGGATCTGGGATTGCGGCTACAACTGCTACCCCGAACTGATCAACGAGTTGTGGGTCGCAGGGGAACGATATCCCGACGCATTCCCGGGTCCCGAATCCCCTTCCGAGAACGCTGTGAAGGGCGTGATCTCGGAGTTCCTCGGGATCCCGATCGACTACTACGCAATGGTCAACCTCGATGGGTTCGTGCGGATCATCGACGCCCTCGGCGGAGTCGACATCTACATCCCGTCGAAGGTGGTGGACGAGGCGTATCCGAATGAAGATGGAACGACCACCGAGCGGGTCGAGATAGAACAGGGATGGCAGAAGCTCGACGGCCATCTCGCCCTCGCCTACAGCCGCACGAGGAACCAGGACAGCGACTACTTCCGCATGAACCGTCAGCGTTGCGTGATCGAGGCGATGATGCAGCAGGCAGATCCCGTCTCGGTCGTACGGAACTTCGCGACCCTTGCAGACGTGGTCAAGGACACCATGACAACGGACATCCCGATCGACGCCCTCCCCGAGCTGGTTCAACTCATCCCGCTCGTCGACCTCGAGAACGTCGTTTCCGTGCGCTTCATCCCACCCGAGTACCACCTGAAGTACCGCGACGACGGTAAGCCCGGCCGGGTACCGAACATCGAACTCGTTCACGAGCACGTCGACCTCGTCATCACCGACCCGCAAAGGGCGATCCAAGAACTCGGTCTCGAGCGCCTCGACGACGTATGCGGTGAGACCGCCGCGGCCAGCAGCGGCTGAGTACGCCCGTTCGTCCCTGCAGCGACCCTTTTCAACGGGCTAGCGGTCGACCTCGATCTCGATGAACTGCGCTACATCCTTGCGGAGGTACCGGCGTCCCTCGATGGATCGTGCCACGGTCCACTCCTTGTGGATCTCCGTGATCCGGGATGGGATGGCCTCCTCGATCTCAACGACATGGGCGGACGTCCCCCGCTGATCCCACTTCGAGACCTCCTCGGTGGGGTCCGTGACCACGGTGATCCCATCGACCGTCACCTCGAGCGAACTCGGAGTAGCGGTGCCACGCTCTGCCGTTTCAGATCCGTCGTGCTTCGTCCAGCTGTGAGCGCGGGCACCAGACGTCGGCGCACCAACGTTGGGGCCGGGGACGATGCGCTTGTCTGGTCGCGGCACGCGATGCTCCTGAAGGTTTCGCCTGATCCCAACCTACAGTATCGGCGACGTCCTCGAAAGGCCTAGTTCGAGGGCCTACTACTGTCTAGTGCGTGAAACTGTTGATCCGATTCGCCCTCATGGTTGGTGCCGTGTGGCTGACCTTTGCCGTCGTTCCCGGCCTTTCGACCGACGGTGGATGGGCCGGGCCCGTCATCGTTGCGATCCTCCTTGCGATTGCCAATGCCTTCGTCCTGCCGATCATCCGGTTGTTCACCATCCCCATCCGAATCCTCACCCTCGGACTGTTCACGCTGGCTGTCAATGTCCTCGTGATCGCCGGAGTGATCATCCTTGCCCAGAACAGCGACCTCGGACTCTCCAGCGACGGGTTCGGCGCAACGCTCCTCGGGGCAGCCGCACTCACCGTGCTGTCATCACTCATCTCCTGGATCGTGAAGGACTGACCGATGCCCATGCGTAAGAAGTCCGCCGTAACCGCAGGGCTCATCACCGGAGTCCGCTTCGCGACCAAGTCGCTTGAACCAAGCCTCATG
>JAQAZV010000264.1:0-5834 GCA_032127155.1 Acidimicrobiia bacterium
GGGACTGAAGAAGTAGGAACAGCCCCCCTTTCAAGGGGGACGGGCGAACGCAGAGAGCCAGGCGGATGGAGGTCGCACCCCCCCTGCATCGTCGCGTAGCTCCTCTGCCGTCCCCCCTGAAGGGGGGACTGAGCGGAAGACGGGAGAAATCGTGTGCGCCAGGGGCGCACTCCGTCCTAGAGGTCGAGGGCCTTCAGGGCGGTTTCGATTTGGGTGGATGCAGATTCGTAGGTGGCGCGGTCGTGGCCGTAGGGGTCAGGGATGGCTCGGGGATGGTCGAGAAGGCGGATGGAGCCGGCCGGGAGGTCAGGGAAGGCCCTGGACGCGGCGATCACGTGCTCTTGTTCCATACCGAACACGAGGTCCGGCGCAGGGACGTCATCGAGGGCACGCGCGCCGTGGCTGCTGACATCGAAGCCACGAGCCTCGGCGACCTCCTGCATCGTGGTCGTGCACGGCTTCCCGGTCATGGCGATCGTGCCGGCACTCGAGAACGTGTAGCGGTCGCCGTCGAAGGTCGCACGAGCGACAGCTTCGGCGTATGGCGATCGACAGAGGTTCCCCGAACAGACGAAGAGAATGTCGATGGTGTTCACCCTTCCAGGAGGCTGCGAAGCATCCATGCTGTCTTCTCGTGGACCTCGAGACGTCGCGTAGCCAGGTCCACCGTCACTGAATCCTTGGCCTCGTCCGCGACCACGAGCGTCATGCGGGCGGCGCGGGCAACGGCCTCATGACCCTCGACGAGGTTCGCGACCATCTTCAGAGCGCCCGGTACGCCGTCGTCCTCAGCGAGTGACGAGAGTTCGCTGTACCGGCGGAACGAGGCCGGTGCGTACGATCCGAGTGACCGGATCCGTTCGGCGATCTCGTCGACGGCGAGGGCGAGTTCGAGATACTCCTCCTCGAACATCAGGTGGAGCGTGCGAAACATGGGTCCCGTCACGTTCCAGTGGTATCCGTGCGTCTTCAGGTAGAGGGCGTACGAATCGGCGAGCAGGGTCGAGAGAGAACCGGCGATCGCCACGCGATCATCTTCGAGGATTCCGATGTCCATAGGTGGACCTCCTTGTGTTGCGTTTACGAGTCTGCGCGGTACTTTGCGGCCGACTCGACAAAAGCTTCGAATAGGTCGTGGGATTCGCCGTGGTCGGCCATCCCGAGGAATTCCGGGTGCCATTGCACGGCGATGAGCGGCCAGGAGCCATCTTCGTGTTCGATCCCTTCGATCGTGCCGTCAGGCGCCGTGGCGACGATCCTGAGACCTGCCCCGAGGTCTTCCACGGCCTGGTGGTGGATCGAGTTGATGCGGTGGAGCCCCTCACCGATGATGGAAGCGATCCGGCATCCGGGCTCGACGAGCGCCTCGGAGTGCGGCTGGTAGGCGCCTTCTCCGACGATGTCATGTCCATGTGCCCCGCGGTGTGAGGGGAGGTCCTGGACGAGCGTTCCACCGAACGCCACGTTGATGATCTGAAGTCCTCGACAGATGGCCATGGTCGGCATCCGCCTGGCCACAACACGCCGTGCAAGCTCGAGCTCGAAAGCGTCGCGCTCTTCGTCGACACCGTTCACGGCCTCGTGGGGCTGCTCGCCATAGACCTGAGGGTCGATGTCCCCGCCACCCGTCAGCATGAGCCCATCGATGTGGTCGAGGACGTGGTCGATGGCGTCGGCCTCGACCGGTACCAGCATGACGGGAATACCACCGGATCGCTTCACCGAATCGGTGTAGGTGTGGTCAGCTCGGTACGAACGGATATGTGAACCTCCGGAGAGGACCGTGAACGGGCGACCGGCGATACCGATGATTGGGCGCATGTCCCAATGTTAGGAACTCCACGGCCGACACGCCGACGAACGTCAGCGTCGTAATTCCTCTATCCTTGCGCGGTCAGTGCGGCCCACGTGGATTCCGCACGGAGCATCCACACGCAACACAGAGGTTCACACTGCATGGGTTCGCTGATCAAGAAGCGCCGCAAGAAGATGAGCAAGCACAAATACCGCAAGCGCATCAAGGCCAATCGCCATAAGCGCAAGAAGTAGCGCACAGCTCAACCGAGTGCCTCCCCACGGGGAGGCACTCCTCGTTCCAGCCCAATTGATGAGCGCCAGGGCGTGCCCGGTCCCTCTTCTCCTCCTGGGCGGCATACGTGGCCGAGGGGAGCGAAGTCGATTGGGGGTGCGTGGTGTCGGCGCAGGCTGCTCGACGTCTCCCCGCCTTGCGTCGAGGGCGTTCAGACCAGGGCTACGGCAGCCCCGAAGATGAGGACGCTCACGACGAGGATCGCCAGCTGGAGGATGCCCCGCACAGCGGGTGAAGACTTCTTGGCGGTGAATTGGTGCACGAGGGCGAGCACGACGACGATCGCGATGAGGGTGCCCTTCGTCTGGAAGGTGCTCCACGGAAGGCCGTAGTCGGTGTACATCGTGAACCCGGTGATGATCGCGATGCCCAGGGCCGTCCACGAAACGACGCCGAATCGCCGGGCGACAGCTCGCAGTACCTCCCGATCGTCGGTCTGTTTGCGGATCGCATCCACCGAGAAGGCGAGGACGATGAGCCCGCCCGTCCAGACGGCGGCGGCGAGGAGATGGATCCACTTGAGGACTTCGAACTTCGTCACGCCCGGGTCACGACGGGGAGTCGCCCTCCAGGAATCGGACGATTTCATCGACGAGGGCGTCGGTTCGCTCAGGGTCGAGGCGCGGCGCCGAGGGCTCCTCACGGGAGTCCGATCGGTCCGGCCTGTCGAACCTTCCGACCAAGGGGCCGAGGAGGGGTTCGTCGTATCCCTCGATCTCCTCGAGGTACTCCTCGAGATCTGATCCTGAGTTCTCGATCGCCTCATCGACCTTCTGCGTGTACTCGGCGTCGACTGCGATCAGCTCGGACGTGTCGATGTGGAGATTCGTGAGATCTGCGATCTTCTCGACAATTGCGAGTACCGCCTTCGGGAAGGGGTTCCCTGCGAGATAGGCGGGTGTTGCTGCCCACATGCTGATGGAGCGGATTCCGGCTTCCTTGCACGCACCCTGCACCACGCCGACGATCCCTGTCGGACCACTGTATGACGACGACTCGAGGCCGCTTCGGACGACGGTCGCCGGATCGCCGCCCACTCCGGTCAGGACGACAGGATCACGGTGGCCCACCGCGCCGACATAGGCACCGGCGAGGACGACCTCCTCCACCCCCGCTTCGACGAGAACCTCGACGAGGCTGCGGGAGAAGGTCTTCCAGTGGAAGTTCGGTTCCTGGCCCGTGACGATGACGAGGTCACGGCTGTCGGCCGGGCGCTCGATCGCTGTGAACGTGATTCCCGGCCACCGAACCTGGCGGGCGACACCATCACGAATCTCGATCGTCGGGCGTTGCTGCTGAAAGTCGTAGAACGGATCAGGCTCGAGCTCGGCGAACGTCTCCGCCTTGGGGTGGACGTCCACGATGAAATCCGCGGCGGTCGAGGCAACGTCACACGCATCGTTCCAGCCACCGAACGCGATCACCCCGATCGGGTTCCGAAGTTGGGGGAGATGACTCCGCCTGATCACATCCATGCCGCGAGGGTAATCAGAGTCCAGCGTTGATTCACGAGCACTTCCACGTTTTCGCGACCTCCCCCGGACGCCCCCTCTGTCTCGTGGCGGCGCTCCCTCATGCTTCTTCTCCCCTTTGGGGGAGATGCCCGGAGGGCAGAGGGGGGAGCTGATGGCTACGGACGTCTCTTTCAGTCTCCCCTTCAGGGGACGGGTGAACGACGTGAGCCAGCGGGGCGGACGATTCACCGTGAACCGTCGCTGCACTCCTCTCCCGTCCCCCTGAAGTGCGGACTGGACGAGCGGTTCGCTTCACGCACTCATCCTTCCTTCCCCCGCGGAGCGGGGGAAGTGGCCGAGCGAAGCGAGGCCGATGGGGGCGGCCTTGTCCAAGTACCGATTACCAGATACGAAGTGCTGCCTCGTGAAGCGAGTTCCTACCGCTGCAGCTGGGAGGCCAGGTTGGTGGGCGAATCGACGGGAAGTTCGCAGACGAGGTTCTGGCATACGTAGGCGAGACCCGAGGGTGTGCCGGGCCGGTCGAGGAGCAGGGGCACCGAACTCGGCAATCCGTCGCCGAGCGCGACGACGACATCTGGGCGGAACGTCTCCCACACGACCCGCTGCAGGGAAGAGGTGTCGTCGCCGACGAGGGCGACCTCCCTGATGCCGGTGAGGTGGGTGAGCCACACGGCAAGGGCATACCCACCGAAACCCGGATGCTGCATCGCCGTGGTCGCGATGACGGCCATGGTTGCCTCGGCCTCGGCTCCCGCGGCCGAATCTCCTGTGTACGCGGCGTGGACCAGCAAGGCTTCGAGTGCCAGCGAGTTGTCGGACGGCGTCGGGTTGTCCTGGGTGTCGAGAGGGCGTGAGATCAGCTCGGTGGATGTCGACGTCGTGTGGAACCCGCCGTCCGCTGCCGCGAATCGGGACCGCAGCTCGGCCACGTGTTGCTCGGCAGCCGTGAACCAGTGTTCCTTCCCCGTGACCTGATAGAGGGTGTACAAGCCGAGGGCAAGGGCTGCGTGGTCGTCTGCGAATGCTGGGTGGCCGGGTGTGTCGCGCCATGACCGCACGAGCGCCCCTCCTGGTGAGACCTCGGACAGGAGGAACCGAGCAATCCGCTCTGCCCTGGTGACGTACTGCTCGTTGTCGAGCACGGCACCGGCCTCGGCAAAGGCGCGCATTGCATACGCGTTCCAGGCTGTGACGATCTTGTCGTCGCGCGCCGGGGGGATCCTCACCGCTCGAGCCTCCCTGAGCCGTTCATCGATCGATTGCCGCCGTTCGGCGATCTCCTCGAGCGTCAGGCCGGTTGCCGTCGACACAGAGGCGAGGTCGGTGAATCGATGCAGGTTGTTCGTCCCCTCGAAGTTCCCCGCAGGCGTTGCCCCATAGATCGCGGCCGCCAGGTCCCGATCGTCACCGAGGACCGCACCGAGCTCATTCCACGACCACACAGCGAACTTGCCCTCCTCGCCTTCCGAGTCGGCGTCCTCGGCGGAGTGGATGCCACCCGCTGGATCCGACATCGTGGTGTCCAGCCAGCCGAGGATTTCGATCGCAACGTCACGGAACCGATCGATGCTGGTGACCTGCCATGCCCTCAGGTAGACGCGGGCGAGGAGCGCGTTGTCGTAGAGCATCTTCTCGAAATGGGGGATCAGCCACTGGGCATCCACCGAGTAGCGAGCGAAGCCACCCATGAGGTGGTCCCTGATGCCGCCGTCGGCCATCGCGTTGAGCATCCGAACGAGCATCTCGGTGCTGGCTCCCGCTGCGGGTGTTCCCTGGCGAAGCGCTGCGGTCCTCAGGAGTAGCTCGAGCGTTGGGGCCTGCGGGAACTTCGGTGCCGTCCCGAACCCACCGTTGACCCGGTCGAAGGTGTTCGACAACACCATCACGGATCGGTCGAGGAACGCAAGGTCCGGCAGGACGGTCGACGGGGGCTCGGTGCGGCGAATCGCCTCTGCGATGGTCGCCGCCTGCTGCTCAGCTCCGTCGCGATTCGTGCGCCACGCGTCGAGAACCGCGCCCATCACATCCATGAATGAAGGGTGGTGCGACATGCGAACCTTGGGGTAGTAGGTGCCCGCATAGATCGGCTCGGCACCCGGCGTGAGGAACACGGTCATGGGCCAGCCGCCGCGGCCGGTCATGGCGGTGACGGCGTCCATGTAGATCCGGTCGATGTCCGGTCGTTCCTCACGGTCGACCTTGATGCTGACGAAGTTGGTGTTCATGAACGCCGCAGTGTCATCGTCCTCGAACGACTCGTGGGCCATGAC
>JAQAZV010000265.1:0-6629 GCA_032127155.1 Acidimicrobiia bacterium
AGCGCGTCGTCCTCGTTGACGACTCCATCGTTCGCGGATCGACCACGAAACAGCTCGTGGCCCTGGTGAGGGAGGCTGGAGCCTCGGAGGTCCACCTCAGGGTCTCGTCGCCCCCGTATCGGTGGCCCTGCTTCTATGGGATGGACACTGGGGATCGCTCCACGCTTCTGGCGGCAGATCACACCGTGGACGAGATCGCACGCATGCTCGATGTCGACTCCCTTGTGTACCTCGACCTCGATAACCTCATCGAGGCGACCGGTGCAGGGGCCGATGCCTTCTGTACTGCCTGTCTCTCGGGTGACTACCCGACCGACATTCCCATCACTGACGGCAAATTCCTCCTCGAACGGACGACATGAGCAGCTACGAGCAGTCCGGCGTGAACCTCGACGCAGCAGACGAACTCATCGAACGCATCGGCTGGCGCGTGACCTCAACGTGGACAGAGGACGTCGTGGGTGGCTTCGGCGGGTTTGCAGCGGGTCTCCAGATCCCAGCAGGTTTTGAGGTCCCCGTCCTCATGATGTCCACCGATGGGGTCGGCACCAAGGCAGACCTCGCCAGGCAGGCTGGCCTCATCGAGGGCCTCGGTTACGACCTGGTTGCCATGGTCGCAGACGATCTTGTAGCAGCCGGTGCCCAGCCGATCGCCCTCACGGATTACATCGCCGTCGGACGTCTCGATGTCGATGTCGTCGAGACCCTCATTGAATCCATCACCGACGCATGTTCGGAATCCGACATCGCCCTGCTCGGTGGCGAGACGGCCGAACACCCCGGCGTCATGGCCCCTGACCAATTCGATATGCAGGCGACCGCGCTCGGCATCGTCGAGATGGGCGAGGAGGTCAACGCGGACCACGTCGGGGCCGGGGACATCATCATCGGTGTGAAGAGCCCGAATCTTCGCTCCAACGGGTTCTCGCTCGTCAGGGCGATCGTCGCAAAGCACTTGGACCTCGACGCCGACTTCCCCGATACCTCGACCCCCACAGGGGAGGTGCTCCTCGATCCGAGCATCGTCTATGCGCCTGCCGTCGTGAACCTCCTCGCACGGACACGGCCCCATGGCCTCGCCCACATCACAGGAGGGGGGCTACCCGGCAACGTCATTCGTGTTCTCCCCGAGGGGACCAGAGCCGTCATCGAGCGATCGAGGTGGGAGGTTCCTCACGTCTTCAAGGTCCTCCAGAAGGTCGGCGGGGTCCCACCGGGCGACATGTTCCGTACCTTCAACATGGGTATCGGATTCACCGCGGTTGTCGATGAGGATGACGCCGATGCCACCCTGAAGGCATTCGAGACCAGCGATCTGGAAGCTGCCGTCATCGGTCACGTCGTCGAAGGCGACCGTGGCGTCGAGATCCGCTGACACGGAGCGGTTCCGGAACGACTTCTGAGATGATGGAAGGTATGGGACACTCTCACCGACTGATCACACAGGGACTGAGGTTCAGATGACCGAGACGACCGGATACCCCGTCGACTTCGTGGTGCCCGTCGATGACGAGGAGAGGAGCCGCGGGCTTGCGGCGCTCGGCATTCTGCTCTTCGCCAAAACGATCCTGCTGATCCCACATCTGTTCCTCCTCCTGCTCTACTTCTTCGTGGTGCAGGTCGTGGTCTGGATCGGGTATTGGTACATCCTCATCCAGGGCGGGAAACCATTCTGGGTGGAGAACCTCGAACTCATCTTCCTCGAGTGGATGAGCAGGGTGTTTGCATGGTTCACGAGCACGACGGATGTGTATCCAACGTTCGGAACCGATGAACACCACCCTGCACAGGTGATCGTCCAGGAGGCTCCGGAACCCCAGAGCCGGTGGCTGGCACTCGCTGGGATCCTCATGCTCAGGGCTGTGCTTGCCGCGCCGCACCTGTTCATCCTCCTGTGGTTGACCCTCGGCACCGTGATCGCCGCCTGGTTCGGCTACGTCTTCATCCTGGTTTCGGGGTCGCTGCCGCTCCAGTTGCACTGGTACTTCGTGGCGTTCCACCGCTGGTGGGCACGCGTATGGGCCTGGATCGCCGCCCTGACCGACGTCTACCCACCCTTCACATTCCGGGCCTGATCGGGGTCGGCGGGCACGCATCGTGACCACCAGGGGGCGATAGTCTGAGATGTATGGGGATCTTCAGGAAACGACACACCTATGAGCCCCCCTTGATCGCGCGTGCGCTCGATCCGTATCACTACCCCGTCGACGACGACGGCAACCCGATACCGACGCCGAGTCCCCGAGCGAGGTCCAACGCTCAGGGATCGCAAGAAGCGAACGTCGAGCAGATGTCTGACCCTTCGCAGGGTCATCGAGATGTGGATGTAGCCGTCGCAACCGGCACAGACGAACACGTCGTCGTCGACCTCACAGCCGAGAACTCGAGTGACATGCTGAAGCCGAGAGACGCCTCCGTTGCCACCCACCTTGCGAGGATCGTGCCACCACCGAGGGACCACTCGGATCATGAGATGGGCGTCCCCCCTCAGGGGACCGCCCAAGCGTCGTGAACAAGCGCCCCCACGGATCAGGGCCCGACGATCTACCACTCTTCGCCTTCGACGAGTGAATGCCGGCTAGCCCGTTCAGGACCGTTGGGGTCAGTGGGCGAAGCGGAGCAGTTCGAGGTCGCGTCTGGCATAGCGGTTGTGCCAGAACTCCTCCTCGAACACCGTGTGGATGCAGTCCTTCACGGAGTGGGGACCGTTCTCGAGGACGTCGACGGTGGTCGAAAGGTCGTCGACGGTGACCGATGAAAGGTATTCGCCGAAGCGGGCCTCCCGGTCGGCGCGTACCGCGAGCGCCTCGGTCACGGTCGGTGTCAGTCGATCGTCGAGCCTTGGCCACGGGAAGTCGACCGAGCCGGTGTTCGGCAGCCCGCTCGCGTGGAACGGCTCGCCGAGCACCGGCACGGTGAACCACTTGTCCATGGCGAATACGAGATGTCGGAGTGTCTCTACGAAGGACCATTCGCCCTCGACTCGCTCGTGGAGGCGTTCCTCAGGAATGAGGCGTGCCATCTCGATCGTTGCCGCCCATTCGGCCCGGAGGGCTGACCAGGCGGCAAGCATCGAAGTGGGTTCGTCGGCACGCAACATCGCCCGCAGCGGAAACCATGGGTCGCGCTCATTGACGTATGTCGTCACGTCCACTCCGTTGATGACGACCCCCTCGACCAGGGCGTCGATCTCCACGTCGACCAACCAGGCATGGCTGATCCTCGCTCCGGTCAGATCAACGTCGCGAAAGCGCGCCCCACGAAGGTCCGCGCCCCAGAACACCGCCCCTGCGAGATCGCCACCGAACTCTTCTGGCACGGTTCCCCTCCTTGTCGCGGGCGTGCTGACGCGTCAAGTCTGCACGAATGCAGCATGGATGTCATCGTCTGTCTTCCAAGCCTTGGGCACCCGAACCCCGTGTTCTTGCGTAACTGAGTTCCATCCTGGGTGGAACTCAGTTACGCAAGAACAGGTCGGGTGGGTGCGTCAGGCCTGGGCTGGGGTCTTGTCCTCGCGGCGGGATGCCCTGAGGAACAGACGGAACACGATGTAGGCGAAGAGGACCAGGATCCCAATCGGGATGGCCACAGCGGCCGCCACGATCATGAACGACACCGTCGCCAACAACACCTCACCTGCCTGATCGAACGCCTCCGCGATGGTGCTCGGATCGGGATCGACGGGGACGGGTGCAATGTCGTCAGCAGGAACCTCGGTGAAGCCAACACGCAGGGTCGCGTAGTCGGTTCGAGCGTCCAGATAGCGCAGACGGCCCTCGATCTGCTCGATGTTCAGAAGGACGTCCTGCATCCTGGTCTGCACGGTCACGAGGTCATCAATCGTGGTCGCTTCCTGCATGAGCCTCGTGTAGAAGGCTTCCTGTTCGCGCCAATAGTTGAGCCGACCCTCGAGGTCGACATACTCCTCGGTGACATCCTGACTCGAAAGCGAGGCAGACACACGCTCGCCGAGCTTCTCGACGCGCCCAACAGCGTCATCGAAACGATCACTCGGAATGCGGATGGTGAACCAGCCAACGGCGTAGCGGCTGTCGTCGAACTCCTCGATGTGCGACTCTCCGGATGCGACATAGCCTCCGAGTTCGGATGCCACCGCACGCAGCTCATCGGCAGTCATGTCGAACGTGCCCGGATCGATACGGATGTCGACGCTGCCGTCCTTGACGATCTTCGGATCCGAAACACCTGTGCTGACCGGCTGGAACAGGACCGCTCCATCCTTCACGACTGCCTCGTAGTCGGCCGACTCGGTTGCGATGAGGCCAGAGCTGTCGCGACCTCCATCGCCCTCGTACTCTGCACTCCCGGCTGCGATCGTGGTATCGCTTGACGCACCGTCGTCGCTCGAACACGCAGCGACGACCATCGAAATGACCATGACGAACAGGATGACGCGGGTCAATCCCACCTGTCGACCTGACGGTTCGCCAGGCCCTCGGTTGGTAACCAGAAACTTCATTGCTCTCTCCATTCGTTTGAGCCGGCCCCCCAGCCGGCTACCGCTAGGACGCCGGTGACCTCCGATCCGGTTCCGGCAGAGCAGGCCTCGTTGCGCTCGGCCGTACTCGGTACTTGGTAGGCCCCGCTGCGCTCGGCGTAGCAGGTAGCAGGGGAGGGCCGAGCAGTCTCAGGTACCGAGTACTCACAACTGATAACTCAAAACTCAAAACTCAAAACTCAAAACTCAAGACTCCCTCACTACCGTGGCGGGATGGAACGCAGCGATCTCCCCCAGTCAGATGTCATCTCGGTTTCGTTCGACGGTCACGTCGCCACGGTGTGGCTCGACCGGGAGGACGCGCGAAACGCCTTTGCACCTGTGTTCTGGGAGCAGTTTCCCGACATCATCGATGCCCTCGGAGAGGATCCCGAAACGAGGGCGATCGTCATCGCTGCCAAGGGGCCAGCCTTCACCGCGGGTATCGACCTCAAGGCGTTCGGACCAGCCTTTGTCAGCGGAGGGGTCGACCCCTCATCGGGCACGGACCCAGGTGCCGGGCGCAACCGCGAGCTCTATCGGTCGGTGAAGCGCATGCAGAGGACCTTCAACTCCCTCGCCGACTCCCCGAAGCCGGTCATCGCAGCAGTCCATGGCTACTGCATCGGCGCCGGCGTGGACCTCATCACGGCATGCGACATCAGATTTGCTTCGGCGGACGCGATCTTCTCGGTTCGGGAAACTCGGATCGCCATGGTGGCGGACGTCGGCACCCTCCAAAGACTCCCGAAAATCATCGATCCCGGACGCGTGGCAGAGATCGTCTACACAGGAAAGGACTTCGGGGCGGACGAAGCCCTCGAGATGGGACTCGTGTCGAGAGTTGCTGCCGATGCGTCGGCTGTGCAGGAGCTCGCTCGCGACATCGCCCTCCAGATTGCGACGAATTCTCCGCTTGCGGTCCAGGGTGCGAAGGCCGTCCTCAGGGCCGGCGAGACGATGTCGGTCGCCGAGCACCTCGACTATGTGGCCCTGTGGAACAGTGCATTCCTCGGATCGAAGGATCTCACCGAGGCCACGATGGCGTTCCTCGAGAAGCGTGAGCCCCGCTTCACCGGTGACTGACCCACGATCGATTCGTCCTTCCGAGCTGCGAATGAACCGGTACCATCGAGCCATGGTCAGGATGCCGAGACACCACAGACGACACCTCTTCGCCGCGCCGTAGAGGGAATCCGCTTCCGTCCGTCATCCCCAACCTCACAAGGATCGGAGAATCCATGAGCACACTTTCCGACAGGTTCAGCAAGATCATCGCCCCCGTCATCGCATTCGACAATGACATCGACATCATCGAAGGCAAGGGGAGCTGGGTCACCGACATCGATGGCAAGCAGTACCTCGACTTTGCGTGCGGAATTGCCACCTCCAACCTCGGTCACCGTCCCGACGACGTCGTCGCAGCGGCAAGTGCCCAACTCAACAAGCTCTGGCACGCGGGCGGCGCATTCATGTACGAGTCGATCGTCGATGCCGCGGAGGCGATCATCGACATCGCTCCCGAAGGCATGGAGAAGATGTTCTTCATGAATTCCGGAGCCGAGGCTGTCGAGGCGTCGGTCAAGCTCGCACGCAAGACCAGCGGGCGTCAAGGCATCATCACATTCCGCGGTGGTTTCCACGGTCGCACCATGGGCTCGGTCACATACACGACGTCGAAGGCCAAGTACCGACAGGGCTACCACCCACTCGTTCCATCGACCTTCGTCGTCCCCTTCCCACATCCGTATGGATGGGGGATGACCCAGGAGGAGGCAAACGAGTACGCGCTGCGGGAACTGGCAATGAAGTTTCGGTACGAGGTGACTCCCGGCGAGATCGCGGCCTTCCTGATCGAACCCATGCAAGGCGAGGGCGGCTACTACCCGGCGGGGCGCGAGTACCTCGGGGCGATCAGGGAGATCGCAGACGAACACGGGATCCTGATGATCATCGACGAGGTGCAAACGGGTTTCGGGCGAACAGGTGACTGGTTCCTGTCCAGCAAGTACGACATTCGCCCGGATGTCCTTGTCATGGGCAAGGCCATCGCCAATCGTCTCCCCCTCTCCGGCCACGCCGCGACTGCTGAACTCATGGACCAATGGCACCCCGGATCACACGGCACGAC
>JAQAZV010000266.1:0-3297 GCA_032127155.1 Acidimicrobiia bacterium
AGCGGGGCGATGATGGCGGCGATCAGCGGCGCAAGGGACGAGTCGGGCCCGAGGACCATGATGCGCGAGGGACCGAAGATCGCATACCCGATCAAGGCAGCGACCGTCGTGTACAAGCCGGTGACGGCGGGGAGTCCGGCAAGCTCCGCGTATGCCATCCCCTGGGGTACCAGGAGCGCGGTCAGTACGAGCGCTGCTACGAGGTCCTTGCGCAGCCAGCCTTTCTCGTAGGTCCGCACGACCGTGACGCCGGGAACCCAACGGGCGAGGACGTCCATCACATCACTCGCGCCATCGGGAACGCGCTCACACGAGTGTCTTCACGAAGCATCGGCCGCGACCCTACTCAACCGCCCGTCTGCAGACGAACAGTTAGCGGCGTCATCCGACGATTCTGGTCGGGCGCTCGTCGCCGGTCCGCGGTGCCTCGTCGTATCGATACGCTTCGAGCCAGCGCGCGAACGAGTGTTCGACCGATTCACACGACTCGACGAGGCCCGCGACCGAGATCACGGCGGCGCGGGACTCGGACTCGCAATCGCCCAAGAAATCGCACAACACCAAAACGGAACGATCATCCTCGACGAGAGCAGCCTCGGCGGAACAAAGGCCACACGCCGCCTACCGGCCTCCGTCGAACCACGCGGGTAGGAGCGGGACTTCGAATCCACGCAGCCCGCACCCGCTCACAAATGCAGACGGTCAGGTTCGGTGGTGTGGCTGAGTAGCTCTCCGGGTTGACAGTGGAGTTCTCTGCAGAGTGCGTCGAGCGTGGTGAATCGTATGGCCCGTGCTTTGCCGGTCTTCAGGTTCGATAGGTTGGCTTGAGTGATCCCGACTCTGTTCGACAGTTCGGTGAGGGTCATCTTTCGGTCGAGGAGAAGCCGGTCGAGGTGCACTTCGATACTCATGGGTTGCATCTCGCTAGACGGTCAGGTCTGCGTCGGTTTGCAGGTGTGTTCCGTAGCGGAAGGCTTCTGCGAGGGCGACGATGACGAGGCCGATGAACAGGTAGGTGAGGTTCAACGTGAGTCGGGCTTCGATGTGGAGTCCTTCGGCCGTGACGGTGTCCATGACCATGAGGGAGGTCGCCCAGTGGAGTCCTTGGATGAGGAACCCGAAGGCGGGGAAGAGGATGCCGATGGCTCGAATTCGGTCTGCGTTCGTGTCGACGAAGGGTGTACCGGCTGACAATGTTTGGAGGATCCGCCTGAGCAGCACCAATAATGCGAGTGAGGCTGCGGCATAGGCGAGGACCTTCGCCGCTGAGAGGGCAACGTAGGCTGCGCTCTTGTCGGTGAAATCGACGATACCGACCGCATCGTGGATGGTTCCCGTTCCCCATGCCTCACTGGCGAGTGAGTAGGTGTCCTCGTCGGGTGTGAACTCCATCGGTGTTTCGAGTGCTGAGTCCGTGAACACGACAGCGACCAGGAATACGACCGCCACGACAGCCGTGATGGCGATGCCGATCTCGGTGAGTCGTTGCAGAATCCTCGGGAGTCGGTTGGTTGTTGACATGACTTCCACCTCCATATCGATAAACGATAATACTATATCGATAAACAGTCAAGTGAAGCGTCCTACCCCCGCCCCTATCGGGCTGGGGGGCATGATGTGGTGGGTGTTGGACGCCCCGGTCGGGCGGTGCTGGCCGCGCCCATGTGTGCCGATAAGGGGGGGTGCTCGTCGTCGAGCTAGGGTCGTTCCGGGAACCTCATTTGTGCTGGTTCGAGGTCATACGTCCATGGCAATCCGGCGTTCTTCCAGCCGTTCACCATCCGCTTGCGGTGGAATACGCTTCTCGGATCGTTGACCCGTTCGCCCTCCATGCCTTCCAGGATGTTGTAGACGTTCCCGTATCCGGCATCTGCGAGGACGTCGACCGCGAGGGCGGCCCGCCCGCCGGAGCGGCACATGACCAGGATCGTGTCACCTGGGTCTGCCCACCTCGTCACCTCGGGGATGAAGCGTGGGTTCCCCTCGATCGCGACGCGTCCGCGCTCCGGTTCCCACTCGTAGGTGTGCATGACGAACGGAATGTTCATCGCCATCTCCGGATGGCCAACGAAGGCGTACTCCTCAGGGGTGCGCACGTCCAGGACCTTGACATGGTCGCGGTCGGCTGCCCATCGCTCGTAGGCCTCGGCGGGTGTCACGTAGAGATCAAGTTTCGTGCGACAGCCTTCCGGGACGGCGTATTCCGACCCTGTTGCATCCATAATTCGCCTTCCTCTTCTAGCCGAGTCGGGTGTCGCTGATTTCGAGCGAACTTCCCTCGGGGAGCTTGGTCCAACTTCTTCTCTCCCATTCCTCGGCGAGTACTTCCTTTGCTGCTTGTTCGAGGAATTCGGGTGCTGCCCACTCATCGACGTCGAAGTCGTTCTTGATGTACCCGTGCTCGAACATGAAGTTCTTCCCGATCTTGATGGTGGCCATGTTCCGTGCATCGAGACTCGGCACCATGTCAACATGCTTGATGCCCTGATAGGTGTCCTCTGCGTCCAGGTAGAACGTCTGCCGATTGAGGATGGCCCCAGCGGCTCGCTTGTGCTCGTTCGACCACAAGCCGACTTTGATCATCGCCTTCATGTAGGCGATCACCAGTTCGGGATGCTCGTCGGCCATCACATCAGAACAGGTGATGACAGCAGGCGTATTGGCGACCTGGATCGTCCAGTCCGACCGCTTTGACAGGTCTTCAATCATCTTGATCTTGCCCGTCGCCTCCTGGAGATGCTGGAGCGGCTTGCTCTGCGTGTAGATCGCATCTATTTCACCGCCGAGCAGAGCATTCTCCAGTGGCCGGAACGCCAGGTCGTGTTTGTGATCACGACGCATCCACAACTCCGACGGGTTGTTCATCTGGTTGACGAGCATCTCGGGCTTGTCGTACCAGTCATCTGGATAGGGGAACTCGACCAACTCGATGTCATCGAGGGTCATGTCATTGAGTGCGAGCATGTTCAGGATGCCCATGTGTTCCTGGATGCGCCACCAGTCATTCTTGATGGTGTTCAGGCTCTTCGAGATGCCGACCTTCTTGCCCTTCAGATCCGTCATCTTCATCAGCGGATCACCGGCACGCACCGCCATGCAGCCGCCCTCGTGAACCCACGTGGCACCGAGCAGCCGGGTACGACGCAGATCTGCGTTGACATGGATCGGCGGATACAGGCCACCGAACCGGATCAGGTTGTCGAGGTTGTGGATGTAGTGCGGATACCAGTTGTTCTCAGGAGCGTGACGGAAATAGGCGTACTCCACGCCGATCTTCTTGAACTCCTCACGACACCA
>JAQAZV010000267.1:0-8107 GCA_032127155.1 Acidimicrobiia bacterium
CGTCATCCTCGGGCCTGCGGCAATCAATATCTCCAACACCCTTTTGTGAGTTGACCGACCATGCACCACCCACCGGCGTCGGCGTCCGGCGAGGTCGGTTGGTCGACGTCGCTCCGCTGATTCCCTTCGTGATCCTCGGGATGCTTGCGGCCAGGGCCGTCAGGGACAATTCCTTCATCTGGCACATCAGGGCTGGCGCCGTCCAGGTCGACACGGTGCGTGTCCTCACGGAGGACGTCTTCTCGTTCACCAGATCCGGCCAGTCGTGGCGTACCCAGTCCTGGCTTGCCGAGATCGGATATCAGTATGCAGAGGAACTCTTCGGAGGTCTGGCCTGGTCGAACTGGATGATCCTGATCGTGGGATCGGTCGTCATCGCCCTCGTTGGGCTGGCGGTCTATCGAAGCGTTCGGTCGGTGATCGTCACCAGCCTGGTGATGGTCCTTGCGGTCTGGCTCCTCGGTCCCTTCCTGCAGCCACGTCCTGTCATCTTCTCGTATCTGTTCCTTGCGATGCTCGTGGTCGCCCTCCAATACCGACCGGAGCTGACATGGACCGTCGTACCCATCCTCTGGGTGTGGTCGGCCGTGCACGGTTCTTGGATTCTCGGCCTTGGCCTGGTCATCCTGGAGGCGTTCAGGACGAAGGAACGCCGGCTCTTCATGATCGGCATGGTGGCCGCTGCAGCGACGCTGGTGACAGCCCATGGCATCGGTACCTGGATGATCGTGCTCGACTTTCTCGAATCGCGTGAGGCGCTGTCGATGATGAAGGAGTGGAAGCCGCCTGCGGTCCAGGACATCGTGCAGGTTCCGTATCTCCTCATCGTGGCCGGCGTTGTCATCGGCGGGATTCGCGAGAAGATCCGCGTGCGGGACCTGATCGTGATTTTTCCCTTCCTTCTGTTCGGCTTGAGCTCGCGCAGGGCGGTGTTCCCCGCCACGATCGTGCTCCTCCCATGGGCAGCAATGTGTCTTCCAACGCCACGACCGAGTGCGGCCACAGCTCGTCGATCGGCGGTGATCGGCTTCGGTGTGACGATCGGAGCACTGGTCCTGCTGCCGATGGCTGTGAACCCCCTCGGCGTTCTCGAGGAGACCCGCTTTCCGAGCAGGGAGATCGTCGAATCGCTCGACGGGGACCGCTGGTTCCACAACGAGGCGACAGGCGGGTATCTCATCTATGCGGATTGGCCGGAGCCACTCGTCTACATCGACGACCGAGCGGAGTTGTACGGCGTATCGGGGTTGACCGAGGAGGCGATCGTGATCGCAGGGGCGTACTTGGAGCCATTCGAAACGTGGGGGATCACCGGTGTCATCGCCCAGCCGGACTGGCCGCTCGTCGACGTTCTCCTTGCTGAGGGGTGGGTGGTCAGAGCCGAGGACGAGTTCTTCGTCACGCTCGAGATGCCGTAGGGGAGCGACAGGGAACGCAGAGGAGGGGCGCCTTGCGGCGCCCCTCCTCTCGTTGGTCGACTTCGCTAGTTGAGAGTGTCAGCGATCGAGTCGAAGTTTTCCGAGACAGCCTGGCCCACGAGGGTGACTGCCACGATTGCGATGATTGCGATCAGAGCGACGAGCAAGGCGTATTCCACCATGCTGGCACCCTCTTCACGCACGATCCGGCTCTGGAAGGCCGTCCAAAGACGAAGCATCTGTACCTCCTAAGTACACAAGGCGATCCGTTACCTGAATCTACGGCAGATGGCCAGAGAACTTAATGGGTCTCTCGACCCATTCCTGAGGTAACACTCCCAGGGGTTCACTGCGGGATTCGTCCGGATATCCCGTTCCTCGCGCGCGAACCCGCCGGATTCCGATCACCAGTCCCTGTCGAGTCCGAGCTTTATCGCCTCGACCACCGCCTGGGCTCGATCGTTGACGCCGAGTTTCTCATAGATCGATGCAAGGTGGTTCTTGACCGTCTTCTGTGAGATGTACAGCTCGTCAGCAATGTCCTCGGTACTGGAAATCCCCTGGACGAGGCAACGCAGCACGTCTCGCTCGCGTTCCGTGATCGCTTCAGCGCGAACGGACAGTGTCGGCGCCCGATAGGACTCGAGGTCCGTGTCGTCGACGATGAATCCCTCGTACCCTGTGTGAGCCGCCCTGATGGCCGCAGCGAGAGCGGGGAGCGGGAGGCCCTTCGACAGGAAACCCTTCGCGCCGGCATCAACGGCGCTCTTCCCGTACTCATCGGCCGTGTGCATCGTGACCACGAGCGTCGGGGGGAGAGGGTCGAGTTTGCGAATGGCGGCGAGACCCGACATGGTCCGCATCTCGACGTCGACGATCAGGACGTCCGGGCTCGTCGCATGAACAACCCGCACGAGGTCGCTGCCGTCGACGGCCGTGCCGACGACCTGGATATCGGGCAGTGAGTCGAGGGCCTGGGTGAGTCCATCGAGCATGAGCTGATGGTCGTCGACGATGACGACCCGTATTGCGCCGTTCATCTGGCATCCTCCCATGTGACGCGGACGGTGGTTCCTGATCCCGGTGACGACTCGACATTGAGATCGGCGCCGATGAGGGCTGCGCGCTCGGTCATGCCGACGAGTCCGAAACGTCCATCGGTGGGGTCATTGGCGTCGAAGCCGACGCCGTTGTCCGTGACGGCAACAGACCCCGATGACTCATCGATCCTCCCCGAGATCGTGATCATGGTTGGTTGGGCGTGGCGCATGGCGTTTCGGAAGGACTCAGCGATCAGCGCCCCAACCTCAATGGCGATCGCAGGTCGTGGGGGAGTGCGCTCGTCGAGGTCGACCACCACCGTCGGGCCTTCGGCGTCGACCTCTGCGACCAACGAGTGCGCGAGCTCGACGATGCTGATGGTGCGGTCTGCGCGGAAGTCTTGGACTCGATCTCGAATTCGGTCGACGAGGCGGGTGACCGTCGAGCGAGTGGCTTCGAGCGTCCGCTGCTGGCTGGCGTCGAGGTCACCGGCTCCCAGGACCATGTCGAGGGCGAGTCCAACGCTTGCGATCGTGGGTGCGATGTCATCGTGGAGTTCCCTCGCAAGCCTCACTCTCTCGCGCTGGATGGTGAGGCCTGCGAGCTGCTGGACCATCCGATCGTTCTCGAGGGCGAGAGCGACGGGAATGACACTCGATTCGATGGCTGCCCGCTGGCTCGGTGCGAGTGCTCCATCGTCGAGCCAGAGATCGAGCCGAGCAAGCTCGACGTCAGCTCGTTCGATCGCGATGTGGTCCGACGGATCCCCATGGGGGGTTTCGCCTCGTCGTGCCAGGTTGACGTTGCCGATGCCGACGATGCGTGTCGGAGCAGACGGAAGCACGAGTCCGATGTCGCGCAAGGCATCCTGGGCCGTGGCGACGGCGTTCATGTCGGGCGTGGTGGCGACGGCGAGGAGGTCCTCGAGGAGGTCGTGCGTCTCCTCGAGACGCTCGCGCCTCGTTCGAGACGTCTCTGTTGCCAGAAGGAGATCATCGGCGCGCTCGGACTCGGAGGTGAGGGCTCGCTGAACCTCGCTGAACGCGATGCCCGTGATGGTGTAGATGGCTGGGATCCTGATGATCGCATCGATCGTGACATCGTCGCCCGCGGCCCAGGCGGCGATCAGCACTCCTGCGACGGCGACGATCGTCACCGGTGCCGCCGCGCGCACCCCGCCACCGATCGCGGCGAGGAAGATCGAGGCAAGTGGCATGACGACGAAGCCGCTCGTGAGGCCCCCGGTGAGGCCGATGGCGACACAGAACAGACCCACGGCAGCGAATATCGAGACGATGGCACGTTGGCTTCCCCGTGGAAACGGGATCTCGACGGTCACGGCGATGAGGACACCGATGGCCGTCACCAATGTGGCGGAGGCGGTCGCCGTCGTCAGGCCCTCGGTGGCCATCGTGCCTGCCACCGCTACGACGAATCCGACGACATGGACGATCGTCGAGGTCACCTTCAGACGGGTGGTCCACTGTGGGTTGCGTGTCACACCGGCAGGGTACAGTCCCGAGCATGGGTGGCGAGGTACCGTCGGTGGACGTCGTAGTGCTTCTCGGCGGTGGTATCGGTGCCGGGAAGTCCTCGATCGCCGCCCTGTTCGCTGAACGCGGTTTCGAGGTGGTCGAGGCCGACCTGGTCGGTCACGAAGTTCTCGCCACGGACCCTGAGGTGCTGGCAGCGGTGATCAATCGGTGGCCGGCGGTCGTTTCCGATGGCGTGATCGACCGCGCTGCCCTCGCAGGGGTCGTCTTCAGCGACCCCACAGAGCTCCGATATCTCGAGCAGATCACACACCCGAGGATCCGCGCCGCCATTGCTGATCGCATCGCTTCGACGGAGGCGTCCGGGGTTGTGGTTGAGACACCCCTCACGGGCATGGGCGTGGCGACCGACATCACGACCGTCCGTGTGGCTGTACTCGCCGATCATGACGTTCGCCTCGCACGCGCCGTGATGCGAGGTGGCGACGCGGCCGATGTCGAACGAAGGATGCGATCCCAGGACGATGACGCAACGTGGCGAGCATGGGCCGATCATGTCGTCGATAATTCGGGTGCGTGGACGCTCACCGAACGTACGGTCCTGACACTCATCGACGGGATTGCCCGCGATGCGTGAGATGAGGCCGTTCGAGATCGTCAGCGATTTCCGACCGAGCGGTGACCAGCCAGAGGCGATCGCTCGATTGACCGAGGGCATCCTGCGAGGCGACCGCTTCCAGACCCTCCTCGGCATCACGGGTTCCGGGAAGTCAGCGACAGTGGCATGGACGATCGAGCAGGTGCAGAAGCCCACGCTCGTCCTTGCGCCGAACAAGGCCCTGGCAGCTCAGCTCGCCAACGAGTTCCGACAGCTGTTCCCGCACAACAGGGTCGAGTACTTCGTGTCGTACTACGACTACTACCAGCCAGAGGCCTACATCGCCCAGAGCGACACCTACATCGAGAAGGAGTCGACGGTCAACGATGAGATCGATCGGCTGCGCCATGCTGCGACAGCCGCCCTGCTGACGAGGCGGGACGTGATCATCGTTGCATCGGTGTCTGCCATTTATGGGCTTGGCTCGCCTGAGCACTACGAAGGACAACTTCTGCGTCTGGTGAAGGGTGTCGAGTTCCCTCTGAGCGAGGCGATCCTGCGCTTGGTCAACATCCAGTACGACCGCAACGAGGTCAACCTCACACGAGGGACGTTCCGCGTACGTGGCGACACACTCGAAGTTTTTCCGACCTATGAGGAGACCATCGTCAGGGTGGAGTACTGGGGTGATGAGGTCGAACGGATCTCGCGAATGAACCCGGTGACAGGGGAGGTCATCGAGGAGATGAACGAGACCTGGATCTACCCGGCGACGCACTACGTGACCTCACACGAGATCCTCGAACGCGCGATCGCTGGAATCGATATAGAGCTCACCGATCGTCTCAC
This sequence comes from Acidimicrobiia bacterium, assembly GCA_032127155.1. Taxonomy (GTDB): domain Bacteria; phylum Actinomycetota; class Acidimicrobiia; order Spongiisociales; family UBA5794; genus SZUA-442. The sequence goes on from JAQAZV010000267.1 coordinate 5,400, forward strand.
TGAGCTGGACCGACAGGGGAAACTGCTCGAAGCGCAGCGTCTCCGGATGAGGACCCACTACGACATCGAGATGATGAGGGAAATCGGATACTGCTCAGGGATCGAGAACTATTCACGCTACCTCGATGGACGGGAGCCGGGTGAGGCACCCTTCACGCTGCTCGACTACTTCCCCGACGACTTCCTCATGGTCATCGACGAATCCCATGTCACCGTCCCCCAGATCAATGGACAGTTCGCGGGCGACAAATCGCGGAAGGACGCACTCATCGAACACGGGTTCAGGCTTCCTTCCGCGCTGGACAATCGACCGCTCCGTTTCGACGAGTGGTACGACAAGACGAACCAGGCACTGCTTCTGTCGGCAACGCCGAGTGCATGGGAGCTCAGGGAGTCGGCCCAGGTCGTGGAGCAGATCATTCGCCCGACGGGCCTCGTGGACCCACAGGTGATCGTCAAGCCCACCAAAGGACAGATCGACGACCTTGTCGGATTGATCCAAGCCGCAGCCGTCGAGGATCAACGCGTCCTGGTGACGACGTTGACGAAGAAGATGGCGGAGGACCTGAGCGACTACCTCCTGGAGCTCGGCGTACGAGCACGATATCTCCACTCGGACATCGACACCCTCGAGCGTGTTCAGATCCTGCGCGATCTGCGGCTCGGTGAATACGACGTCCTGATCGGTGTCAACCTGCTCAGGGAGGGTCTCGACCTGCCAGAGGTTGCCCTTGTGGCCATCCTCGACGCCGACAAGGAAGGGTTCCTGCGCTCTGAGACGAGCCTCATCCAGACGATCGGCCGTGCTGCCAGGAACGTCGAGGGGTCCGTGGTGATGTACGCGGATGAGGTGACGAAGTCGATGCGAAAGGCGATCAGCGAGACGAACCGTCGGAGGCAGCGTCAGCTCGCGTACAACGAGGAACATGGCATCGATCCGCAGACGATTCGCAAGAAGGTTTCTGACATCCTCGAACTGGTGTCGACCGGCGACGCACCTTCGGCCGATCGGAGGGCTCGCGAGCTCAGACGGAGGGAACCGCTCGATCTCACCACGCCCGACCTTCGCAGACTGATCCAGAGCCTCGAAGAGGAGATGCATGAAGCAGCGAAGGACCTCAGGTTCGAATACGCAGCGAGGCTGAGGGATGAGGTCAACGATCTCAAGCGGGAGCTCCACGAGCTGACGCAGGGCACGGTCTAGGGCGGCGAGGCCGCGGTCGGGTACCGTAGCGGCCATGGACCTTCGGCCGTCAGGATTCATCGCACGCGCGCTTCCGCGCGCCATGCTGATCGTCATCGCCGCGGTTGCTTTCGTACCGCTGTTCGTCACGCTCGCCGGGAACGAGGACGCAGCGAATGGCATGGGGGGCGACTTTCCCTCGTTCTATGCCGCAGGTCAGATCGTGCTCGACGGACACATCGACGACCTGTATGACGCCGCCCTTCAGCGCCAATACCAGGCGCCCTTCCACGAGGATCCCGACGAGTTCCTGTACTTCGCATATCCGCCGATCACGGCGATCGCATATGCGCCACTGAGCGCCCTGCCGTACAGCGTCGCCTATGCCATCCAGACGCTCGCCTCCCTGGCCGCCCTCGTCGGAGCGGTCTGGCTCGCTTGGCCGCGAACGGTGTCATTGGAAGGACATCGCAATCAGGTCCTTGTGGTGTGCGCCTTTGCACTGATCACCTACCCAATTGCAACCGCCGTCCTCGGAGGACAGAACACCACGTTCACCCTGCTGCTCCTTGTCCTGGTGTGGCACTTCTCGGAGTCGCATGCCTCCGTGTGGGCCGGCGGGGCGGCGGCGTTGATGCTCTACAAACCGCAGTACGGAATTCTGGTCATGGGGATTCTCGCCGTTGCGCGCCGATGGCGCCCTCTTGCCGCGTCCGTGGTTGGAGCATTCGTCATCTACGGCATATCTGCCGTGGCGATGGGGCTGCGTTGGCCGATGGAGTGGCTCGACCACATCTCGTGGTTCGGGTCATTGAACGAGGAGGTCAATGGATCCCTGATGGTGAACATCACGGGTTGGCTGTCGAATGCGCTGGGGGATGGTCGTGGAGCGAACCTGGTGACAATCGCGACCATCGGCATCGTTGGGCTGGTCAGTGCCATCATCGTGTATCGGCACCGAACGTCGTGGTCGGTCTTCGGACTCGTCGCTGCAGGCGTGCTTCTCCTGTCCCCGTCATCCCTTGCGTACGACACCGGTGTAGCTCTCGTCGGTTTCGGCCTGTTCGCCGCATTGACTGCGGTGCCATGGATGGTGGTGGCTGCCGTCGTCGTCGCATCATGGTCCCAACTCGCCGCAGACGGCATCGGATGGAGCCCCCTTTTCCTGCTCCTCACCGTCCTGTGGGTCGGCCAGGCGTTGATCATGGAACGGCAGGTCGGCGAGGCGACGATCAGCCCCAACTGAGTTCCGCCGAAGCCATCGCCTGTGAGCTTCGCATCCCGGGATGCAGCGGAACGACGTCTGTCGTTCGTGTCACACCCCCTCGGTAGAATTGCTGCTCTGCCCATCGGCGGGAACCTCGGCGGAGAGACGGACCATGGCAAGCGACCGCATCGTCATCAAGGGTGCGCGGGAGCACAACCTCGACGATATCGACCTCGAGCTCCCGCGCGACCAGCTGATCGTGTTCACCGGTCTCTCAGGGTCCGGCAAGTCATCCCTTGCGTTCGACACCATCTACGC
>JAQAZV010000268.1:0-13714 GCA_032127155.1 Acidimicrobiia bacterium
GTCGCACGAGTGGTTTGGATGGCCCTCGCGTGGCGACCGCACCACGGCACGCCGTCGCGGTCCATCCTCAGCGCCGGCTTCTGGCACCGGTGACAGATACCCCGCGAGACCGCGTTCGTGGCGTCCATGGTGTTTCATCGACGCCTCACGCACCGGAGTTGAGGGGTCAATTCCGCACGGTGCAACCTGCATTGTGCGTCGCGGCGCTGGCGATGAGATCAGTGGGCAGCCTGGGACACGCTCTGGATGGGAGCTTTGGGAGCCACCCAACGATGGGGACGTGGGACGGCCTCGCGCCGATCGGCCAGGAAGCGGCCGTAGTAGTACGAGACCTCCGTCCTCAAGAGCTTGCGATCCCAGCATGCTGAGTCCTGGGGGGAGCAGGGCGTCACATAGCCCTTCCTGGCGATCGCTCGAGGTCCCATCATCTCGTTCGTGGTCCCCACCGCATCGAGACCATCGATCCAGGCAAAGAATTCGGCGAGCGACCGTGCCGTCACGATCGGTGGTATGCACGTGTCGTCCTCGGGGTCGCAGCCAACGGGGAGATCGTTCCTCGCTCGCCACTCGTATGAACCCTTGGCGATCCAGCCGCTCGAACTGAATTGGAGATCTCCGAAATTGGGCGTGGGAGCCTCACTGGTGCATTCAGCCTCAGGATCCTCGAACCACACCTCGAGAGGTAGGCCGTCCGGCAGTCGGGTGTTGGCGAGCCACACCTGTTTCGCTGTGCCGTCAAAGGTGACGAGGTCTGCACGGCCGTCGCCGTCGTAGTCGGAGGCAGCAGCTGCCACGACACGAGGAGGCAACGACAACGGCTCGTGATGCATTGACACGGTGACGTAGCGATCAGCGGCCGTCGCGATGTCGATGGTGCCATCAACGATGGCCCACAGGTCAGGTCGCTGATCGAGGTCCGCATCGCCCAGGAAGTAGTGGTCAACGGAAGGCAGTGGTACGGGCACCGACACGACCTGCGATGTGTCACCCGACCGAGGGTCGATGCTCCACACCGTCAGATTGCCTGCGTCGATGACATAGAGGTCGAGGGCGCCATCTGCGTCATAGTCCCCAGACGAGATCCACGCGTCGGCACCTGGTGTTGGCACGCTGGTACGCGCTGTCGTTTCCGCGGCGAAGTCGCCGAAGGCCCAGCGCACGGTGAGACGGAGGTCGCCCTCGTCGTCGTTGACGAGCCAGAGATCCTTTCCGCCACGACCATCCCAGTCCCCGAAGCCCATGGCGATCGCCCTCCCCGCCAGACCACCCAGTCCGGCGAGTAGTGAGGAACGGGAGGAGCATGCGTTGTGCCTCATCGAAGCGACCGACGCATCGATGAGCAGGCCGTTGTCCGTCTCAGAAATGCGCGCCACATCGACTGCACCGTTGCCATCGACGTCCGCGAGCACGGTCGTCAGCGTCCCTGGTGGTGCCGGAGGGACGACCGTGATCCGAGTCGATGGCCGATCGATCGCCTTCTCGTCGGTGAGGGGCGGAAACGCAGGTGGGAGCTCGTCGTAGCCACCGAACGCAGGCCCCTGCCATGAGAAGTGCATCGTGTCCTTCGACCCGACCCAGAGACCGCCCCAGCAGAAGCCCGCATCGAGGAAGGCGCCCACCCACCAGGGCGGCATGTCGGTAATGAGTTCGTTATCCCTCCGGAAAGGGTTCGTATCGGCGTTGATGTCAAAGGCTGTACCGAACGTGTGTCGTGACATTCTCCACTTGCCGCCAATGGTGCGCGCGGCCGCAGACGAGGTCGTCTTGCTTCGTACCCGGTATTCGAGACCTTCGGCCAGTGACTCTTCGAGGCTGGTGGTGGCAGCGGAGAGGGCAGGCAGGAGGCGTTCGTGGATGGCGATGGAGGTTCCTGAGCCGGGAATCGGCCACTTCACGAGGTGGGAGAAAACGTCGTCGACGGTCCTACCGAACATCCCGGCGAACTCGCCTCGAAGGACATCGGATCGCGACAGCCACCCCTGACGATCAGCGATGGGCGTTGTGACGCGCTGGGCGCCGCAAGCGCTCGACTCCGTGAACACAGGCCAGGCTTCCCCTTCTCCACCTGTGGCCTCGGCGCGAGTCTGGAACCCGAACGCGAGGAACAGGGCGACCAGTGCGAGAGTCATCAGCCATCGCTGCATGCCCATACGGTATCGGCTGCGCGCCGTGATCTTTGACGGTCTGGGCCATAATCCCCAGATGAACTCATCCACCAATCCACCCTGGTGGCGTCGCGGCGCCATCTACCAGCTCTATATCCGCTCATTCGCAGATGGCAACGGTGACGGCACCGGGGACATCGGAGGGATCCGCAGCCGCTTGCCGTATCTGGCATCGCTGGGGATCGATGCGATCTGGATCAATCCATGGTTCCCCTCGCCGCTCAATGACGGCGGATACGACGTCGCGGACTATCGCGACATCAACCCTGTCTACGGGACGATCGCCGAAGCGGATCTCCTCTTCGAGGAAGCGGCAGAGCTCGGTATCAGGGTGATGGTCGACCTCGTTCCGAACCACACGTCGTCCGACCATGCATGGTTCAGGGAGGCTCTCGTGTCGCCAGCCGGGACCCGCGCCAGGAACCGGTATCACTTCCTCGACGGGCAGGGCCACAACGGCGAGGAACCGCCCACGAACTGGAAGAGCGTGTTCGGTGGGTCCACCTGGACTCGTGTTCCTGACGGTCAGTGGTATCTGCATCTGTTCGACCCGTCCCAACCTGACTTGAACTGGTCGAATCCCGAGGTGATCGGCGAGTTCGAAGACATACTCCGCTTCTGGCTCGATCGCGGCGCCACCGGATTCCGTGTCGACGTCGCACACGGACTCGACAAGGATCCGACGTTTCCTGACGTCGATACGACAGAGGAGTCTGATCACCGCGGCATCGAGGGATTCCACCCACACTGGGACCGACCTGGGATCCACCCGATCGTGCGCGGATGGCGACGCGTCCTCGACGAATACCCGGACACGGTGATGGTCGCGGAGGCGTGGGTTGCCAACTGGGAGCGCCTTTCGGCGTTCCTCCGCCCTGACGAGTACCACCAGGTCTTCGACTTCGAGTTCCTCGAATCCCCGTGGAACGCTGCGTCCCTCCGGAACGCCATCATCCACTCCCTCGAAGGCGCTGGCAAGGTCGGGGCGGTTCCGACGTGGGTGTTGTCGAACCATGACGTCGTTCGTCACACGACGAGATATGGCCTCCCTGAGGGCGTCAACGCCAAGGCGTGGCTGCTCGACGGTGATCGTTCCCTCCTCGATCGCGATCTCGGTCTCAGGAGGGCGCGGGCTGCAACCGTGATGATGCTCGCCCTTCCCGGATCCGTCTACGTGTACCAGGGGGAGGAGCTTGGCCTGCCGGAGGTACATGATCTTTCGCCAGATGTCCTGGACGACCCGACATGGCGTCAGTCCGGTCACTCCGAAAAGGGCAGAGATGGCTGTCGCGTGCCGATTCCTTGGACCGAGGAGGGAACCTCGTTCGGATTCGGACCCAACGGTGCCTGGCTCCCGCAGCCCACTGGCTGGGGCCGATACGCCGTTGCTGCCCAGGACGGGCTGGACGGATCCACTCTCGAGCTCTATCGCATGGCCCTGCGGATCCGACGCGAGCGGCTGGTTGCGGACGAACAGCTCGAATGGATCGATCATGGCCCCGACGTGATCGCGTTCCAAAGGGGTTCCGGGGTCCGATGCTTCGTGAACCTCTCGGGTTCGCCGATACCGATGCCGACGGGGCAGGTGATTCTGACGTCCGGGTCGGCGAATGATCTGGCCACCCTGACGCCGGATACCGCCGTCTGGATCACCTGACGGAGGCGTGGTTTTCGCGTTCTTGCCTCGCGCGTTCAAGGTTGAGTAGTCACGGTGCCGAGGTTTGACAAGGGGGTTGTTCGGGCGTTCCCCATGTGCCCGGACGGCCCCCCATCCTCACCTGGTTCGCCACGGTGGCCGCACGCGCCGTCTAGATTGCGCCCATGGCACGGCGCACCTATGACAACGGCACCATCCGGATCCTGTGGGACTCATCGATCTGTATCCACTCGGGGATCTGCCTCAAGCTGGGTCAGGGGGTCTTTGACACCCGACGTCGACCGTGGGTCGACATGGAGCAGGCAGGGAACGACACGATCACCGCGGCGATCGAATCCTGTCCCTCGGGAGCCCTCCGATACGAGCGGCTCGATGGTGGGGAGGGTGAACAGCCCCAGATTCCGACATCCATCGTGCCCTGGCCGAACGGCCCCCTCATGGTGAAGGGATCCATCGAGGTGAAGGATCGCCACGGCGATACGTTCCTCGCAGGGCCACGGGCAGCATTGTGCAGGTGTGGTGAGAGTGCCAACCAGCCGTTCTGTGACCTATCCCATGTCGAGGCAGGCTTCCGTGACTACCCGAGGGCCACGCCACCGGAAAGGGACTCGGCGGCATCGCCGATCGAGGTGTCCGACACCCCACTACCGTGAGTCACACGAAGTGACGTCTGATCACGGAGGTGCCACCCATGCCGTACACATTCGGAACGGAACTCCCAGGGGATATTGCCGGTATCAAGGATCGTGTCGTCGCAGCCCTCGCTGACGAGGGTTTCGGCGTTCTCACAGAGATCGACGTGGCAGCCACCATGAAAGCGAAACTCGGTATCGATCGAGCCCCGTACCTGATCCTCGGCGCGCGCAACCCGACGCTAGCCAACGCTGCCATCGACTTGGATGCCGACGTGGGGGCGCTCCTTCCGTGCAACGTCGTCCTCCGCCAGGATGGCGCAAATGTCGCGGTGCGATTCATGGATCCGCTTTCGGTGCTCGCGCTCGTCGAAGCTACGGGTATCGGTGTGGCAGCAGCCGAGGCACGACAGCGCCTCGAACGGGTATGTACCGCTGTTTCTGATGGGTGAGCCCGGGACGTTCTGACAGGTCCACTCGGTGGGTACCGTTCGTGCTGTGGTGCGAAGGACGGCACGGCCGATGGTGAACCTTCATGTATTTCGCAACTGAGGCAGGCCTCGCCGCCGCCCGTTACCAGATGGCGATCAGTCTCGGGTTCCACATCATCCTTGCGTGCTTCGGCGTCGGATTTCCGCTGGTTGCATTCATTGCCCATCGCCGAGGCCTCATGCACCGTGATCTCGACGCCATGCGCCTGGCGAAGCGCTGGTCCAAGGTCATGGCTGTGCTCTTCGCCGTCGGCGCCGTCAGCGGAACCATCCTCAGCTTCGAGATGGGCGCCCTGTGGCCGGGGCTCATGGGACCTTTCGGCGATGTCGTCGGCTTGATGTTCGCCCTCGAGGGTGTGGCGTTCTTCGTAGAGGCGATCTTCATCGCGATCTACCTCTACGGATGGAATCGCCTCCCTGCCAGGCTCCATCTCTGGACGCTCCTGCCGATCACCTTGGCAGGGATCGCTGGGTCGTTCTTCATCGTGTCCGTGAACGGTTGGATGAATTCGCCGACAGGATTCTCGGTTGCTCCGGATGGATCGATCGTCGACGTCAACCCATGGGCAGCGATGTTCAACGACGCCGTCCTCGTGCAATGGACGCACATGCTGTTCGCGGCCTACATGGTGTCAGGCTTCATGATCGCGTCCGTCTATGCGTACCGGTGGCTCAAGGGTGACCGATCCCGGATCAATCGACTCGGCTTCGTGATAGCGTTCAGCGTCGCCGCGGTGGCGACACCCATCCAGGTGCTCATCGGTGATGTTGCGACCAGGCGGCTCGTTGAGGCCCAGCCATCGAAGTTCGCCGCGATGGAGCTCATCCCTCGGTCCACCACAGGGGCGCCGCTGACGGTGGGGGGCATCTTCATCGACGGCGAAGTCGTCGGTGCGATCGAAATACCCGGGCTGGCTTCATTCCTGGCCACCAGGGATGTCAACGGTGCGGTGCCAGGCTTCGACGTGGTCGATGCGAGCGATCTGCCCCCTGTCAACGTCGTTCACTGGTCGTTCCAGGTGATGGTCGCAATCGGCACAGCACTGTTCGCCTTGGCTGTGTGGTTCGGATGGGCATTCCTTCGCACGAGGGGGCCTCCCACGGCTCGCCTGTTCTGGGTTGCAGCGACGGGCGCCGGGGTGGCAGCGATCGTGGCGATGGAAGCCGGCTGGATCACCACGGAGGTAGGACGCCAGCCGTGGATCGTGTGGCAGCGCGTGAGAACGGCCGACGCCGTGTCAGCATCCACGGGCATCGTGGCGTCTGCCATCACTATCAGTGCGGTTTACGTCGTCCTCGCGATCTTCACCGTGGTCGTCCTGCGCATCATTGGTCGCCGGACACGCGCTGGAGAGAACGTTCAGACGCCGTATGGCCCGACGAGTGTGGACCGATGATGCTGGTCGATGTGGTTCTCGCGATCATCTGGACGGGCGTGACCGCCTACGCGATCTTCGGCGGAGCGGACTTCGGCGCGGGGATCCTCGATCTCTTCGCTGGCAGTGCCACACGGGGCAGGGAGATGCGACGCCAGCTCGAGCATTCGATCGGGCCTGTGTGGGAGGCGAACCATGTGTGGCTGATCTTCGTCCTCGTGTACCTGTGGACGGCGTTTCCGACCGCTTTCGTGTCCATCATGACCACGTTGTACATACCCGTGATGCTTGCTGGCCTGGGCATCGTGATGAGAGGGTCGGCGTTCGCCTTCCGAAAGTGGGCGCCAACACTGTCGAAGGAGCGCGTGATGGGGGCTGCTTTCGCGGCATCATCGTTCGTGACCCCGTTCTTCCTTGGGGCTGTCGCAGGCGGGGTCGCTTCAGGCCGCGTCCCTCCGGGGAATGCGGCAGGCAATCCGTGGTCATCGTGGCTGAACCCGACATCGGTCCTCGGTGGGGTCCTCGCCATCGTCGCGTGCACGTATCTGGCTGCGGTGCTGGTCGCGAGGGATGCGACAAGGACAGGGCGCGCCGAAGTCGCCAGCTCATTCCGTCAACGTGCGCTGTGGGCAGGGTTCCTCTCCGGTGCGGTCGCTCTTGGCGGGATCTTCGTGCTGAGGATCGATGCACCGACCCTTTACGAAGGGCTGACCGAGCCATGGGGATTGGCGGCGATCATGCTTTCAGCAGGTGCAGGAGTCGCATCGCTCGTGGCGATCGCAAGAGCACACCATCACATGTCGCGTGTAGCCGCGGTCGTGGCCACCAGTGCGATCATCTGGGGTTGGGGAATCGCCCAGTATCCATGGCTGCTTCCCGAGACCCTGACGGTCGAGCAGGGAGCGGCGGGGGCATCGGTACTGATCAGCTTGATCATCGCGTTCGTCGTCGCAGGGTTTATCGCCGTTCCAGCGCTCGTGTGGTTGCTGTCACTCATGGAGCGCGGCATCCTTGGGAGTGATGATGTCACGACCCAGGCGGGGTCGTCAGATGCGTTGATCGAGGAACTCTCGTCGCAGCAGGCATGAGACCCAGAGACCGCTGCTGCTAGGGTCCCACCGTGATCCGAGGGTATGGAAGGGTGATGCATCTGCGAATGCTGGCTGTTGGGACCGTCGCATTGGCGCTGTTCGCAGCATGCACGAGCACCGAACCACTCGACGAATCCTCCGGTGAGACAACTTCGACGAGTGTCGCTCCCACTTCGACCACCCAGACGACCGCGTCGTCCTCGTCCACCTCGACAGCTTCTTCCATCACGACGCTGGTTGAGACTACGACGACTGTCCCACCGCCTCCCACAGTCGACGTCCACGCATTCGACTATCGGTACGAAGGTCTACCCGAAGCTGTGCCTGTCGGAACCCGTCTCGCTCTGTTCAACAACAGCTCAGCGGAGTTCCACGAGATGGTCGTCTACAAGCTGGATCCATCCGAGCTGAGATCGGTGGAGGAACTCAGCCAGCTGACGTTGGACGACCTCACCGCGTTCGGAGTTGGCAGTATCCAGTCCGTGGTGTTCTCAATGCCCGATTCCGAGCAATACACGTACGCTGACGGTCCGCCGATCCTCGCCGAGCAGGGCCGTTACCTGATCTTCTGTGCGATCAACGTCGGTACCGATCCCATCGATGCACGGAACGAGACAGCCCGTGGCCCCACCGCGGCCATCGACGGGGTCCCGCGGCATTACCAGGTTGGCATGATGACCGAGATCAACGCAACGGGTTGATTCACGAGAACGCCCGAGTTCCCTGACGCATGCACATCGGCTGGGCTGGGCAGGGTTTGGCTCGGCGGTTGGACCCCGAATCCGATGGCGCGATCAGCGGTGGTGATTCGAAGCGACCGGTGTCCTCCAGTCGTTCGGGACAACTAGCCGCACATATCGGCTGCGATCTCAACCCGTAATTGCAACGCTTGGGCGAGTTTCTGTGATGGTGTCATCCAGTTGAGGGTTTGTCGAGGCCGTCCGTTGAGTTGATGGGCAGCGAAGTCGAGGTCTTCTTGGGTGAGCTTGCTCATGTCGGTGCCCTTGGGGAAGTACTGGCGTAAGAGACCGTTGGTGTTCTCGTTCGATCCTCGTTGCCACGGTGACTTCGGGTCACAGAAGTAGATCTGGATTCCGGTGTCGATGGTGAACCGGGCGTGTTGGGCCATCTCTTTGCCCTGGTCCCACGTCAACGACTTCCACAGATGCTCGGGGAGCTGTTGAACGGTTTCAGTCAACGCATCCCGAACAGCTTCCGCCTTGTGGCCATCGGAGAGCGGGAACAGCATCACATAGCGGGACCAGCGCTCGACCACTACGGGCCAACTCCCTGCTGACCGTTGACGGAGCCCGACCTAAACGAGATGCGATCGCCCGCATCGCGTCGCCAGCAGCCAAACCTCGAGAGATCTCCTCGCGCTCAGCCAACGACAACTGCCTTGAACCACGGCACCGCTGTCGCGGCCGCACCCACCCGATGACTCCACCAACGCACGGATCGCCGCTGCTGAACGCCCCACACGGCGACATATCGAAGGACTCGACTCACCCGCCTGCCTCCGATCCCACACCTCAACCAACTCAACATCCGAGTACTTCCGAGACACAACACACCTCCACTGAGAGACACCAACTCTCGCCGGCGTTGCATCCACGGGTTGAGATCACACCGGATATGCGTGGACGGGTCATTGGCCGATAGGCGCAGATTCGTCCGCATTGACTCGGACAAGTGCGACCGCCGACATGGCCGAGGCAGCCAAGAACAAGATGCCAACGCTAAGGATGGCCAACATGCCGAGAACCCCAAACAGGACGGCGGCTGCTAGCAGCGTCCTCCTGGCAACAGCACGGTCGCCGGCCTTGGCTCCGACGAGAGCTAGTACCGAGGCAACGGTCATCGCCGCTACCCACGGGACCACCTCAGATATCGCGTTGTTTCCTTCGCTGAGAAGTACCGCGATGTATATGCCGAGGGTGACCAAACCAATCGCTCCAGCAGCGAGCGCCCAAGGGCGAACCAAGACCATGTTTCTAACCTACCGCATTCCTTCGGATCGACCCACCACACCGCACATATCGGCACATATGTGCCGGGCGATCCGTGCGATAATGCGGGCTCCGATCTCAGGGGAAAGGTTGCCTTCATGAAGTGCCTGAATTGCGGCTCCGCGAACCTCACGGATGCGCTCGCGGTGGAAGACGACGGTGCCTATCCGGCAGGGAACCACAAGGTCACCACGGGACACGGTCGCTCAAGGATGTCGAAGAAGTCCGGCACCCGCCTCAACGCCAGGGTCTGCACAGATTGCGGCTTCACGGCGCTGTTCGCGGACGATCCTTCAGCACTCGCCGAGTAGCGGGGGTAATCAGCTCGCACATATCGGCACATATGAGCCCTACGGGCGTCGGGCACATTGCCGGAAATGGGAAGGCATCCTCGGCAGGCCGTGGGCGGAATTGGTAGGGTCGGGCGGTTCCCACAGGTACAGACCATTGATTTGTTGGTGCTGTTGTTGTTTCGCCCCAAAAGGAGGCATCTGGTGGCTATTGGTGAATTGAGTCTCGCGTCGGGGGAGGTATTCGGTCCGTCGGATGCTGGTTTCGACGATGCTCGTGGCCTTTGGAACGTGCGGTTTGACCGGCGACCTGATCTGATTGCCCGCTGCTTGACCAGTGACGATGTGAAAGCGGCTGTTGACTACGCCCGCGAGGGCGGCATCCGTCTTTCGGTCAAGGGCGGCGGCCACTCCTATGCGGCGAACAGCGTTGCTGACAGCGGCCTTCTCATCGACCTTTCGCACATGAAGTCAATCGCTGTTGACGCGTCGGCAAGGACTGTCACTGTTGAGGGAGGGGTGACCGGCGCAGAGTTGGACGCTGCAACCCAGCCGTTTCGATTGGCTACACCGACTCCCACGGTGTCGTCCGTCGGTGTGATTGGCGCTGCTTTGGGTGGCGGCGGTGGCTACCTGACCCGCAAGTTCGGGCTAACGCTCGACAATGTTCTCTCCGCCGAAGTCGTCACGGCCAACGGCGAACAGGTCCGTGCTTCCGCTGCCGAGAACCCGGACTTGTTCTGGGCCATCCGGGGTGGTGGAGGGAACTTCGGGGTGATCACGTCGATGGAGTTGCGTCTCCACAACGTTGGACCCCAGGTGCTGGCAGGACAAGTCATCTACCCCTTCGACAACGCGGCGGAGCTCCTGCACTTCTTCAGGGATTTCATGGCGGATGCACCAGACGAGTTCCAGTGTTACCCGTTCTGCTTCCGAGTCCCTCCCATCGACCTCTTCCCGGAAGAGACGCACGGAAAGCCAGTTCTCGACTTCGTGATTTGCCACCAAGACCCGGAAGCATCCGAGTTTGTCGCCCCACTTCAAAGTCTTGGTGAACCGATCCTCAACTTCGTGGGTCCCAGCCCCTATACCGATGCCCAGAAGAGTTTCGATGCCAACCTCCCCAAGGGACAGCGGTACACGTCGAAAGCGCACGACCTCGACGGATTGTCGGACGGAGCAATCGACACGATGGTCGAGTATGTGCCGCTCATGAAGGGAGCGCTGACCGCTGCGTACTTCGATCCGCTCGGGAGGGCCGTCAGCCAAGTCGAGCCCTCAGCTACTCCGTACGGCGGACGCAGCACTCAATATGGATTCCACATCATCGCAGGCTGGATGGACGCCGCAGAAGACGAATCAGTGCTGACTTGGGCCAACGAGTTCCACGGAGCGATGGCAGCCCACGCAACAGGGGGCGTGTACGTCAACCTCATCGCAGACGACGAGACCGACCGCATACCGACCGCATACGGAGACAACTACGCCCGACTCGTCCAGCTCAAACAGAAGTGGGACCCAAACAACCTCTTCACCAGCAACTACAACATTCCGCCAAGCTGACCGCCGATATCGGCACATATGTGTGAGTGGCAGCGCTCAATCGCCAAGGGGGACTGGGCCTTCGAGCTGGACTCGACAGACCCTCGGGGACATGACACCATCAGAGAAACTCGCCCAAGTGTTGCAATGACCCCCTGACATCGCAGCACATATGCGCTCTCGCCGAGCATGCATGTTGCTGGTTATGGGTGGGCTGGTGGACTCAGATCACTTCCAGATATCCACAGGGGCACACTTCGATGCACTTGCCGCATTCCTCACACGCGTCGAGGGTCAACGTGTAGTACCGACCGGCTTGGGGTTTGGGTACCTCGGTGAAGCTCATGGCGGTGCAGTACATCCAACATTGCTGACATCCCATGCAAAGACCACAGGAGAAGCATCGGTCAATCTCGGCGAGGAACTCGTCTTCCGTGATCGTCGCGGTCAACTCTGCCGTAGCCGTTCGAACAGCCTCGTCGGTTGCCAGGCGGGACGGCTTCACTGGCAGTCGGCTTTCCTTGAAATCGAAGTTCACGCGGTCGGCATCAATTGGTGCCGACCCGTCGCTCCCCTGCAGCTTGACTCCCCGTAGCTTGGCGTGAACATGCTCGGCGGCTCTGCGGCCATGGGTTATCGCGGACCCGGCGATGTCGAGTCCGCGCACGTCTCCACCTGCCCACGTCGTATGGTCGATACGCCCGTGATCGGAGGTGACGATCCAGCCTCCTTCGGGTTCCACCCCATCGATGGCCGCCCAGTCAGGTTGCTGGCCGACTGCAGTAATGACGGTATCTGCGGCCACCTCAAAGGCGCTGTCCGCCAGCGGCTCGGGTCGCCGACGACCGTCCGGTCCGGGTTTGCCGAGGCGCATTCGCTCTGCGATCAGACCGACTACGTCGCCCTCCCTGCGGACGATCTCAACGGGAGCGGTGAGTAGTTCTAGCTCAACTCCCTCATCAAGGGCTTCGTCGACTTCCGCGGCGATGGCAGGCATCTCGGTTCGAGTGCGACGATAGAGAAGGGTCACGGCTGCGCCCTTCCGACGCGCAACCCGCGCTGCGTCGATGGCTGTGTTTCCGCCGCCAACAACGATCACCCTTGGTCCAACGTCGACACTCTCACGTTCGTTGACGCGCCCTAAGAAGTCGGTTCCCGAGTAGACGCCCCGCCCATCCTCGCCCCCGATCCCGAGCCGGCGGGGTTGCTGGGCTCCAATGCCGAGATAGAGGATCTCGTGTGCCGATCGCAGATCCTCCATCGATGTGTTGATGCCTATCGCGAAGTTGGTGTGGATCTCCACGCCAAGTTGGCGGATTCGGTCGATCTCTGCCGACAGCACGTCCGGGGGAAGCCGGTAGTCCGGGACGCCGTAGCGGAGCATTCCGCCCGCCATCGGACGCTGTTCATACACGCTCACGGAATACCCTCGCCGGGCCATCTGGTACGCGAACGACAAACTCGATGGACCGGCGCCGATGACGCCGATGGATTCGGGCTTCGGAGCGTCGTCGATGACTTCGAGTTCGAGGCCTCGGTCGATTGCCCAATCGCCCAGGAATCGCTCCAGGGCATTGATCGCCACAGCTCCGTCATTCTGGGTCCTATTGCAGCCAAACTCGCACGGATGAGGGCAAATGCGGCCGAGTACGCTCGGGAAGGGGTTCGCGTCGGTGATCTTGTGCCATGCAGCGGTGAATGCTTGATCTTTGTCGAGTCCCGTCCGGTCACGTTGGGCCACGAGGCCGATCCAAGCGCGGACGTCGCTTCCGGAGGCACAACCGGCAGAACACGGAGCTCGCTTCTCGAATTGCCGCGGTCGATACTTTGGCAGGCCGCTCTCGATTGGTGGTCCCTCTGTTACCGGTCGCATCACGGAATCCCATTCTCGGCTGCTGAAACCTTCGCGTCGAGATCGCGAACTCGTGCACTCATGACGCGAAGAAGGCTGTAGGCAAGGAATGGGTCCTCGCTGATTCGCTTCAGGAGGGTTCGCTTGTCGATGGTGAGAACTCTTGCCTCGCCCAAAGCGCGGACGGTTGCCGAACGGACGTCCTTGTCAAAGAGGGACATCTCACCGAAGAAGTCCTGGGCCTTCAACACCGACACCCGATGCTGATTGCCCGCCGACTCCAGAACGACCTCGACTTTGCCGGATTGCACCACGTACATCTCGTTGCCGACGTCACCCTGTTGGACGATGGTTTCACCATCTGCGAACACTCTGCCGAGCTCGCCTCTTCGTCTGCTGGGCATGTGATCAGCCCTCCTTGTGTGAAGGTCGCATTCCGGACACCAGGCTCCTGGCCAGCCCGAGCAGGAACCCTGGATGTAGCGCGTCGTAGAAGACGTCGCGGTAGGGAGCGCTACCGGTGAACATGTTCCAGAGCACTCCGCTCATGTGTCGCCCCTTGGGCCGCAGTTGCTCGCCGGCAGTCATCCGAAGTACCGCCTTGCGGAC
>JAQAZV010000269.1:0-7592 GCA_032127155.1 Acidimicrobiia bacterium
CTTCAATATCTTCAATGCACTGGTCTTCCTGCCGTTCGTGACACCTTTCGCCCATCTCGTCGAAAGGCTCGTTCCTGACAGGGCACCGAAGGACGCCATCACACCTCGATATATCGACCTCGGCCTGCTCAAGACGCCCCAGCTCGCCCTCGCAAAAGCTCGTATGGAAATGATGCGCATGGCCTCACGCGTGCAGGGCATGCTGGTCCTCGTGCTCCCTGCGATGCTCGATGGAGATATCGACGAACTCGGCGACATCGAAGCACTCGATGACGAAGTCGACGCGCTGCACGGCCTCATCGTCGAGTATCTGGGCCATGTGTCCCAGGAGGCCCTCTCGAAGGACTCGAGTGCCGAACTCGTGGATCTGCTCGAGGCGACCAACGCGTTGGAGGCGATCGGCGACATCGTCGAGACGAACCTGATCGGCCTTGGACGCCAGAGAATCGAGGCGTCGATCGAAGTCAGCGAGGGGACGAGGGACCTCATCGAGGCCTACCACCGGTCCGTGGTGGAAGCGCTCGAGTACGCGCTCGTCGCCCTCACCCAGAAGGACATCGACGCGGCTCGAGGAGTGGCAGGCATGAAGTCGACGGTGAAGCAGGCTGAGCTCGAAGCGCTGCAGCGGCAAAGCGAGCGGCTTGTCGTCGACGAGCCGAACAGGGTTGCCACGTATCGCTTCGAGGTCGATGTCATCGCCAACCTCAAGCGAATCTTCTACTTCACCCGGCGGATCGCAAGGGTGTCCGTTCCTGACCTCGAACAAGCGTCGGTGGGCTCTGACCAACCGCCGAGAGCGCCGATCGCCACCTAAGCTCGCCCGATGGTCAACGCCATCTTCTGGGGCATCATCCAGGGTCTCACTGAGTTCCTTCCGATCTCATCAAGCGGCCACCTGGTATTGGTGCCTGCGCTGTTCGACCGCCCCGGACCTGATCTTGCGACGAGCGCAATGCTCCACCTCGGGACGCTCGCAGCGGTCCTCGTGTACTACCGCAGGGACGTCGCGGCCATGGCGAAGTTCGATCGTCCTGCACGCCGGCTCATCTCGCTCATCGTGATCGGGTCGATTCCAGCCGTCGTCCTCGGCTTGACGCTCGAAAGCCAGATCGAAGAGCTCGTTTCGGAACCTCGCGTCGTGTCGATCATGTTGATCGTGACCGGTGTCATCCTGCTTGGAACCACGCTTCTCCGGCTCGGGGACAAGACCGTTCGGGACATCGGCGTGAAGGACAGCGTGTTCATCGGGTTTGCCCAGTCGTTCGCACTCATCCCAGGGATCTCGCGATCCGGCATGACCATTTCGACGGGTCTCGCTCGGGGAATGGAGCGAACGGAGGCTGCACGGTTCGCGTTCCTCCTCGGCATTCCGGTGATTGCAGGTGCAGGTCTTCTCGAGGCCGCCAAGGCAATCTCGGAAGGTGGGTCGATCACTGCGGAAGTACTTGTCGGCGTGGTCGCAGCGGGTCTCGCTGGCTACGCGGCCATCGCGATCCTGCTGAAGCTCCTCACGCGGGTCGGCCTTGCACCCTTCGGTATCTATTGCGTCCTCATGGGGGCGCTGTGCTTCGTCGTCCTCTAGGGATCGAGGCAGTCACGGGCCGATCACCACGATGAGCGAATCAGTGGCGGACGCGATCGAGACATGTGAGACGTCGCCTTCTGGCACTGCGACTGCTCCCGGTGACGTGAGCCCGAACTGATCCGACGTGGGTGCGATCGAGACGATGCCATCCACAGACAGGCCGTCGGCGGATGTCAGCCGAACGCGGGAACCGACCGGCACGCCAGCTGGCAGGTTCACGGGAACCGACCACCAATTGGCGGGGATCGATGACCCCGGTTGGAGGACCGATCGAATGATCGGGTCCCCCGCAGCGATGGCTGTGCTGGCGACCATGCCGATGCCATTATCCCTCGATGAGACGTGGGGAATCGATCCCTTTCCAACCGCTTCCCACCGCACCATGTCCTCGGTCACGATGGCGCCGCGTTCGATGTCGACGACCGCATACGGGAAGGGTTCGGTCGATCGCTTCGAGAGGTCCCAGCCAACGGCGGCTGCGACAAGCGCCACGGCAGCGATCCACCGCAGGTACGGGGGACGCGATAGGAGCAACACGAGCAACCGTATCGCACGGTCGTCTGCGTTGGAATCCCCCTGCTTCGCTCGGCACGACCGGAGAGGCCACCCTCCTCTACACTCGCCGGGTGCAGCACCTCCTCGCTCTGGTGGCGGCTTATCTCGTCGGCAGTATCAGTTTCGCCATCATCGTTGCGTCCTCGCAGGGAATCGATATTCGTGAGGAGGGTTCGGGCAATCCGGGAACGTCGAACGTTCTCAGGGTCCTCGGCAGGCGCCTCGCTGTCATGGTCCTCATCGGCGATGCATTCAAGGGCATCGTCGCGGCGGCCATCGGTGCCCTCGCCGTGGATCTGACCTTCGGATACGTCACGTTGCTCGTTGCCGTGATCGGGCATTCGTTCCCCATCTGGCATGGTTTCAGGGGCGGCAAGAGCGTGGCGACGGCCATCGGCGGTGTCTGCTACCTGAGCCCGCCTGTGGGCATAGCGCTTGCGGTCCTGTGGATCGTGATCCTGTTCGTGTGGAAGACGGCATCCGTCGCATCCCTGGCGGCCATGCTGATGATGGTGCCAGCCCTGGCGTTGACGGGAAGCACCACCCAACAGCTCCTTTGGGCGAGTGCGACAGCTGTGTTTGTGATCGTCCGCCACTCCGGGAACATCGGACGACTGCTCGATTCGTCGGAAAGGTCGGTGTGATGAGGGCTCTCGCCGATGCGCGGACGGACGTCCTCGCGGCGCTGCCTCGGCTCGGGGACGAGGTCGTGCCCATCGGGGATGCGCTCAACCGGATCACGACCATCGATGTCGTCTCTGGGGTCTCCGTCCCACCCTTTGCGAACTCAGCGATGGATGGCTTTGCGATCATCGCATCGGATCTGACTGACGCCCCGGTCGAGTTGGTAATCGTGGAGGATGTGCCTGCTGGAACCGTTCCCAAGGAAGTGGTCCGTTCAGGAACGGCGATCCGGATCATGACAGGTGCGCCGATGCCAGAAGGCGCCGACGCCGTTGCCCAGGTGGAGATCACGTCGATGGTTGACGACGACACCGTTCTGATTGCCGAACCCGTGGCATCGGGTGCGGCGG
Organism: Acidimicrobiia bacterium; assembly: GCA_032127155.1. Lineage (GTDB taxonomy): Bacteria > Actinomycetota > Acidimicrobiia > Spongiisociales > UBA5794 > SZUA-442. The sequence goes on from JAQAZV010000269.1 coordinate 3,175, forward strand.
TGAGGCATGCTGGGGGGGATGTCCGACCGGGTGACATCGTTGTGCACGCAGGTGTGCGACTCACGCCGCGCCACATGGCCACGATCGCAAGTGTCGCAGGACATGTGAGGGTGTCGAGGTTTCCGACCGTGGCCGTCATGTCCACCGGAGATGAGATCGTTCCTGCGGATACGGTGGCGCTCTCGCCTGGCACGATCCGGGACACGAACCGTGTGATGTTGGTCGGGCTCCTTGCGGAGATGGGTGTGCCGGTCGTCGACCTTGGCATCGTCGGGGACGATGACCAGCAGCTCCGGCATGCATTTGCGGAGGCTGCGTCCATTGCCGACATCGTCGTGTCGACCGGCGGCGTGTCGATGGGGGACCACGATTACGTCAAGCAGGTCCTCGGTGAGGGCGGATCGGTCCACTTCTGGAAGGTGGCGATGCAGCCGGCCAAGCCTTTCGCGTTCGGTGACATCAACGGAGTGCCTCTCTTCGGGTTGCCCGGCAACCCCGTATCGACCTTCGTCGCGTTCGAGCAGTTTGTTCGTCCCGGCATCCTCCACATGATGGGGGCGCAGTCGATCCTGCGACCACGGGTCACGGGAACGATGGGGGAGGATGTGACCACGAGTGGGGACAAGGAGGTCTTCGTGCGTGTGCTGCTTGCCGATGACGGTGGTCGATTTGTGGCTGTGCAGTCCGGGGGCCAGGGCTCGAACGTCCTTTCCGCCCTCGCAGGGGCTGATGCATTCGCTGTTGTGCCCGTGGGGACCGAAGCGGTGTCCGCTGGGGACGATGTCATACTCGAGATGTTCCGATGGCCAGAGAACCGAGGTCCCGATGACTGACATGAATCACCTCGACGCCGAGGGACGTGTTCGGATGGTCGACGTTGGTGAGAAGGACGTAACGGAGCGCCGAGCGATAGCGCGGTCGACCGTCGCCATGGACCGTTCGACCAGCGAAAGGCTCTTCGGAGGTGACCTTCCGAAGGGCGATGCCCTTGCGATCGTGCGCATCGCAGCCATTCAGGCGACGAAGCGGACGTCGGAGCTCATCCCCCTGTGCCATCCCCTCCCGATAGATGGCGTGCAGGTTTCCGTGGAGCGATGTGCTGAAGGAGCGACGATCACCGTGGCGGTCGCCGTTACTGCTCGGACGGGGGTCGAGATGGAGGCGATGACCGGCGCCGCCATCGGTGCCTTGACGCTGTATGACATGGTCAAGGGGATAGATCGGTCCGCGTCCGTCATCGAGGTTGCACTCATCGAGAAGACCGGTGGTCGGTCAGGCGTGTGGCGCCGTGAATGAGCGGACGGCAGCGATCGTCACAGTCTCCGACTCGGTTGCAGCGGGTGGGGCCGAGGATCGGTCGGGGCCGCGCGCCGCGGAGTTGGTCGCTGAGGCCGGGTTCTCCATCGTTGAGGTGGTTGTTGTCCCTGACGGTGTCGAGTCGGTTCGCTCCGTGTTGGATCGGCTCATCGGCGAGGTCGATCTCGTGGTGACGACGGGTGGAACCGGCCTTGGTCCGAGAGATCTCACCCCCGAAGCGACAGCAGCCGTGATCGAGAGGGAGGTACCGGGTTTGTCCGAGGCGATGCGCGCCGCAACCTTCGACACGGTGCCCTTCGGGAAGCTGTCCCGCGGCATGTCCGGAGTGGCAGGGCGCTGCCTGATCGTGAATCTCCCGGGATCACCAAAGGCGGTTGAGGAGGGTCTCGGCATCATCGGCGACGTGCTCGGTCACGCGGTCGATGTCGCGAGCGGAAGATTCGGCCGTCATGGCTGATATCGCCGTAGCCTTATGGGGTCGAGTTGCTGACTACGCACGGCACCGACCAAACTACCGGTAGTCCCGGAAACCGCACAAAGCTTTGCACCGCATCGGCCCGACGGTACGCTCGGGTCGCTGGCGGCGGAGTAAGAGAGACACCAAACGATGCCAATCGTCCTGTTCATCCTGATTGCGGGTTTGTGGGCGGCGTTCCTTCTCCCGTCCTTCTTTGATCACCGGAGTCAGAACCCCCGCTCGACGACCAAGGACTTTGCGCGAACCAGGCAACTGCTCGCAGCAGTCAGTGCCTCGGTACCCGACGGCGAGGAATACGTCAGGAGACATTCACAGGTTCGCCGGACCAGGGTGCTGCTTGGTCTCGGCATCGCGGCCTTCACGACGCTGGTCGTTGCAACCTGGACCGGATCCATTCCGTGGCTCTACGCCGCGATCGGATTCGACGTGGCGATCGCCGGGTATGTCACCGTCCTCCTGTCGATGAAGCGTCAACAAGCCATGCCACGGGCGACGGTGGTGGCGATCGCACCCCGAACGCCACAGGTCGTCCAGGAAGACCCGCAGTCGGCGACCTATCCGGAGTCACAGACCGTCCGCGTGATCGCAGGCTGAGCGAGTGGCAGACGGATTCGACCTTTCCCTCCTCGAGTCCCAGGTCCGCGATGAGCTCGATGCGAAGTACGCCGCCCGAGAGGTCGCGCTCAAGAATGCCAGACCGATCATCAGGAACTCAGCGAATGCGATCAGGGCCATGCATCGCAACGACCCGGGGACCGCAAGGACCCTGCTCGGCGAGGTGAAGTCGCTGATCGCCTCCGTGGAGGAGGCGCTCGAAGGTCACTGGGACATCTACCACGCCGGATTCTTCTATGACGCCGTGAAGGAATACGCAGAAGCCGAGATCACCATGGCGCTTCTGACGGGCCAGCCCGTCCCCCTTCCCGCCGACCTCGGACTCCATGCTGTTCCGTATCTCAAAGGTCTCGGTGAAGCCGTGGGAGAACAGCGCCGTCGCCTCCTGGACCAGCTCCGATCGGGTGAACTCGAAGCCGCTGAGGTGACGTTCTCCGAGATGGAACAGATCCATGACCTCCTCACGGCCCTGGACTATCCCGACGGGATGACGTCGGGCCTGCGACGAACGACTGACGTTGCCAGGGCCCTCATCGAGCGGTCCCGAGCTGATCTCACCTCGACCATCGTCCAGGAGCGCCTTCGCGCACAGCTTGCCGATGGATCCACCCCAGGACGGTGACGATCCCACCCCGGTATCATCCGCCCTCCGGGGGTGTAGCTCAGTCCGGCAGAGCACTACGTTCGCAACGTAGGGGTCAGGGGTTCAAATCCCCTCACCTCCACCGATCAGCAGCCCTTGCCTCGCAACGGCTGCTCGCCATTTCGGCCTTGTCGCTCTACAGCTCCAATCCTCGATCCGCGCGCGTTCTGTGCGCGATCGCGTTGGCGATGAGTTGTTCGAGCCGATCTGCGGCGACTTCGTCGAGGGGTTCGTACAGGTGCCCGTAGATGTCCAACGTGGTCTTGATCGACGTGTGGCCGAGCCGCGACTGCAACAGTTTCGGATGTGTGTTTGCTGCGATCAGAAGAGCGGCGTGTGTATGCCTCAAGTCATGGAACCGCATGGGTTGGCCGACGGATGCGTCCACGGCTGGGAGCCAGAATCGTTTCCGGAAGCTGCGACGCCGGAGCGGACCTCCCTGGGGTGCGGTGAACACCCGGTCAGTGCGTTCGGTGCCGCGGTGATCGAGGTGCTCGGCGAGGTCATCGGCAATGGCTTGGGGGAGCGAGATTGTCCGTTTCGACGCCGATGTCTTGGGTTCGGTTTCCGTGATGGCGCCGCGGACTTCGGCAAGTGAGCGGGTGATCGTGACCCGGCGCCGCCTGAGGTCGAGGTCTCGGGGTTGGAGGGCTGCGAGTTCACCGAACCGTGCCCCGGTGTAGCCGGCAGTGAGGACAAGGGTGCGGTGGCGCGGGTCGATGGTGTCGGCGAGGTCGTGGAGTTCCTCCGCGCTCAGAAATCGCTTCTCGGTCTCAATGCGTTTGGGGAGGTTCACATCCGTGCAGGGTGTGCGTTGGATGAGAGCATCGTCTGCGGCGGCGCTAAACGCCATCGACACGAGCCCGTAGGCGAGTTGGATCGTGGCTGCTGCGCAGCCTTCCTCAGCGAGATCTGCGACCCAGTCCTGGATGTCGTGACGGGTGATGTCACTGAGCCGCCGGGTACCGAAGTGGGGCAGGACGAGCGAGCGGAGGTACGTTTCGTCGCGTTCACGGGTTGAGTCGCGGATGTGGAGCCGGGTCGCCATCCACCGGTCGGCCCATTCAGCGACGGTCATGGTGCCGGCGTCTGGGTCGATCCAGTCGCCGCGGTCGATCAGGGCGAGTTCACGGCGTAGCCACTTGTCGGCGTCCTTGCGGCGATCAAACGTCTTTGAACGGGTTCGACCTCCAGGTGTGCGGTACCGCGCCTGGTAACGGCCCGAGTGAGCTCTGCGGATCCACCCGGCCATCAGACGCCGCCCTGGCGCCTGCGATATGTGGTTGAGTCGCACCTATCCATTGGACGATCGTCGGATACAACCCTCTCACCAGAGTGTTGTCAGAGTGTCACCAGAATGTCAGA
>JAQAZV010000270.1:0-14296 GCA_032127155.1 Acidimicrobiia bacterium
GACGCCAACGTCGATGTGGTCTCCGTGTCGGCCCCGGTGTCCGTCCCATTTGCTGCTGATGCCATAGAGATGGCACCAACGACAAGGAGGAAGGCCACGACGAGGATCGCGATGGATGCTGGAAGATGTCTCTGAAGATCGAACTGGCTACCCATTGACATGAACACCACTCTCCTACGATTTCAAAGCAGGTTCCCACGTAGTCCACTAACCCTGCGCTAATGAGGACCTAAACGGTTCGACGACTGGGTTCGAGGACATTTCTCGGCCCCAGGGAGCATCTGAGCGGACATACACCCTGCGAATCGCCGCATCGGATGCGCCTAGCCCAAATCGAAACTGTGTCTTGAAGGAAGGCGGTCCGACCCATATACTTTGCAGCGCAGAGTAATTTGCAGCAGCTCGGAGGGATACCGTGACGACGGACCATGATCTCAGGAATCTCGAGCGAGCGGCCTATTCGAGTTCGTACTCGGATGGCATCATCGATCTCTACCTCGGCCTCTCGATCGTTTGGCTCGGAACCGCGTGGATCTGGCGCCCCGACCTCGCTGGCCTGGCTGGCATCCTCCCAGCTGTGCTGGTCGTTCCCGTCCTGATGGGACGGCAAACCTTCCTCGAACGGCGCACCGGGTACGTGAAATGGGCCGAGCCGCGACGGAAGACCGAGCATCGCAGCCTTCTCGGCGCTGCCATCCTCGGCATACTTCTCTTCGCTCTCACCATCGGGGCATTCCTCGTCGTTCGCCGAACATCCTTCGACACCGGCATCTTTGAGGCGATCGCACCAGCGCTCATGGCATGGCTCCTCGCTCTGATGACACTCGTCCTGGCCGTAGTGATGACGGCCCGCCGCATGATTGCCTACGCCGCAGTACTGGTGGTCACCGGCATCGTCGGTGCGGCGTTCGATGCAAATCCTGGTTGGCCGATGCTGGTCAGCGGTCTCGTCATTGTTGCCGTGGGAGGCTCGATGCTGGTGTCGTTCCTCCGCGTGAACCCAACGGTGGAATCATGACTGCTGCGAGTGAAGAGGATGCCAGCGCTGGGGTCGCCCACCTTGATCGCATCATCCACGAGCCTGCCCGTCTCGTCCTGATCTCGAATCTGGCCATCGTCGATGAGGCTGACTTCGTGTTCCTCTCCAACCGGACAGGACTCACCGCAGGAAACATCTCGTCCCACATGGCCAAGCTCGAACGCACCGGATATGTGCATGTGGCAAAGTCGTTCGTCGGAAGGCGTCCCCGGACCACCTACCGCATCACCACCAGCGGACGCGCAGCCTTCGACCGGTATCGCAAACAAGTGGGCGGCATTCTCGACATCTCGCCGTGAGAATGGGGTTCACCGTGCAGCCCCTCAACCCACCAACGGTCACCATCAGCGTCCAGAAGGACAGATGGGGAAAGCCTCCGATCACTCTTTCGATTCCTTCAATCCAGCATCTCGCGCGGACGACGACAACGAACGAACGGCCTGAGCCGTGGCCGAGTGCTCCCGAGATGCCTCACGGAGGTGCTGGGCGATCAGGACACTCCACACCGCTGCCCAAATACACCACAACGAGATGACACCCTCAGCGAGCAGCCACGACAGAAGGGAGAATGCCACAACGTTCAGCACCCCGAGGATGACGATCTTCCGATGTGACGACAGGAGCAGGGTCGCACAGATCGCGAGGGCATACAGAACAGCGAGTGCCCCACCCTCCGGCGCCCCTACGTCGTAGGCGATGAACCTACCGCCAATGGTTGCCTCGTACGGATTCGTCGCCATCGAACCGACCAGGACAGCAGCGACGCAGACCCCGAGCACGATGAACGGAAACATCGCGGCACGCCTCGAACTCGACGGCTCGGCGCGCCACACCCCATATGGGACGAGTACAGGAACGACCGCCAGGGCAATCACGAGGTACAACCCAACAGCCACTCCCCCGACCTCCTCGGGAACGCGACCCTGCAGGCCCCACCACGCCACCGCCTCGATGAACTGATGCGTCGCCAGAACCAGGGGAATCGCGGCCAAGGCGAGATCGCGGCGGTCATCGACATGCCGCATGGCATCCACGCCGACGGCTCCTACGACCAAACCTGCGATCAGATCAGCTTCGGGCGAATAGCACATCGTGACATCCAGACCGCTGAAGCCATCATGTCACATGGATCCACCAACGACCAGAGGTGGCGAACCATCGTCGGCACCGCGCTCAGTACAGGAACATGCCCGCAATCACGGCAGACACCAACACGGCGGCAACCACCCACACGGTGGCAATCACCCAGACCGGCGTGTCTCGACGAGGTACATCGGAGGGTTCCATGAGCGGAGGGTAACGGGCGGGAACCTCAGGTGCGGGGTGTGAGTATGAGAACCGCGGCGAGCTGTTCCTTGTCATTCGTGCCCACCCTGAGCACGGAACCGTCGAAGCGCTCGACCTCGACCGCGTCGAGACCCCACACGTTGTACATCCAGCCGTGCGGGATCTTGCGCACACCCCACCCGTACCACCACCGGTTGCGAACAACTCGTATGTCACGCACATCCTGGAGATCGACACTCCGGTGTGGCTTTCCCGTGCCGAAGGCAGCTACAAGCTTGCCGTCCTCCACGGTGACCTCGAGTCGGGAGAACCAAGCGACGACCCCCACCAAAGCGATCACGAAGAGGATCGTTGCGGCTACGAAAGCGGCTCCGACCTCATCCGCGTCACCCACCATCGGTGCCAACACGAAGGCGAACAGCAGCACAACCGGGATCGTTATGAATCCCCACTGGACATGGCGGTAGCTCACACGGCAAGTCTGGCACATGGGAAACCCCATACCTGCTGAACCCAGATCCGTTACGGTGAACCCATGACTCCCGACCCGAGCTACAAGGACGACCTCAGGAAGGCTTACGACGCCGACGTCGCGCGACGAGATGCGATGGAACCTGCGACATGGCGGATCGAGACCATCGACCGGTTCTCAGAGGCGCTCACCGAGGGTGCCGCATCAACCGTGCTCGAACTGGGCTGCGGAACCGGCCAGCTCGCTCACTACCTCCTCGATATGGGGTTCGCCGTCTCCGCCATCGACCTTTCACCGAGAAACGTCGAGGCAACGAAGCGCCGAGGCGTCGATGCCGAGGTGGCGGACTTCGCCTCCCTGCCCTACGCGGATGCATCGTTCGACGCTGCCTTCGCTTTCAACTCGCTCATCCACGTCCCCGAGAATGAACTCCCGGAGGCATTTGCCGAGATCCGGAGGGTCCTCATTCCCGGCGCGCTCCTTCTCGTTGTCGTGTGGGGCGGCACGCGCCACGAAGGGCCACTTCCCGACGACTGGCTCGATCCCCCTCGCTACTTCAGCTTCTACGCTGATGACGAGATCGTTGCCATGCAGATTCCTGGGTTCACGTTGGTCGACTTCACGACGAGGGACGACACAGAGGACCTCGACCACCACGCCCAGATCCTCTTCTTCAGGGCCATCTGATCATCTGAATGGTCCTCGACATCCGATGTCGAACCGAGATCTGGCTGCCGTCGGCATCAACACTGCGCATCCTTGCGAGAATGGGGTGATGCATGCGTGGAAACTCGTTCGCCCTCCGCTCGCGGCCGCCGGTCTGCTCGCGGGTCAACTGGCACACGCCGCCTTGCGCGATGATCTCCCGACCCTGGAGAACCAGGATCCGTCGGGGGTCTTCGGTGAGGTGTCAGCACCACTTCTGCGCCTCGTGTTCCTCGGCGACAGCTCCGTCACGGCTCCCGGCGTCGAGCCGCTCGACCACTCGTGGGCTCGACAGATCGCCATTCACCTCGCCGAACGATTCCGCGTCGACGCCCTCTCAGTGGCCGTCGGTGGCTCGAAGGTGCGAGATGTCATCGAGGACCAGCTCGACCGTGCGCTCGTCTTCGAACCCGACATCGCCTACGTGTCGGTGGGGAGCAACGACGCGCTCCGGGGAACATCCGTGCAGCGGTTCGAGTCCGACTACGACGTCCTCGTCCGTGAACTCCACGGGTCCGTACCAGCCCTCGGTCTTTCTGGCATCGGTGACCTCGGAACCATCCCGCGGCTCCCCGAGCTCGCCAAGGGCATCGCCAGGATCCGTTCGCGCGCCATCAACAACGCCGTCGCTCGGGTCGCAAGCCGATATCCGCGTGCGGTCAAGTCGAACGCGTGGGACGTGATGAGGAACCGATTCGACCGGGACCTGACGCTGTTCGCCCCGGACATGTTCCATGCCTCATCCGAAGGTCACCTCGTCTTTGCGACCGTTGCGCGACCCGTCGCCGACAGACTCGTCGACATATGGCAAACCACACCGAGGGAGGCCCTCGCGGCAGTCAGGCGCTCCCCGATGCCTTCTGATCGAGGAAGTGCTTGATCATCGAGGACACGGTCCCGATGGCTCCGGTGTTGTAACCCTCGGGGATGATGATGTCTGCGTACCGCTTCGAGGGTTCGACGAACTGATAGTGCATCGGTCGCACCGTGCGCTCGTACTGGTTCAGCACAGACTCGACCGTCCTGCCCCGCTCCACGATGTCCCTCTGCAGGCGGCGCATGAGCCTCACGTCTGGCTCGGTATCGATGTACACCCTGACATCGAAACGCTCCCTGAGTGCCTCGTCTGCCAGAACCAGGATCCCCTCGACGATCACTGCTGGCTCAGGAACGATCGTGTAGGTCTCCTCGGTGCGAGTGTGCGACGAGAAGTCGTACACGGGGCGCTCAATCGGCTGTCCATTGCGGAGGGAGTCGAGGTGCTCAACGAGGAGTTCGAGTTCGAGCGAGTCTGGATGGTCGTAGTTGATCTTGGCACGATCCTCGAAGGAGAGGTGAGCCTGATCGCGGTAGTAGGCATCCTGCTGGAGGTACACAACGGAGTCCCTCCCGACGATGTCCACCACGCTCTCGGCAATCGTCGTCTTCCCTGATCCGGACCCGCCTGCGATTGCGATGAACAGGGGCCGCCAGTCGCCGACCGGAGGACCGAACTCGTGGCTGGCGAGGATGTCGGCTACGTCGATGGTCACCCGGTCAAGCTAGCGACACGGGGCTACCTAGGTCTATTTGGCCGAGCGCAGGATCACGTCACCCGAGAACGAGGTGATCGAGACATTCATGCTGCCGATGCGTTCGCCGCTCGATGGCTTGATGCGGTTCCGAAGGTCACCGCTCATCGTCTTGATCGATGCGTTGACGACCATGCCAGGGACGATGCCGAGGTGGACGTCCCCACTCATCGTCTTCACCTCGAGGTCCGTGCCCTTGAACGTAGAAATCCTGATGTCGCCTGTCGCCGACTTGATCCTGGCGGATTCTGTGACTTCGCCAAGGTACACATCGCCGGCGGCGGTCGATACTCCGACATCAGAGGCCTGGTCGATACGGATGTCTCCAGCGGCGGACGAGATCCTCGCCGTGCCCGCCAGCCTGCCACACCTGATGTCGCCAGAGCCGACCTTGATCTCTGTCGTACCGCCGACGTCGTCCATGCGTACATCACCAGATCCCCCATGAAGCTCGACATCTCCCAGGGGAAGACCGATGACGACATCCCCGGAGCCCAGATTGATGGTCACGTCTGATCCGGCCGGCATGGTCACGACTGCGTCGATCCGCCCTCCGACATACCACCGCTTCCTGCGTGTCGTACTGCGCATGGCAACGGAATCCGGCGTCGCGTCGATGTCGATACCATCGAGGGCATCCCCCGAGCCACTCAGCTTGATCACAATGGTTCCGGCGGGTCCCTCCTTGAGGCGGATTTCCGCGGCGTGCAGCTGGATCGAAAGGTGGGGACGTGTCCCGACCTCGTAGGTGTCTATACGGTCGCTCATGTCTCGATCGTTCCCTTGAATGTTGCTCTCGACGAGCTCTTCCCTGCCCTGGTCGTACTCGTGAGTGCCCTGACCACGAAGGTGTTGACGGAGTCGCCCAGGTCCTGTGCCGCCGACTCGATGTCGTCCTTGAGATCCTCGGGGAGCCGCACGGTCATGCGGGCGTCGAGATCCTCCGTCGATACGGTGATGGTGTGCTCCGACTCTCGCACGATCAACGAGGGCTGACCCTCGGAGAGCACGACCTCGACCTTTCGATCGGCAAGCTGGGCGCCGACCTCGGCGGCGGCCTGCTCGGCCAACGACAGGCCAGCCTGGCGGAGCGCCGGCTCAATAGCGCCCAGGAGCGCTGTTCCCGCTGCTTCGATCGCAGGATCGTCACCGGCCATCCGGAGCTGTCCGTAGATCAGGGCGTTCACCTGCCCGATGACACTGTCGATGTCCATGGTTCTCGTTCCTCGTCTTCGTCTTTGATGCTGTCAGGCTGCCGCTACGGTATCGCCACGAACCAGCCTCATGAGCCTCGTGCGCTCGCTGGTGGAGCTTTCGATGCGTCCCTCTCGGATCGCCTTCACACTTTCTGGGTTGTTGTACCACAACATTTTGGCTTCTCCGTTCTTCGCAGTCGGTCTGCTGTCATCATGATGTCATACTGCTGTCAGTATGTCAACACCGAAATTCAGAATCTTCCAGCGGCTACGATGGGTTCTGACACACCACACCGGGGAGCTCGGAATGCCGGGCTGAGAGGGTGGCACCAGCCACCGACCCGTTGAACCTGTCTGGGTAATCCCAGCGGAGGAAGCAGTGGACACGATCCCAAACACCACTCACCCCACGATGCAGCTCCGGCCGGCAATCGTCGTCGCAGGCGGCCGCATGCACACGACGCCCTTCGCCGAGCCGGGCACGACCGTCATCGCTGCCGACTCGGGCTATGACCATGCCGTCGCGGCTGGCCTCGACGTCGACCTCCTCATCGGCGACCTCGATTCGATCTCCCCCGAGGGCCTCGCACACGCGAGCAGTCGTGGCGTTCGCATCGATCGCCACGACCCCGACAAGGACCTCACCGATCTCGAACTCGCGATGCGAGCAGCCCTTTCGCTAGGGGCCACCTCGATCGACATCCACGGCGGTGAGGATGGCAGGGTGGCCCACCTCCTCGGCGTTGCCCTCGGAATGGCCACGGCTTTCGCAGACGAAGTCCCCATCGCGTGGCACACCGCTACGGGTGTGGTCAGGGTGGTCTCCCCCACCCGATCTCTCTCCCTTCATGGAACCATCGGGGGTCAAGTCTCGATCATTCCCATCGGGGACGCCGGAGGCATCACAACCTCCGGACTCAGATGGCCCCTCGCAGGCGACGACCTCCCATCGGGTACCTCCCACGGTCTGAGCAACGAGATCACGGACCGCAACGTATCAGTCGCCATCGAATCGGGATACGCGTTCGTCGTCCTGGAGCAGGGCACATGAAGCACTCCTTCGTTTCCATGGCTGTCACCATCGCTGCCGCTGGCCTCCTCATTGCTTCATGCACCAGCGACGCAACGCCCGATGCGGTGGTGCTCCTGACGCACGAGTCGTTTGCCCTCAGCGACGGGATGTTCGACCGGTTCACAGAGGAAACCGGATTCACGGTCGTGGTCCAAACCGCAGGGGACGCAGGATCGATGGTGAACCAGGCGATCCTCACGAAGGACAACCCATTGGCAGACGTGATGTACGGGATCGACAACACGTTCCTTTCACGAGCGATCGACGAAGGTCTCTTCACCGCCCACACCGCGTCCGAAATCGCGACGGTCCCCACCGACCTCCGGGTCGATGGCGACATCGTGACACCGATCGACTTCGGCGACGTGTGCATCAACTACGACATCGCCGACCTCTCGACGCGCGGCATCGCCCCACCCTCGGATCTCGCCGACCTCACCGATGACGCCTACCGCGACCTCCTCGTGGTTCAGGACCCTGCAACGTCGTCCCCCGGCCTCGCCTTCCTTCTCGCCACCATCGCGGCATATCCGGAGGATGCCGGCTATTCGTGGAGCGAGTACTGGACGGACCTCTTCGCCAATGGGGTTTCCGTGGCCCCTGACTGGTCGGATGCATATTCGAACCAGTTCACCCTTGCAGGAGGAACCCGCCCGCTGGTGGTTTCCTACGCCTCGTCACCGCCAGCGGAAGTCTTCTTCGGCGACCTCGCAGAGGCACCAACTGCAGTGATGACGGACGGCTGCTTCCGACAGGTCGAGTACGCGGGGGTGCTCACCGGAACGGAACGGGGAGAGGCCGCGGGCCTGCTCGTGGACTTCCTGCTGTCCCGCGAGGTCCAGGAGGACGTTCCCCTCACCATGTTCGTCTTCCCCGCAAACACGACTGCCGCCCTTCCTGACGTCTTCGTCGCCCACACGACGCTTCCGCCGCAGCCGTCGTCGATCGACGCCCAGACAATCGAAGCCAACCGAGAGCGATGGATACAGGAGTGGACGGCAATCGCCCGATCACAGTGAGCCGACCGTTCGGAAGGTTCGGTACGGCGCTCGTCATCGCCGTACCGCTGCTGTTCCTCGGCTACTTCTTCGCCTATCCGCTCGTCGCAATCCTCCTGCGGGGACTCACCACGCCCGAGGGCTTGAACCTCGGCATCTTCGGGGACATCCTCGGCGACCGCACGCTTCGGGGGGTGGCGGCCTTCACGGTGTGGCAGGCAGCACTCTCGACCGTCCTGACGCTCGCGATCGGTCTTCCCACGGCATGGGTGTTCGCCCGGTTCACCTTTCCTGGGAAGCGCCTTCTGTCAGCAGCTACGTTGGTTCCCTTCGTCCTCCCGACACTCGTCGTCGCCACCGCGTTCCTCAATCTCCTCGGACCACAGGGCCTGTTCGGAATCGACCTCACGGGAACGCTCTGGATCATCCTCCTCGCCCACGTGTTCTACAACTTTGCGGTCGTGGTGAGGGGGGTCGGTTCCTTCTGGGCAACGATCGACCCCCACCTCGAGGATGCAGCGAGGACACTCGGCGCATCACCATGGCGCGCGTTCCGCACCGTGACACTCCCCGTCCTGGTCCCCGCCATCGCCTCGACGAGCGCACTCGTATTCCTCTTCTCCTTCACATCCTTCGGCGTGGTCCTCCTCCTCGGTGACCTCTCGCACTCGACAATCGAGGTCGAGATATGGCGCCAGACAACATCGTTCCTCCGTCTCGATATCGCATCCGCCCTGGCTGTGCTGCAGATCGTCGGCATCGGAATAGTCCTCGCCTTCTACGGGCGATTCGAACGTCGCGTCCGCTCCGCGTTCCGATACCTGCAGCCCACGCCGCGACGACCACGCACGCGAGGAGAACGAGTCGCGGTACCGACCATCCTCACGGGCGCGTTCGTCTATCTCGGGGTCCCCCTCGCCATACTCGTGGCTCGGTCCTTCGCTCAACCCTCCGGAGGATTCGGATGGGAGAACTACGCCAACCTCGTCGATCTCCCTGACCGCTTCGCCGCTTTCATCAGCCCGTCCAGCGCCATTGCCAACTCCCTGAAGTTCGCATCTGTCGCTGTGATCATCGCCCTTGTCATCGGTCTGCTGGCAGCGACCGCGCTGACGTACTCATCGCGCGTCGTCAGTAGGACCTTCGATGTCTTCGTCATGCTGCCCCTCGGTGCATCTGCCGTCACGATCGGTTTCGGGTTCCTGATCGCCCTCGACCGGCCTGTCGATCTCCGAACGTCACTCATCCTCATTCCCATCGCCCACGCCCTCGTCGGAATCCCATTCGTTGTGCGATCGGTTAAACCTGCACTCGGTGGCGTCCAGAACGAGCTCCGGGAGGCAGCCTCCACGCTCGGGGCGAGCCCACTGCGGACGTTCCTCACGATCGACGCACGGATCGTGACGAGAAGTGTGTTCGTCGGCGCCGCCTTCGCCTTTGCGATTTCCATGGGCGAATTCGGCGCGACCACGTTCATCGCGAGACCTGCGTCACCGACGATCCCGATCGCCATCTTCCGGTACCTCGGAAGACCGGGCGCTGCCCCGTTCGGGGCCGCCATCGCAATGAGTGTGATCCTCATGCTCGTGACAGGGGCGGCCATCCTCGCCATCGATACCCTCGGCTCCCGGTCGGACTCTCGATGATGGGCGCAACGCTGTCACACGTGAGCGTGAGCTATGGCAGCGAGACGGCTGTCGATGACGTGACACTCGACATCACAAGCGGCGAACGGTTCGCCATCATGGGCCCATCCGGTGCAGGGAAGTCGACCCTTCTTCGGGCCATCGCTGGACTCGAGCCGCTCGCCTCGGGCAGCATCAGCGTTGCCGGACGCGTCATCAGCGATCTTCCGACCCACCAGCGTTCCGTGGGCCTCATGTTCCAGGACTACGCGCTGTTCCCGCACATGACGGTCGGGCACAACGTTGCGTACGGTCTGCGAATGGCCGGCGTTCCGCCCGCTGATCGCACACGGATCGTCGGTGAACTGCTTCACACCATCGACCTCGATGGCTACGCCGACCGACCCGTCGCAACACTGTCCGGTGGTGAGCGACAGCGTGTCGCCCTCGCACGCACGCTCGCACCGCAACCGTCGCTGGTGATGCTCGACGAACCACTCGGTTCCGTCGATCAACTCCTCAAGGATGACCTCATCATCCAGATGCGTGACATCCTCGGCATCGTCGGTGCCACATCCATCTACGTGACCCACGATCGCACCGAGGCTGAGTCATTCGCTGACCGCATCGCCATCATGCGATCCGGTCTCCTCGTGAGGGTGGGTACGCCAGCGGACGTGTGGGATGATCCTCGCACTGTCTTCGTCGCACGATTCATGGGTCACAGGTCCATTGTCGACGGCGGCCGCATCGGAGCCGAACCTGGCCCCACGCTGATCCACACCGATGCCATCACGATCGGACATGACGGCAGCATTCCGGGTGTGGTGCGATCGTCGAGCTTTCGCGACGGTGCATATCGATCTGACATCGACCTTGCCGGTGGGATCGTCGAGGTGTCGACCCGCCATGCCCTCGAGGTGGGCAGTCCCATCGGACTCAGCATCGACCCTGCAGGGGTACGCCCGCTATTGGTCGACGAGGTCTGAGGTCCGCACCACGCGACCGAAATCCGAGGCGAGGTTCAGCGACGTGTACCGAGCCACTTCGCGAGCCCGATAGACCTTCTTCGTCGGGGTGACGAGATCGAACGTGTGCGTCGCGTCCTCCACGAAGATCAGGTCGTACCCGAGATCCGAAGCTTCCCTGGCCGTCGTCTCGCAACACATATTGGTCTGGATGCCGCAAATCGCCACACCGGCGATCCCGTGGCTCGACAGCCATGCGTGGAGATCCGGATCGCCATGGAACGCCGAATGCACGCTCTTGGTGAGCAACAGATCTGGTGTGCCGGTGATGACGTCCTTGAACTCGTTGCCCTTCGACCCCGTCGCGAGTGGCGAGGAGGGCGTCCGCGAATTGTGCTTCACGAACACAACCGGCCAGTCCTGCTCCCGCCACGCCGTGATGAGATGGAAGATGTTCATCTCGCAGTCCGGGTTGTTCCGAGGTCCCCAATACGTCGCGTCGTCGAAGCCCTTCTGGACGTCGATGACGATCAGCGCCGTACTCCCGTTCCAATCTCCCACAGTCACCCCCGAGCGGATATGTCGGCCCACCTGGCGCCGCTGGCTGCGACGAGACGATCCAGCGCGACGGGATACACCGTGTCGGGTGTGCCGCCTGCGGACCAGACCCAACGGTAGCGGGCGAGTGTGGCGTCCGCTATGACCTCCAGGTGTGTTGCATGTCCCATCGCCGGTGTACCGCCTGCAACGAATCCGGTGACTTCCCGAACCCTGTCGAGGGGGGCTGGCCGAGCGACCTCACCGCCGAAGACGCCTGCCAACTTCGTCACATCGACCCGATGGTCGCCGGAGCAAATGACGAGGACCGGGTGGTCATCGACCAGGAATACGAGGCTTTTGGCTATCGCACCAAGGTCACAGCCAACGGCATTCGCTGCATCTCGGGACGTCTTCGTCCCCTCGGGATATCGAACCATTGCGGCGGCCACACCCAGCTGCGCCGCCCGTTCGACGACCAGCTCCGAGCTCGCAGGCAACTCGCTGCCCGTTCGGTGCACACCCGACTCGGTGGCCAACCAATCGACCCGCTCGTCATGGGCCTCCCTAGGAAGTACATCGACGACGAGAGCGTCGACCGTCACCCCGACACGCACGACACCGACCGGCAGCGCTGCAAGGAGCCGGTCATACATGCCTGCCCCATGCCCGATCCGGTTCCCGCGGCCGTCGAACACCATTCCTGGTACGAGCACGACATCGACGTCGTCGAAGGGCACAGGGACGCTGCTCCGATCGGGCTCGAGGAACCCGAATCGATGTCGCACGAGGTCCGCACCGTTGTGATCGTGCAGAGTGAGCAGGTTGCCCTCCTCCGTGCGCGGCACGAGGATGCGGCATCTGGACAGGTCGTGCACGTTCGATAGGTCGATCTCCTGCGGCATGGCGAGGTAGGAGGCAACCACGCCGTGGATCGGAGGCCACGCCGACAACGCAGCAGCCACACCTGCAGACAGGGAAGCCGTGTCAACCGTGGATGCCCAACGGCGCCACTCTGCTTTCGCTGCTTCGGCTGTCGGGCGCTGCACACTCATGGGTCCGCACCCTAGATGCTGGCTCGATTGCGGGTCGCCCGGCCGCTGTCGCAACTCGATGTCACGGCGTACCATCGTTCCATGGATGCGAGGGACGATCACGACAAGGTCCGTCCGATCCCCTTGGGCGACGCCGACGTCGGGGTCGGTGACACCGCGTTCGTCGAAGATGCGGACGGAGAATCCCCGATGCGGCCGTGGCTCCCGCTGTCCATTGCCCTCGTCGCCCTGATCATCGTCGTGGGTTCCGTTGCCGCATTCGGTGCGCTCAGGTTCGACGACCCGCCACCGAGCGACGAGGCTGCATTCACCTCGGATGGCGCAGGTGAGGATGGTTCCACGACCACGGCGCCAGCATTGAACCCGCGCCTCGATGAACTTCTTCCAGGGACGACAGATCGATTGACCCTGATCGCACAAAACGAGGACGGCCTCTGGGCGCTGCTCTGGGACCCATCGTTCCGCGAACCCAAACCCCTACAACTCGACGTCGCGTTCGATGAGGCCATCAACACCGCAGTAGCTTCCTTCGACAGTGGGGGCCGATTCCTCGCCGTCATGACCTGCATCGAGGGTGCCACCGTCCCGTGCGAGCTGTTCGTTGGTTCCCCGACGAACGTCGGACCGGAACCCGATGTGCGCGACACGACAAGTTTCCTATGGCATTCATCCGAGGTCGGGCGCATCGCGTGGCTGGATGGTGAATCGCCGAACGCAACCACGTTGGCCACAGGCTCAGTGAACCCGCTGTCGGGACGCATCGAGGATGTCGACCAACGATTCCCCGTCAGCGAGCGTGCGGCCCTCGTTCGCTGGGACACCGAGGGATTCGTCCTCGCAACGCCGGAAGGCACACTCGTGTTGACCGGCGACGGGGAGCCCGTTTGGACACACGGAGGAACGGCGATCACCGCCACGGACATGGTTGTCGGCATCGTCGAGAACGATGGCACGTGGACCCTCCTCGATCGGACGTTCGGGAAGGCGATCGAATCCCCTGCCCTGGGATCGATCGATGACAGCGTCGTCTTCATCGCGACGTCTGATGCCGCCAATCTCATCGGAAGGCTCGCTCACGGGAGGGCCTCAGGATCCGGGTCCGACATGTCCCTCACCATCACTGGCGGAAGCCTCAGGGCACCCAGGATCCTCACGATTCCCCAGCGATTCGGTCCCTTGGGATTCACAGCAGACGCCGAGTACTTCCTCCTGACCACGGCGGACCTCGGCGACATCGGTTTCGTCGATTGGCGCATCGGCGCCACGCGTGTCGCTGCGTTGCCTCCTGGATACTCGGTCATCGCCCTCGACCTCGGCTGATCCTCCACCAGATCGCGACTCCCCGCGACGACCCTAGATGTGGCGGCGCAACTCCCCCGCAAGGTCACCACGCCTCGCAACGCTGATCGACGTCAGGCCCAGCCAGGTGGCAAAACGATGGAGTTCAGCCGCCAATTCGGTGGCCACATGAAGCGCATCCTGGCCAGCCTCGATGAACGCTGAACGCACCATGAGTGTCCCCGACTTCCTGTCTGCTTTGAGGTCGACACGGGCGACGAACGCTCCGTCCAGCATGAACGGAAGGACGTAGTACCCATGGACGCGCTTGTCCTCCGGCACGTATAACGCGCATTGAACGCTACACGGTGAACCGCAGCCCGCACGCGGACAAGAAGTCCATGGATCAATTCGAGATCCGGACGCACAAGCGGCTGCTGGACATTGTGGAGCCCACGGCGAAGACCGTGGATGAGTTGAAGAAATTGAATCT
>JAQAZV010000271.1:0-4028 GCA_032127155.1 Acidimicrobiia bacterium
GCTTCGCGACCAAGTCGCTGGAACCAAGCCTCATGCGACGCTCCGCGATCGACCAAGGGATCATCATGGGCGGGAGCTTCCTCACCGGTTTCCTCTCGGGCGCCCTTGCTGGAAAGGCCCTCCAGATCCTCCCCTTCCCGAAGTCGGGGCCTGCGGTCAAGGTTCTGGGTGTCGTCGCCGCCTCTGCGAGGTCAGCGCAGGTTCTCAACACGAGGGACCTCGACACTCCTCCTTCGACCGACGAGGCGGAGGCGTGGGCAGAGTCCGGTGCGGAGGTTCTGTCAGCACTCGCCCTCACCGGTTTGGGTGGCAAACACCTTCCTGCGACGAAGCTGACCACAACCAGCGCCCTCGTCGCCGCCACCGCCATCGAGGGGAAGGCTGCGCTGGACCGCCGCCAGGACCAGCCCGACCTGAAGTATCTCGCCACCGCGACCGCCGTCGCGGCCGGGCTCAACCTGAGCGTCGCAGGACTGGTCGGCATCGTTGTGGGCGGGGCAAGACTCGCAGGTCACCTCGCGCCGGGACGTCGTTCCTCCAGGTCCCTCGCAAGCCTGGCCGGGGCAGTAGCCACCGTCACCGTGCTTGGTCTCGGTGCGAAGGTCGGCACGAAGGCACTCCTCGGCAAGATCGCCAACGGCAACCGATCGACCGAGATCTCCTACGCAGAGCTGCCCGATTCGACCACCGTGTCGGGTGGACGGTACAGCCTCGCCGCCTACGACACCCTGGGACTCCAGGGCAGACGCTTGGTGAGCGAATACACCCATGTCGAGGACATCGAAGACCTCATGGATGAGCCCATCCGTGCCATCCCGGTCCGCGCCTACGTCGGACTCGGAAGCGCCGACACCGAAGACGAACGGATCGAACTCGCCATCCAGGAGCTGCGACGGGCAGGAGGGTTCGAACGATCCTTGATCATCGCGGCGTCCCCAGCCGGCACGGGATATGTGAACTACATCGCAATCGAAGCAGCAGAGCTCATGGCCAGAGGAGACGTTGCGACCGTCGCCGTCCAGTACGGAGAGGTGCCGTCGATGCTGTCGATCACCAAGGTTGGCGAAGCAGCTCGTCTGTATGCGAAGCTCGTTCGGCGCCTCAGGGAAGAAGTCGAATCCGTCGGTCGACCGATCCGAATCGCCGCCTACGGCGAGAGCCTGGGATCGATCACGTGCCAGATCGGCGTGCTGCAGGCCTCCGAAGATCGTGACGGCCTCATCGTCGACCATGCGCTCTGGGTGGGAACGCCACAGGGTTCCCAGCTCTTTGCAGAGCTGACGGCCTCCGGCGTCCCCGTATTCGACCAGTTCCTCGATGTCGAGGCCTACCTCGCCGCAGGGAACGAGCCCCCAAGGATCCTGCTCCTCAACCACGACAACGATCCCGTAACCAAGTTCACACCGACACTCGCCTATCGGATGCCGGACTGGCTCAAGACCACGACGCGAGGGCGCAACATGGATCCGCACCAGCGGTGGTTGCCGGGGATTGCCTTCTGGCAGGCCCTCATCGATACCAAGAACGCTGCGACCGTTGTTCCAGGCGAGTTCTTCTCGACCGGTCACGACTACAGAGCAGACCTCGCGGAGTTCATACGACTCGCGTATGGCTTCAGCGACGTCTCAGCCGAGCAAATGGAGGCGATCGAGGCCAGGTTGCGGCGGTCGGAGATCGCCCGAGCAGAACGAATCGCCGTGGGACGAGTTCAAAGCGCCTGAGCGACCGCTTCGACGACGGCAGTTCGATGCGACCAGATTGTCTCGTACACATCCTTGACCGACCGTGACCTCGCGAAGCCGCGCACGGCCCTGAACAGGAGCGTCATCCGCTCGAACCACGCAATGAGTGCGAACAGGTAGACAGGGAGCAGCAGGAACATCGCTGCCAGGCTCTCGGGCCCGCCCCGTCGGAACGCAACCCACAGCCATACCCCCCAGGTGATGCTGAACACGGCAAGGGCGCCGAGGGGCTTGATGGTCGCCATCATTGCATCCTCCACCTTGAGCCTTCCGACCAGCCAGACAGTCACCATCGGGATCACATTGACAACGATGCCGATGACGGCGAACGGAAGAAGAAGCAACGCGATCACCACCGTACGCACGACATACCAGGTGAAGGCAGACAGCTTGGAGAGCCCTCGTATCAACATGGCGTCGGTGAATCCCATCGCATCGAGATCGGTCTGGTAGCGGTCCATCGCCTGAACGACCGCTACCTGTTCATCCGACGCCTCCAACATGCTGGCGAGACGCTCCCTGTCTCCTTGGTGGACGCTCGAGTCGCTGCTTTCGACCGGTCGGAGCGCAACCTCCGCTGCTGCGGCGAGGCTGTGCGCAGTCGACCAGTCCTCGAAGTTGGGGGCGGCACGCCTGAGGTTGGCCTCCATTGTGTCTGTCAGCGCATTCACCGCGGCGTGATCGGATGGTGCATCGGATGCCCCCTCTGGGACGAAGTCATCGATACTCGCATCGAGGTCGATCGGCCAGCCGATGTCAACGAACACCTCCGATCGCAGGGCTGCCTTGTTCGTGTAGTGGATCCCAGCGCTGATCAATGTCAGACCCTCGACGCCACTGGCACGGGCTCCGAGCGCGATGCGAGCCGAACCCGTCTTGATGGAGGCAATCTGGGGGGTGTCGACCGTGATGCCCTCCGGAAAGATCGCCACCAACT
Organism: Acidimicrobiia bacterium; assembly: GCA_032127155.1. Taxonomy (GTDB): domain Bacteria; phylum Actinomycetota; class Acidimicrobiia; order Spongiisociales; family UBA5794; genus SZUA-442. The sequence goes on from JAQAZV010000271.1 coordinate 2,680, forward strand.
CCCCCTCTTGGAGCGCAGCGTAGGTACTCGCAAACATCTGATCGTTCGTCGTGCCCGTGCCCTTGTCCTCTGGCTTGTGAACAGGGATCGCGCCAACCCAGTTCATGACCCACCGGGCGGGAGCGAAGCGCCAGATGACATCCCGAGCGATGAAACGCGGAACCCTGTCCATCGCATACGCCAAGACGAGCGGATCGGAGAATCCCCCGAAGTGACTGGCGTTCGCGAGCTGCGGGCCGCTCGTCGTGAAGCCCTCCTGTTGGCGCACTTCGACCCGTCGATATATGGCGCCCATCGCCCACGACACGATCTTCTTGATGATGCGATCTGACCGGGACACCGGACCCTCCGAGCGTGTCACGGCACCCTAGCTGTGGTCGACCGGTGAGTCAGAGAGCTTCCGAGCTGTACGGCGCCTTGCGATTCCGATCAGCACCTTCATCGCAGCACCGGCGAGCAGGGACATCGCAGCGATGACCAACCACGATTGCCAAGGGGGAATCACCAGCCTGAAGATGTCGCGAAGCAGCGGTACTGCGAGTACGAAGATGTAGATGGCGAAGAGCCCGACGATCATGGTCAGGTGGTGCATCTCGTGGCGGTCGATCAGCTCGTACAGGACTACGAGGCCAAGCACGACCATCATCGTCGTAGCAGCCGTCCGAGACTGCTCGAGCGTGAGATCGAATACGGCCAGGCGCGACAAGCCATAGAGGGTGAAGGTGGCGAGCCCAGAGACCAGGCCGGCAGGCACGGCAAAGGCGAGCGCCCGTGGGAGGAACCCTGGCCTGATAGCTTCATCCCTTGGTTCGAACGACAGGAAGAACGCAGGGATCCCGATCGTCAGCGATCCGATGAGGGTCATGTGTCGAGGGAGGAACGGGAAGGCGAGTCCGACGAACCCGATCAGGATCGCAAGAAAGGTCGCGTAGACCGTCTTGGTCAGGAACAGCGATGCAACCCGCTCCATGTTCGCGACGACACGACGTCCCTCGTCCACAACGTGCGGAAGTGAGGCGAAGCGATCATCGAGGAGGACGAGCTGACCAACCGCTTTGGTCGCGCCTGATCCAGAGCCCATGGCGATACCGAGATCGGACTCCTTCAAGGCGAGAACATCGTTGACGCCATCGCCAGTCATGGCAACGACCTTCCCACTTCGCTGGAGGGACCGAACCAGCTCGCGTGTCTGCTCGGGGGAGACGCGACCGAAGATCGTCGTTGCAGCAACCGTTGCGTCAAACGACACCTCGTCCTTCGGAAGCTCAGCAGCGTCGATGGCGACATCTCCGGGCACCTCTGCACGACGGGCAACAGCCGCCACAGTCAAGGGAGCATCCCCCGAGATC
>JAQAZV010000272.1:0-3400 GCA_032127155.1 Acidimicrobiia bacterium
CCGCCTTTGCGGCGATCCTGATCGAGTTCTCGTACCAGGCGAGCCTCGTGGGCATGGACGTGCTGCCTGCGATCAAGCAGTCCGAGGCTGGCATCCGCCGTATCGATCGGCTCCTCTCTATCGAGCCTGACCCCGTACCGGGCGATGCGGTCATCGCTCCCGATCTCCGAAGCGGGATCCGGCTGGAGGACGTGCGGCTTCAGTACCGGGATGACGGCCCTGCCCAGGTCGACGGGCTGACGATCGACATCCCGGGTATGACGCACGTTGCGATCGTGGGATCCAACGGATCGGGGAAGAGTTCGGTGCTCAACGCGCTGCTCGGCCTCTACCCCCTCGCGGGTGGATCGGTTGCCGTTGGTGGCTTCGATCTCTCGAATGTGGACATCGATGAATTGAGGACGCGTGTCGGCATTGCGTTCCAGGACACCCTCCTGCTCGACGGCTCATTGCGCGAGAACATCACGCTCGGCGACGAGCGATACACCGACGCCGACCTGGACACCGCCACCCGCGCGGCCGGCCTCGCGGAGATCGTCGGTCGGCTCCCCGAAGGTATTGACACTGAGATCGGGGGAGCGGGTCTTGCGCTGTCGGGTGGTGAGGCCCAACGCGTCGGCATCGCGAGGGCGATCATCCGCGATCCCCAGCTGCTCCTGCTCGACGAGGTCTCGTCAGGTCTCGACCCCTCTTCGGAGGCGGACCTCCTCAGGGTGATCGACCAACTTGGCGAGAGCCGCAGCATCATCAGCGTGACCCATCGCCTCGAATCTGCCAGGAGTGCCGATCTGGTCCTCGTGATGGAGGGCGGACGCCTCGTCGAGCGAGGGGCGTTCGATGAGCTCTTGTTGGAGGGAGGGATCTTCGAGTCGATGTGGACCAAACAGCACGGCTTCGATGTCAGTGCGAACGGGTTGTCCGCCACCGTCACCTCGCAGCGCCTCGCGAGGATTCCGCTGTTTGCGGACCTCGACGACGCGACCCGCGAACGCCTCGCGGCGACCTTCCAATCGGAGCTGATCGACCACGACCAGATCGTTTTCGAGCAAGGCGGTATCGGTGACGCGTTCTACGTGATCGCCAGGGGTGTCGTCGAGGTGCTGAGGACCGGGGAGTCAGGCAGCGCGCACGTCGTGGCGACCCTTGCAGATGGCGACTTCTTCGGGGAGATGGCCCTGCTGTCGCACGACCGTCGCAATGCCACCGTGCAAACCAGGGGTGTGACCACGCTGTTGCGTCTCGATCAGGGGGCCTTTGACGACCTGATGGCGACCGCCCCCGGAGCGAAGTCGATCGTCGCAGCGGCCGCGGCTGCTCGGGCTGAGGAGAACCGGGCCACCTGATCACCGGCCTCCTGTTCCATGGACGGCTTCTGGAGTAACTGAGGAGCACCGCAGCAGGGGGCCCTCCGGCAGCGAATAGACTCGCTGTATGACCCAAGCGAACATCTCGATCGAAGAAGAGGCTCCCGCCAAGGGCCGCCGGCGTCGCGGTCACGGAGTGAATGTCCGCGTCATGATCGTCCAGTTCCTCATGGACATGGTGATCATCGCGGTGGTGCTCGCATTCATGCCGGGCTTCCGATCAGATGTCACAGGGACCTTCAGGACGTTGGCCCTCCTGGCGCTCCTCTACGGGTTGCTCAATGCCTTTGTTCGGCCCGCGCTCGACCTCTTTCTCATGCCGTTCATCGTGCAGACGTACGGATTCGTCATCCTGATCGTGGACGTCGTGATCTTCGGTCTGATGGTGGGGATCTCCCGCTCACTCGACGCCAGCTCCTTCTGGCAGGTCGTCGTCGGCGGTGTCGCGCTCGGCGTACTGCGGGTGATCGGGATTGGCTTTCTGGGCCTGACCCCTCCGGTCGTGGAGGGGATCGGTGCCATGCATCGGCCCCCCAACTCGAGCGAGCTCCTGCGGTACAGCGCAAAAGCGGAAGAGCGCGTCCGGCTCCTCCGTGTCCAGCAGATGCTGTCGATCCACGGAACGGATGCGGTGTTCGACGGTGACGGTGCGATCGCTCGATTCCGACGGCGCATGCAAACCTGGCTCTGGCAACCCGATGTACCGCTCGTCCGGCTTCCGCCCCCGGTCCGATTCCGCCTCCTCCTTCAGGATCTGGGTCCCACCTACGTCAAGATCGGCCAGATCATCTCGAGCCGCTCCCGAACCATGCCGGTGGCATGGCAGGACGAGCTGGAGAAGCTGCAGAGTGACGTCGCCTTCTTTCCCTACGACCAGGTGAGGGAACGAATCGTTGCAGAACTCGGGGCACCCCCGGAGGAGCTGTACGGTGAGTTCGACCACACGCCACTGGCGGCTGCCTCTCTTGCCCAGGTCCATCGAGCGGTGCTGTTCGACGGCCGCGAGGTCGCCGTGAAGATCCAGCGCCCAAACATCCACGCCCAGCTGCGTTCCGATGTGCGGATCCTGGTGCGCATGTCCCAGGCCATGGAGAGGCGTGTGCGATGGGCTGAGGACATGGACCTTGCCGGGATCGTGCTCGAGTTCGGCTCGACCCTCATGCGGGAGCTCGACTACAAGGTCGAGGCATACAACGCACGTCGCCTCTCCCGGGTGCTCGAACCCATCGAGGGAATCAGGGTCCCCGATGTTGTCTACGAACTCTCGACGTCTGGGGTGTTGACCCTCGAGTTCGTCCGTGGTGTCAAGTCCACCAACTCAGAGGCAATCGACGCCGCGGGTCTCGACAGGGAGCTCCTCGCAGATCGGGTGGTTCGCGCCGCAGTCAAGATGCTGATGATCGACGGCTTCTTCCACGGCGACCCCCATCCAGGCAACGTATTCGTCGACCTCGACAACGGTGACATGGTCATGCTCGACACGGGCATGGTTGGTGAGTTGACCATCCAGCAACGCATCAAGCTGGGGAGCCTGTTGATGACCGTCAACAATGGCGACGTCCGTGGACTTGCCCAGACGCTCAAGTCGTTGTCGACTCCGTATCGGCAGACCGACGATGCCCAGTACTTCCAGGACTTCGAGCGGAAGCTGACCCCGTACCTCGACCCTGCTCCCGGGCAGAAGGTCGAGGTCGTGGCGAAGGTGTTGCCTCTTGGTCTCGAGATCCTTCAGCAGGCTGGCTACCGATTCGACACACAGCTCACCCTGGCGATGAAGTCGATGGCTCAGGCAGAGGCGATCACCAGTGCCCTCGTTCCCTCCTGGACCGGCAGCGAGTTCATGAATCGGTCTTTGGATGCCGCGAAGGAACTCGTGCCGGAGGCTCTCACGTCCGATGCGATCAGGGACGCCATGATCCGGCAGACGAGTTTTGCCGTCAGAGAGGTCATGGATCAGATGCCTTCGCTTCAGGAAGGCGCCCTCAAGTGGCTGATGAACATCAAGAAGGGCGGGTTCAAGGTCGAGCTCGACACGA
>JAQAZV010000273.1:0-5245 GCA_032127155.1 Acidimicrobiia bacterium
CGGTGATGAGTATTGGTGCATTTCGGGTGATGACCTGTTCTCGATCCTCGTCGGCATTGGCTCGATACTCCTGCTGCTCGCCATGCCGGTGCTCGGTGCGATCGCCGACTACTCGGACTCGAAGAAGCGTTCCTTGCGCACCTGGGCCATCATTGGTGCTCTTTCGACCCTCGTCATTCCGTTCATTCCCGACGGCCAGGTGCCCTTGTTCCTGATCGTCGTCGTCGTCAGCCAGTTCGGTTTCGTCGCAGCCAACGTCTTCTATGACGGGTATCTCCCAGAGATCGCCTCGGATGAGACCATCGACAAGGTCTCATCGAAGGGGTTCGCCCTTGGCTACCTCGGCGGCGGGCTCTATCTGCTGCTTGCCCTTGTGCTCATCTCCGTCAGCGGTGATGGCGATGATGCCCTGCTGAGCGAAGCCCTTGCCGCACGGATCGCGATCTTCGGGTCAGGCCTCTGGTGGATCGGGTTCACGGTCTTCTCCCTCGTCCGGTTGCCGGCCGATGGTGAGGGGGGCGCCAAGCGAACCATGTCGGAGTTCACCAGGATCGGGTTTGCGAGAACCGCAGCCACGGCGAAGCGCCTCGGCGGGTTCCGGAACCTGCTGATCTTTGTGATCGCCTTCGTCTTCTACAACTCCGGCGTCGGGACGGTGATTGCCATCTCCGGACCCTATGCCGAGGACACCCTGGGTCTGGAGATCCTGACCATCGGCCTTGCCTTCCTGCTCGTGCAGTTCATCGCGTTCTTCGGTGCCTACATGTTCGGTGCCCTGGCTGGGCGGGTCGGCACGAAGCCAGCCATCATGGCGTCGCTCGTCATCTGGACCCTCCTTGCCGTTGCCGCGTACTTCCTCCCCGCGGGGAATGCCGGTGCGTTCCTCGCCCTTGCATCGGTCGTGGGGTTCGTCCTCGGTGGCGTGCAGGCACTGTCGCGGTCGCTCTATGGCACGATGATCCCGGAAGAAGCTTCGGCCGAGTTCTTCGGCTTTTTCTCGGTCTTCTCCAAACTCTCGGGTATCGGCCCTCTCATATTCGGCGTGGTCAGCTGGGCAACGAGCGACAGCAGGATCGCCATCCTCTCCGTTGCGGGCTTCTTCCTCATCGGCATGGTCCTCCTCGCTGTCGTTGACGTCGACGAGGGACGGACATCGCGCGACCGCTGGAGGTTCGAGCAGGCAGATGTGATCGTCGAGGGCGAGGCGTGACGTGATGGGTGTCAGGTAGCCTCGCCGCAAAGAGAGCGATGAGCGCGCTGATGAAACCGATCCTTGCCCAGATTCCCCTCGACCAGATCACCGACCTGGTCGACACGACGTATGTCACCCCCGCCGACTACCTCTGGGCGTTCCTGACCCTCGTCGTTGGCATCATCCTGTCGCGGTTGGCTCGCAGGCTGGCCCGCAGATCCGGCCAGCGGGCCAACCTGCCACAGAACGTGATCGATCTCATCGGAACGGTCACGATGTGGTTGGTCGTCACCCTGTCGGTTCTCTTCGCCCTCAGCTTCATCGGCCTGAGCGTCCCCCTCTTGTGGTTGGCGATCGTCCTCCTCGTCGTGCTTTTCGCTATCGGTGGTCAGGCCCTCTTCACCTCGTTCGGTGCGGGGATCCTGCTCCAATCACGGGCTCCCTTCGACCCCGGAGATCTCGTCCTGCTCCTCGGTGAGCAGGGCGTCGTCGTGGAGATCAACTCGCGGGTGGTCATCATCGACACGGTCGATGGGCGGCGAGCGTTCTTGCCGAACGCGCAGGTCATCGCCAGCCCGATCATCAACCTCTCGTATCGCGACACTCGCATGAGCCAGCTGCTCGTCGATGTCGCCTATGGAACCGACCTCGAACACGCAAAGACCGCCGCGGTCGGGTCCTTGGAGGGGCTGGGCACGATCAGCACCGAACCGGAGCCCATTGCCGAAATCATGGGGTTCGAGGACAGTTCGGTACGTATCAGAATCCGGTTCTGGCATCCATCGGACCAGCTGTCCGAGTGGACCGCGGTCGACGAAGCCGCACGAGCGGTGTACTCGGCGTTCCGCGACGAGGGAATCCAGATCCCCTTCCCGCAACGCACGCTGTGGTGGGGGGAGCCGCCCGCCGCCGACCCGCCGACCTGAAGTCATATCCGCGGCTGATGCGGTAGGTTCGTTTCGTGCGTGCGATGATCATCAAGGAGTTCCGCGAACTCCGCAGGGACCGACGAACGATGGCCATGTTGCTCGTCCTCCCGATCCTTCTTCTCATCATCTTCGGCTACGCCGCAAACTTCAGCGTCGAGTCGATCACGACCGCTGCGGTCGGCCCTCAGGCCGACGTGGTGGCCGCCAACCTCCCAGACTTCTTCGACGTAACCGAAGTCGATCCATCAGGCGACGCATCCACTGCGGAGACCCTGCTTCAGGACAATGTCGTCGACGTCGCCGTGGATACGACCACACAGCCGCCAACCGCATACGTCGATGGATCGAGCCTCTTCACGGCACAAGCCGCCGTTTCGGTGTTGGGACGCCTCGGTGGAGGGATCACCGTCGACGTCCTCTACAACCCCGAGCTCATCACCGCATGGGTGATGGTGCCTGCACTCACCGGTCTGATCCTCATGTTCATCGGCACGGTCGTTACGAGCATCGGCTTGGTCCGTGAACGCGAGAACGGCACGCTCGAGCAGCTCGCCGTGATGCCCCTCTCCCCCACCTCCGTCGTGTTCGGCAAGATCGTGCCGTACTTCATCCTCGCCTCGCTCGACATGGTTGTGGTGACGGTGCTCGGCGTGATGCTGTTCGACGTCCCGTTCAACGGCAACCCAGGCTTGTTCGCCCTCGGAGCGGCGTTGTTCCTTCTTGTGGTGTTGGGGATCGGGGTCTTCATTTCCACGGTGTCCCAGACGACCGGTCAGGCCATCCAGCTCGCGTTCTTCTTCCTCCTTCCCCAGATCCTCTTGTCAGGCATGATCTTTCCGCTCGAGGCGATTCCGTGGGGGGTACGTTGGATCAGCTACCTCCTTCCCCTCACGTACTACACGATGATCGCCCAGGGCGTCATGCTGCGAGGAGCCGATCTCGCCTCGCTGTGGGCTCCGTTCCTCATCCTCTCGGTCATGGCCGTTCTGGCTTTCGGCGGGGCCACCCTCCGCTTCCGCAGGGATCTCGCACCGGAGTCCCCAGCGACACCTTCGCGGCCCGGCGTTGACGCATGACTTTCGGGATGGAACGCGTCAGCGTTCGTCTTGGCAACGTTGCAGCCCTGGAGGATGTCAGCTTCGAGGCTGCACCGGGGTCCGTGACGGCGATCATCGGTGCCGACGGTGCGGGGAAGTCGACGCTGTTGCGTTGCCTCGCAGGATTGGTCGAGCCAGATGAAGGGATCGTGGTGCGTCCCCACAAACAGGATCTGGGCTATCTCCCCACAGGGCTGGGAAGCTGGAAGAGCCTCACCGTCGATCAGAACATCGCATTCGTCGGCGGTGCATATGGCCTGAGCGGCCAGGCTCTCGTCGATGCGGCTGAGCCGCTTCTCGAACATGCTGGCCTCACCGGCGTTGGCGATCGCCTGGCCGGCCAGCTGTCAGGAGGCATGCGTACCAAACTCGGGTTCTGCCTGGCCATGCTCCATGTCCCCGAGCTCGTGGTGCTGGATGAGCCGACGACTGGCGTCGATCCGGTGAGCAGGGTCGAGCTGTGGCGCATGATCTCAGACGCCGTCGCATCCGGCACCTCCGTCGTGATGGCAACCTCATACATGGACGAGGCCGAGCGTGCGGCATCGGTCGTGCTCCTCGACCGAGGGCGCGCCATCCTGACTGGATCGCCCGCCATGCTGTTGTCGAACCTCGATGGGTCGATCGTCATGACATCACAACCTGCGAACCGTGAGAGGGCATGGCGCTCCGGTTCGAGGTGGCGCGAGTGGGTGCCTGCCGCATCCGATCTCACACGTCCGACCGATGCGCAACCCGTCCAGCCAGATCTCAGGGACGTCAGCATTGTCGCAGCACTTCGGGCGGCGGATCATGTCGGAGGCCCACGATGACCGACCGGGTGATCGCCGCCGACGATCTCACCAAGAGCTTCGGTACGTTCCTCGCCGTTGGAGGTGTGACCTTCGACGTCGCTCCTGGGGAGGTCGTTGGACTCCTCGGAGCCAACGGCGCCGGGAAGACCACAACGATCAGAATGCTCACGGGCCTCATGGCGCCCACCTCCGGGCGAGCCGAAATCCTGGGTGGCCCTCCCAGTCGTGAAGCTCGCCGACACCTCGGATACGTTCCCCAAGGCCTCGGTCTCTATCGCGACCTCACGGTGTCACAGAACCTCGCCTTCAGCGCCGGGGCGTACGGGGTGCCGATCTCGAACCTCCCGAGGGACCTGGCGAGCGAGTCCGATCGGCCAGTGGGCCAGATCTCGCTCGGGCTCCAACGCCAACTCGCCTTCGCCGTCGCCCTCCAACATCAGCCGAGCGTCCTGATTCTCGACGAGCCGACATCGGGAGTCGGGCCTCTCGGCGCTGCACGGCTCTGGGAGAGGATCCGCGACGAAGCAGGACGTGGGGCTGCCGTACTCGTGTCGACGCATTCGATGGATGAGGCTCTCGAGTGTGATCGTCTGCTCATGATGTCGATGGGAACGATCGTTGCTTCGGGCACGGAAGAGGACATCGTCGACGGCACCATCGCCGTCCGGATCGGGACTCAGAACTGGCAGGCGGCCTTCGATGTGCTGTCGGATGCCGGGTTCCTCGTCATGCTCGACGGCACATCTGTTCGGGTGGTTGATGAGGATGCGGATCGCATTCGAGAACTCCTCGCCGATGTCATCGACGGTCCACTGCAGATCGACGTTGAGGCTGCAACGATCGACGAACGCATGGCCGTTCTCTCCCGATCGGTCTGAACGTTCCGTTCCGTGTCGTGCGTCGTCTTGACACCAGACGGAGCCGTGCTACCTTCTCCCGCCACATGAACGTTGCATTCACCTGCGAGATGATGTGCATGGCGATGAACCAGCCGTGCAGATCCCTCGCGTAGCAACGACACACACCACCTTCGGAGGATCTGCACCGGCTACGGGCAGGTCCTTTCTCTTTGTCTGAACCTCCCGGAACCGGCCACCTCCGGCCCGAAACGGGAGGAACCATGACGGACACATACCGATACGAGACCCTGCAGGTCCACGCGGGGCAGGAACCGGCACCAGGCACCAACGCTCGCGCCGTCCCGATCTACCAGACAACGTCGTACACCTTCGA
>JAQAZV010000274.1:0-4525 GCA_032127155.1 Acidimicrobiia bacterium
TCCTCGAGCAGGTTCACGCGTCCGACTACATCGACGACTTCCATGCGTTCTGCACGTCAGGCGGAGGCTCCATCGATGCGGATACCTTCGCGGTTCCTGCGACCTGGGACGCTGCCCTGCACGCAGCTGGTGGTGGACCAGCGGCCGTCAATGCGCTGGACCGAGGCGCGGCAGACACAGCGTTTGTCGCCGTTCGTCCGCCGGGACACCACGCCGAACGACAGCAGGCCATGGGGTTCTGCTTTTTCAACAACGTGGCCATCACGGCGGCGTACTTACGCAGTCGTGGTGAACGGGTAGCGATCGTCGATTGGGATGTGCATCACGGCAATGGAACACAGCACACGTTCTATGGGGATCCCGACGTGTTGTACGTGTCGCTTCACGAGTTCCCGTTCTACCCAGGAACGGGGTGGGTCACCGAGATCGGTTCGGGACCTGGTGCGGGTACCACGGTGAATATTCCGATCCCAGCTGCAACTCCCAACGCGTCCTACCTGGGGGCATTCGAACGGATCGCGATACCGATCATCACCGAGTTCGCCCCGGATTGGATACTGATCAGCGCAGGCTACGACGCACATCGGTCGGACCCGCTCGGTGGTCTCATGCTTGCATCCGCCGACTACGCGTCGATGGCTGCGGCGTTGGCTGCCATCGTGCCGACGCGACACATCGTCTCGTTCCTCGAAGGCGGGTACGACCTCGACGCCGTTGCTGAATCGGCGCGGTCTACGGTCGACGGCATGCTGAACGGAACTGCGGATGGATCGACCAACGAGGTCGAGGGATCGGCAGCGCGGATCGTCGATCTCGTCCGTGGAGCGCTTGCCCCCTACTGGGAAGTTCTTCAAGGCTGAGCCAAGTCGCGCCGATATCCCTGCTGGGTACGTATCCCGGGAGGACCAGCCAATGGATCAGATTCCAAGCCTCGACGAGCTTCTGTCGAAACTCGTCACGACCGGTGGGTCCGACCTGCACCTCAAGGTCGGGTCCCCGCCCGCCTATCGCATCGACGGTGTCCTCCATCTCGCGGAGCTTCCTGCGCTTTCGGCGCCAGAGACCCAGGATCTGTTGAACGAACTACTTCCCGAACGCCTTGAACCCCATCGCGAAGACACCGACCATGACTTCGCCTACGGCCAGCCGGGCCTCGGACGGTTCCGTGTCAATTCCTATCGTCAGCGCGGCTCGGTCAACATCGTGGTCAGGGCGGTTGCACCCACAACGCAGACGTTTGCGGAGCTCGGCCTTCCTGATGCCGTCACCAAGGTCTGCGACGAGCATGACGGGCTGATCCTGGTGACGGGCCCAACAGGATCCGGAAAGACAACAACGTGCGCGGCGATCATCGACTACATCAACACTACGCGCCGCGCCAACATCATCACGATCGAGGATCCCATCGAGGTGACGCACAAGGACAAGCGATCCATCGTGAGCCAGCGGGAGGTCGGTGTCGACACCGATTCGTTCGCCGCGGGCATGAGATCAGTCCTGCGGCAGGATCCGAATGTGATCTACGTCGGGGAGATACGGGACCAGGAGGCGCTGGAGGCGGCCCTGGTGGCAGCGGAGACCGGCCACCTCGTGATCTCGAGCATGTACACCATCGATGCGGTCGAGACCGTTCGGCGCATCATGGACACCTTCCCCCCCTATCAGCAGCGCAGGGTTCGCCAGATGCTTGCTACGTCCCTTCGAGGCATCATCTCCCAGCGACTCCTCCCGAGGATCGAGGGTCAGGGCAGGGTGCCTGCGGTCGAACTCATGATCGGGACCGAGGCCGTGAGGGAACGGTTGATCGACCCAGAGAAGATCAACACGCTTCACGAACAGATCTCCGAGGGGGCGTTCTACGGAATGCAGACCTTCGACCAGGCGATCACAGCCAGGTACGAAGCAGGCGAGGTGTCGTTCAGTGATGCCTTGATGCATGTCACATCACCCCGTGACTTCAAGATCGCCACGGGAGTGATGTCATCGATGCCTCCGGCCCAGGCGCCATCGTCTCCTCCTCCGGCCGCACCCCCAGTCCCTCCCTCGGCATCGATCGGCCACTGATCGACTGACCACACCACGGCCCATGCGGGAGTGTGTCACGCGCGAGCGTCGTCACAACCCTGGGGATGCCATCTACCCTCGCAGCCATGCCCGACTTCACCTGCCGCGACTGCGGTGACACGTTCACGTTGTCACAGGCCGTCCTCGACCGATATCCGGGATGGACCCCGAAGCAATGCCGCAGCTGCAGGGACACGAATGGCAAGGGGACATCGTCGGCTCCTCGGGCGACCACTGAGGACCCCACCACGGGGGTGTTCACCGATGGCAGTTCGGTCCCGAATCCCGGGCCGGGAGGCTGGGGGGCGGTCTATGTCGTCGACAACGACATCGTCGCCGAGGCGAGCGGCTGTGACGCCGACACCACGAACAACCGCATGGAGCTGATGGCACTCATTGCAGCCCCTTCGCTCGTCCCTGAGGGAACCCCGATGCGCGTGTACTCGGATTCAAACCTCGCCGTGCGCACGATCAACGAGTGGGCAGCCGGTTGGCAGCGGAATGGATGGAAGCGCAAGACGGGCCCCGTCGAGAACCTCGACCTCGTCAAGGAAGCGTTCGCCGCGTATCGGAGCCGCCCGGAGCTCGATCTGGTGTGGATCAAGGCCCATGTCGGATTCCGCTGGAATGAGTACGCGGACCAGCTTGCCAATCGAGCTCGTGCGGAGCGCTGATGCCGATTCCGACCCGCCTCCAGAACGTCCTCACCCCTGACATCATCGATTTGGCGTCGCGATTCGCTGCGGAGGGCCATGCTCTCTACCTGGTTGGTGGCTCTGTTCGCGATGCCCTCCTCGGTCGTACGTCCAGCGACCTCGACTTCACGACCGAGGCCCACCCCGACGAGATCGAACGCATCGGTGAACCGTGGGCGAACTCCACGTATCTGGCTGGGAAGGCCTTCGGAACCATCGGACTGGTGAAGGACCACGTGACCCACGAGATCACCACCTTTCGTTCCGAGATATACCGCGACGATTCGCGCAAGCCACACGTGACCTTCAGTACGAGCCTCGAAGAGGATCTCTCCAGGAGGGACTTCGCGGTCAATGCGATGGCCATCCGTGTCCCGCTCTCCGAGGAGGACCAGCCAGAGATGATCGATCCTCACGGGGGGCTTGCCGATCTGTCGGAACAGGTCCTGAGGACGCCGCTCGATCCCGAGATCTCCTTCGGCGATGACCCCCTTCGCATGGTGCGGCTCTTCAGGTTCATCGCGACGCTCGGATTTCGAGCCGATCCGGCCGCGTACGACGCTGTTGTGCGCATGCATGGCAGGCTGGCGATCGTTTCGGCGGAACGGATACGGGCGGAATTCGACAAGCTCATCGTGGGCGACGATGTCGCCGAGGCACTCGAGGCACTGGTTGCGAGCGGGCTCGCTGGGGAATTCATCCCCGAGCTTCCTGCGGTCGCCGTCGAGCAGGACCCTGTCCATCATCACAAGGACGTCCTCGCTCACACGATCGCTGTCGTGGCGAAGACACATCCCCGTTTGCGGCTACGCCTCGCTGCCCTCTTCCATGACATCGGGAAGCCGGCGACACGCGAGTTCGGTCCTGCTGGTGTTTCCTTCCATCACCACGAGGTCGTGGGGTCACGGATGGCCAAGGCCAGGATGCAGTCACTGCGGTACCCGAAGGACCTGACCGAGGAAACGGCCCGCCTGGTGTTCCTGCACATGCGACCCCACACCTACAAGATGGGCTGGACGGACTCCGCCGTACGTCGCTACGTGAGGGATGCGGGACCGTTGCTCGAGGACCTGAACGAGTTGGTGCGCTGCGATGTCACGACCCGAAACGCACGAAGAGCGAAGGCGATCTCGCGCAGGATCGACGAACTCGAGGAACGGATAGCCGTCCTCGCCGAGCTCGAGGAGCTCGACCGCATCAGGCCCCCAATCGACGGGAACGACGTCATGGACCACCTCGGTCTCTCGCCGTCGCGCGAGGTTGGGGAGATCATGGACATGCTCCTCGAACGGCGGCTCGAGGACGGGCCGTATTCCCCGGAGGAGGCGTACGCGCTGCTTGACCAGTGGAAGGCAGGGAGCGGGCGCTGACGATTCGGCACCGATGGACCCCGGGCATACAGATTTAGCTGTATATGCGCATACTTGTGTAGGCTGGCGCCATGATCACAGCAGCAGTGCTCGGCGCCTCCGGCTATGCCGGGGGCGAACTCATTCGGTTCCTCGACGGGCATCCATCGATGGAGCTGATCTACCTCGGCGCCCACTCGAAGGCTGGCCAGACCCTCGGTGAGGTGCACCCACACCTCGGTGGTGCTGACCGCACGCTCGGGAGCCTCTCATCGGAGCGTGCATCTGCCGCGGATGTCGTGTTTCTGGCGCTCCCACACGGTGCATCGGCCGCACCAGCGATGGAACTTGTCGCCACGGGGACGAAGGTCGTCGACCTCGGGAGTGACTTCAGGCTTGACACGCCTGCTCGGTATC